>CAMNJW010000053.1 GCA_946541845.1 uncultured Methanobrevibacter sp.
AGACAAGTAGCAAAATCCTTAAGCAACTAATTGATTTGCACGAAGATAAAAATGTTACATTGATAATTGTAACTCATGATATGGATGTAGCTAAACTTGCAGATAGAGTTATCGAGGTTTTGGACGGTGAAATCATTTCGGCAGGTGATGACTCACTGATAAACAGTAAAATTGATGTTTAACATCGATTTTCAATTTTCTTTTTTTTTAATGTTAATGATTGAAATATAATTCAGTTGTTCGATAAATTCGAGCGGCTGCAGATGGAAAACATATGAAAATTTGTCAGTTGATTATTGATATAAAATGAATAGAATGTTTTGATGTTTAGATGATTCCATGAATCATCCTTAAAGCATCCAACAATCCGTGACTGTATTCAATGCAACCGAATGCAGTCCTCATATCCTCTTTTTCCAAATAATATTTGGAGTCGTTCCAATAGTCAATAGCTCTGTCATACACTTCTTTTTCTTTTCCTTCAAAGGTGATGTCAGCTACCTGATTAAGGTTTCTTTCTAGTTTTGCAATGTCTTTTGCTATTTTTTCAGGACTTTCCAACTCAGTCATTCAATTGCCTCCATACATGTAAAATTCTTTGTCCGACAGTGAAATAGGATAAAATTACCAATATGTAAATGATATATGTAAAGTAGATGTCTCCAGCAAAGTATCCAATTATCGCTCCAACCATTAATATAATCATACGAACTGCCCTTTCGGCAATTCCAATATTGCATTCCACGCCCTGTGATTCTGCTCTTGCCCTCACATAACTGACGCAAATTGCGGAGTGTATTGCCAAAACGCCAACAAACCAGTCGCAGTAGCCTCCGAATATGATTCCAATGTAAATGATTGCATCTGCAAATCTGTCCATTGTGGAGTCAAGAAATGCACCGAATTTTGATGATCTATTGTGGTATCTTGCAACGGCACCATCGACAACGTCTAAAAATCCTGAAAACAGGATTGCGACACATCCTAAAATCAGCATCTTATTTGCAAATCCGTAAGCTGCAAGCAATGCAACAAATGGTGAAATCACAGTCACTATATTCGGATTTATGTTTAAATTTCGAGCAAGCGGGTTCAATATTTTTGTTAATAATGGTCTTAAACTTTGAAGCATAATTTATATATAAATATGTCATCTAATATAATTGTTAGGTAAGTTAAATGAAGATATTAAAAACAAATATTGACGATTTTGATGAAAAAATTATTTCACAGGCCATTAATGTACTGGCCGATGGAGGAATTGTTTTATACCCTACAGATACGGTTTATGGACTAGGGGCCAACATATTCGATTCCAAAGCCGTCAAAAGAGTTTTTCAAATAAAGCAGAGAAGTCTGCTAAAACCGTTGTCAATACTTGTCAGTGATGTGAATGCAATCGATTTGGTTGCAAGGGTGTCCCTTAAACAAAAAGAAGTCATCAATAACTATCTTCCGGGACCTTACACCTTTATTTTAAACAGAAGAAAAATAGTTCCAAGAACTGTTACAAGTGGTTCAGCATTGGTCGGCGTTAGGGTGCCGGATAATGAGATTGCCTGCAGGTTAGCGAGCATCTTTCCGATAACCACCACAAGTGCAAACCTTTCCGATGATGAAGTCCTTTCAAATCCAAAGGAGATTCTAGAACAGCTTGACTGTGAAGTGGATTTGGTGATTGATGTTGGTGAGTTAAAATCAAATCATGCTTCAAGGATTGTGGATTTGTCAGGCCGAAATCCAAAAATAATAAGAAAATAGAGATTAAGGTTTAATCTCTTCTAATTTTTAAAATGCACATTGAAAATAATAAGATAGCTATTAGGGAAGCAATCGGATTTCCGGTTATGTGATTTTTGGGTTTTGGATTATTTTTATGATCTGATTGCATTTTGTCATTTTCTGATGCATATTTGTCTATGGTTTCCTGATTTTCAGTTAAAGTTGTGTTGTTTGTTGTTTCTGGTTCTGTTGTGTTTTCGTTTGTGGTTGTGTTGTTTGTTGTATTTTCAGGTTCTGTTTCATTTGTCTGATTGTCCGGAAGAATATTTTCAAAAGTGTTGTTCATTATCTCATTTACAATGGTCTTGTATGTAATCTTATATCCGAAAAAGCTCTGATATCCGTATGATCCTGAATTCAACACTTCAAAATCAAATGTGGCTTTTGTTGTATTGTTGATGTCAATTGTCTCGCCATGATCAGATATGGTGCGTCCGTTGTCAGATGAATCTTTAATGGCTTTTATTATTGAATCACATTCCGGACTGTAGTGGTAATCATTGGAAAATCCCCAGATGATGTTTTGGGTTGACTTTTTATCGGTTGTTACAAGGTCGTGGTAATCCACAAACAATATTTTCAAGTAGTTTCCGATTTCCTCTCCATTGTTGTTATTCCTTGCATTGGAAGTATTTTCCACGGTGAATGTATCTCCAGAGCTTGCACCGTTCCATCCTTTGTCAATGCAGTATCCGTTGTATGAGTCATTAAATGAAATATTCAGATATCCGTTATCTTTTGTCGTTACTTTTTCACCAATTCGTTCTTCCTCATTTGACGATGTCATATTTTCTTCTGTAATGTTTTCTGCAAAAACCAGTCCTGTTCCGGACAGGATTGCGAGAAGTATAATAAATAATGTGAGTATTCTTTTCAATTTTTCACCTCATTACTTGTATTAATTGCGTTGTAAGAGGCAATATATAAAGTTAAAGTAACCAAATACTCACTAAAAAAAGAAAAGAAAAGATTAAATTAACCTTTTCTGCGCATTGCAATAGATACAATTGCTATTACTACAATGACTATTATTAAAATGGATATTGGATTTCCAACGGTTTTCATCAGGTTGTCTGTAATTGTATTGTTCTGAGGTGTGTCATTTGTAGTATTGTTTATGTGTGTTACTGTTGTTTTGTTGACGACAGTTGTGTTGTTTTCATTGATTGTCAGTGTATTTGTTTTATTGACAATGGTCTTGTTTGTCTCAATTGTTTTTGTTTCATTTATCTTTTCTGTACTGTTTTCTTTTGTTTCGTTGTCTGTAGCATTTGCTTTTGAAGCATTTGTGTCGTTTGCCAATTCTTCATTTTTGACAGTTGTATTATTGTTTTCTGTCTTGTTCTGGTCTGCTTCCGCAGTGGCATTGGTTTGGTTTTCAATTTCTTTTGTCTGATTTGTATCATTGCCGTCAGCCACGCCAAGCACATCATCATTTTCAATTGTTTTTAATGAAACCTTGTATGCGAAATAATCGGATGTGGCCTGATTTCTTGGTTTCAAAAGCTCAAAATCGAAAGTTCCTTCGGTACTGTTGTCTATTTCAACGGATTCGTGGTCATTGATGGTTTGATCTGACCTTAGAACTGCATTTATTATAGGGTTTTCCCTATTTTTGTAGCTTCCATCAAGAATCATGGAAATCACGTCTGAAATTTCACTTTCCTTATTTTGCTTATAGCATTCAATGACTGCCAGTTTCAGGTAATTTCCGATATTTCCATCAATGTTGGTTGTAGGATAGGATGTGAATCCGTCATTGTCTGTCAATTCATTTTTTGATGTGTCAATCAGGTATCCTGTATATCCATCACTGAATTGTATTTCTTTTCCAGATGATAATGCTGTAATGTAGTTTGAAAGGTCAATAGTGTCTTCAGTGTCGTTTGTAACATTAGTAGTATTGTTTTCTGCTGAGACTATTGCTACTGAACAGAGCAAAACAGCAATTATAAGGAATAAAGTCATTATTTTTTTATTCATAATTCAATCCCCAATGTTTGATTAATCTTATAATGGAATATTTTACTATTTAAAATAATTGATTTTAACTTGAAATTAAAAATTATATATCTAATAAAAATCAATAATGTATCATGAAAGTATTAGCTAATTTTGAAGATAATCAGAAAATCCAATCCAACTCTTCAATCGATTCAATGTTGGGAGGAGGATTTGAAAAAGGGACAATAACCCAAATATTCGGACCGCCTAGTTCTGGTAAAAGCAATATTGCATTGACATTAGCTGTCAATGTTGCAAGAAATAACAAGAAAGTGGTTTACATCGATACGGAAGGAGGAATATCAATCGACAGAATTAAGCAGATTTCAGGTCCTGATTTTTCAAATGTAGCTAATAAGATAATTGTTTTTGAGCCGACAAACTTCCTTGAGCAAAACGAGAATCTAAGGTCAATAGACATTTGGCTTAGAAAAAACCATAATGATGTCGATTTGATAATATTGGACTCTGCCGTTGCGCTTTACAGGGTGGATGACATGAAGCCGTCCAAATTGAATAAGGAATTGGGTAAGCAGATGGGGCTCCTGTCAAAAATCGCAAGGCAATATGATGTCGCAGTGGTTGTGACAAATCAGATTTACAGTGCCATAGATGAGGATGGAAAGGATGACATCAAGGCTGTCGGTGGAACTATTTTACAGTACTGGAGCAAAGTCATTATTCAGCTTGAACGTGGAGAGGAAACCAATCAGAGGATTGCTACATTAAAACGACATAGAAGCATTCCCGAAGGAAAACAGGCAATATTTTCAATCACTTCAAGAGGAATAGTTTAGGTACTTTTATTAATAATTAAATATAAATATTTACTTTGGAATTGTTTGAGTGATAATATGAGGGATAAGGATTTCGATATTAAAAACCCAAGAAAGAAATTTCAAAAAACCGAAAGAGTACCTCCTGAAGGATATGAGAGTGCTAACGACTTTTTTGAAGATATGTATATGGACAAAGACATGATATGGATGGGTCAAAACACCAACCATTTGCATGATGATACAATAGCGGATGCAATGATTGAAGCTATTCATGAAAAAACTTTCTGTAGATATCCTGCCCCTGAAGGATTCAGCGAACTTAAACAATTGATTTTAGACGATTTAGGCTTAAAAGATTTAGAAGTGCTATTGACATCCGGTGCAACAGAATCTTTATATTTGGTTATGCAAGCTCTTTTAGAGCCTGAAGATAATGTGATTTTATCTGATCCGGGTTATTTCATCATCGGAGACTTTGCAAACCGTTTTGCAGGTGAAGTAAGATATGTTCCGATTTACTATCCTGAAAATGACTATAAGTTAACTCCGGATTTATTGAGAGAGAATATGGATGAAAACACTCGTATGGTAATCCTGATTGATCCGTTAAACCCATTAGGTTCATCATACACTGAAGAGGAACTTAAAGAATTTGCCCAAATCGCAAAAGAAAATGATTTATACTTATTACATGATATAACATACAAAGACTTTGCAAGAGAACACTTTTTAGCTCAAAACTATGCTCCTGAGCAAACATTAACAATATACAGCTTCTCAAAAATATTTGGGATGGCAGGTTTAAGGGTCGGTGGAGTAATCTCCTCAAAGCCGATAATTGACGCTATAAAGAACGCTGTTGTAAATGACTTGGGAGTAAACATCATTTCACAATACGGTGCTATCGCTGGTCTTAAATCAAAACCACAATGGTTTGACAAGATGAGGGAAATCTGTTTTGAAAACCAAAGACTGATAAATGAAATGATTGAACCTATTGAAGGAGTTTTCCTGCCGGTTTATCCGTCTGACGCTAACATGATGGTAATCGACTTATCCGGTGCAGGAATCAATCCTAAAGTAATGTCAAACTATCTGATTGATAAAAAATTATTCACAAGGGAAGGAGAATACACTTCTGAAGAATTCGGAGACAGATACTTGCGTATAAGTTTCTCAATTCCAACAGAGGAAATCAAGGTATTCTGTGAAGAATTCCCAAAAGCTGTTGAGGCTTTAAGAAAAAAATAAGGTTAATGGTATGAGATTTAGATATCATCAACCTACACCTAATTTTTACAATTGCGAAAACCCTCACCATCCAAAAACCACTATTTCTGATGATTTATTAAATGAGTTTATAGACATTGCCATCGCTTCAATGTTTGCCGGAATAAGCTATTCCAAGCTAAGCGATGAGTTTAAAAGGGAATGGGATATTGACTGGGACAATATCATCATATTGAAATATCACATGTCTGATGAAATTCTTAAAATGGAGCCCTCAAGGGAAAAATGCAAATTGATGGATGTGGAATTCCAGGAATTCGGCGTCAAGACGTTTGCACTTGCCGACATCTTGAGAGAAAATGGATTTAAGGCTGATTTGATAAATCCTTTGGATGACCGTGTCAGCTTAAGGGCGATTGCGCTTCAGTCAAACGATGCTGTTATTACAAGAAGCAATATGTGCATGTTTAAGGAAGGTTTGAATCTGGGGTTTTTCATGATTCAGACATCCATTGAAAACCTTCCGTTCAAGACTGAAAACGATATGCTTTGGGTGGAGGATTACTGTTCTACCTGTGGTGTCTGCATTGACAGATGTCCTGAAAAGGCCTTTGATGAGGAAGGTAATTTTTTAAGAAAGGCATGCACTGCACACAAGGAAGGATGCAGCAGGTGCATTAATTTCTGTCCGTTTTATAAGAGAGGTTATGAAAAAGTTAAAAAAAGATATTCGAGGATGAAAAAATGAGTGATAAAATAGCTTTAGTTTCCTGTAGCGGATTAAGTCCGTTAGGTTTGGTAGTCCGTGCGGCCAGCGTTGAACTTGCTTTGGAAAACGAAAACATTGTGGCAGCATGCATAACTGAATATTCTGCTCAGCCCAATAACTGCTCACCCATTCTGGATGATGCTAAAATCGTTACAATAACAGGTTGCGGAGATGATTGTGCATCAACTATTCTGAAAGATAAGGATGTGGATTCAATCAAAAACATTTCAGCGGATTCCGTTGTAAAGACTTATGACTTGAACCCATTGGATGCTGTTCGTTTGGATGATGACGGTGAAGAAGCGGTTAAAGTATTGAAAAAATATATTTTAAAAGAATTAGAAAATATTTAAAAATTAATTATCTAATTCCTTTTTCATGTCATTGGCGGCAACTATCAATAGTATTGCCAATACCAATCCGATAAAACTCAATGACCATATTAGTGTCACGATTCCACAAAGAGCCACAAATATCCACGCATATCTGTGATTCTTAAATCTGGTGGCAATAGAATATAATATGGCAAACATTATTATGTAGAATATTGCATTCAGGCTAAATGCGCTTACTCCTATGATTAATGTGGCAATTACAACCAAAACTGCAACAATAATGTAGAAGTAGGACACGTTCTTAGCCAATTGTGCCCCTCTTGCTCTATTTTCAAACATTCAATCAACCTCATTTAGTCGGATAAGTAATAATATTCTCCTTTCTCTTTCTGTTCACGGTCCTTGAAACTGTCAAGCTTGTTGACTCTTGGCCTTTTTGTCTCTTTATCTCTTCTGAATGTAATGTTCAGGTTTCCCAAGAATTCATTCATTGCATTTCTCAAGTCTGTTGGCTTGGATGCATGACCGTTCAAACCAGGGGTTCCGTTGAACACCATTGCCCTGTCTGAAATGTAGTCTATAAATACGATATCGTGATCAACGATGAGTGATGCTGCGTTTTTACTTTCAACCATTTTACGGATTACACGTGCTGCAATCAATCTTTGTTCAACATCCAGGAATGCTGTAGGCTCGTCGAAAAGATAGATTTCAGCATCTTTTGCAAGGGTTGCAGCTATTGCAAGTCTTTGAAGTTCCCCTCCACTTAAACCTTTGACAGGTTTGTCCAGCATTTCATTCAAGGAGAATGGAATCAATATTTCACTTTCAAAGATTTTGCTTCCGAAACTTGGAGCATTCATGTATAGGAAGTCGCTGACTGTTCCTTCGAAGTTTGAAACGATGTATTGAGGTTTATACGCAATGGTGACCTCTTCATCGACTTCACCGCTGGTTGGCTCTTCCACTCCTGCAAGCATCTTTGCAAATGTGGTCTTACCGATACCGTTTGAACCGAATGCAGTCACGATTTCATCGTAAAATATTTCTCCGGCATCTGCACTTAACTTGAATCCGTCGTAATCCTTGCTGATGTCGGTGTAGCTTGCAATCGCATCCCCTTCATCTTCAGGAGTTGGTGGCCTTATGGTAAACTCAATGGCATTTTTTCTGATTCTGACGTTTTCCTCAGCCAAAAATCCTTTGATGTATGCATTTATTCCTAATCTGACTCCTTTTCTTCCGGACACTACACCATATCCTCCCGGAGTGCCGTATAATATATGGATATTGTCTGACAATGCGTCAAGTGTTGCAAGGTCGTGCTCGATAACAAGCACGCTTTTTCCTTCCTCTGCAAGTGAACGGATAACCTTAACGGCATTCAGCCTTTGGGATACGTCAAGCCAGGAGGTAGGTTCGTCAAAGTAGTAGAAGTCCCCTTCCCTGAGCACTGTTGCAGCTATTGCAACCCTTTGAAGTTCCCCTCCACTCAGGTTTTCCATGTTCCTGTCTAAAACATTTTCAAGCTGCAATTCTTTTGTAACATAATCGAGCTTGTCCCTTTCATTTACATTAGTGAGCAAGTCCCTAACTTTGCCCTTAACGACTTTTGGAAGTTTATCTACCATCTGTGGTTTCAATATGGTTTTTACCTTGCCTTCAGACAGGTCCTTGAAATACTTTTGAAGCGCTGAACCCTTGTAATATTCAATTACGTTGTCCCAGTTTTCGGGAGGGTTTTCAAAGTCTCCAAAGTTTGGTATCAGGTTTCCAGCCAATATGTTCATGATTGTGGATTTCCCTATACCGTTCTGTCCTAAAAGACCTAAGACGGTTCCCTCTTCAAGGCTTGGAAGTCCAAACAGTTCAAACTGGTTTTGGCCGAATCTGTGTATCGGATTGTCTGCTGCCTCAGGCAAATTGATAATTGTAATAGCATCAAATGGGCACCTATTTGTACAAATACCGCACCCTTCACATAATTCTTCTGATATCAACGGCTTTTTGGTGTCTTCATCAATCACTATGGTGTCCTCTTCCATTCTAACTCCAGGACAGTAATGGATGCAGACATAGTCACATTTTTTTGGTTGACATCTGTCTTTATCTAAAATTGAAATACGAGTCATTATAATCTCCTTAAAAATATAATCATA
>CAMNJW010000054.1 GCA_946541845.1 uncultured Methanobrevibacter sp.
CTGTCTGTAATATTCTCGTTGTAGATTTCAACATCATCCACTGTCGCCTTCAGTCTCCCCTGTGCACTGTCCGGAAGTTCAACATCGATTTCAACCGGATCTGCTTCATACACCTTTTCCGGGAATGAGACATTGATGTCCTGAGCTATTTGGGAATCTGCGGTGACGTTGTCCTCTGCGCTGACTGCACCTGCCAGAAAAATAGCTAAAAGTAGAATTGATACAATAAAAATCTTATTTAATTTCATGATTACACCGAATAGTCACTATTATAAATAAAGTATGTCAATTATGATTTATTAATTTTAAGAAAAATAGAAAAAGAAAATAGAGAACATGTCTCTATTTTTTAACTTTAGCTGTTCTTTTGACAGTGTCCTTCAAGTAGGTTGCCTGATATGTTACCTTTTTGCCTACCTTGAGCTTTTTCAATACTGATTTTTTAATGGTCAGCTTTGCAATACCCTTCTTGTTGGTCTTTACCTTCTTGTAGGTTTTGCCCTTGAACTTGAAGGTGATCCATTTGCCCCTGATTGCCTTTTTGCCTTTCTTGAGTGTTGCTGTTAAAACCAGTTTTTTGGCTGATTTCTTGACCTTGACTGCCTTCAATTTCAATACCTGTTTTACTGTAATCTTCTTGGTAATCGCAAGGTTCTTGTAGGATATCTTTACATTATACTTGCCCGGAGTTATTGTGCTTGGTATCTTGAACTTGACAACACCGTTTTTGTTGGTTTTAGCAGAAAATATCTTTTTACCTATCTTGATTTTTACAACCTGATTTTTACCTACCAGTTTGCCGTAGATTCCATAAACCTTAAGACTGATGGTTCTTGAATCGCCATAGTACATGTTAATGTTTCCGGCACCTGTTATCTTGTATGGGAACTTGACATATATTGTGTCTAGATACAAGCTTCCTATGTCGCTGTAAATGACAGGATTCAATTCAAGGCTGTAGTATCCGTCGTTTAAGTAATTATTGTTCATTATAGATTTCGCCATGCTATGGCTCAATGCCTGATCGACTAAATTTTTGTTGATAGTTATCTTGTTGATTTTAGTCAAATCGAATTTGGCAATCGGCAGCCTGCAGCCTTCCTCATTTCCGATGAATATTACCAATGTTGCATTTAACTTATCATTTACCACTATTGAAGTTTCAGAACCGTAATTGATTTCAGTTTTGCCATAGCTCATGTCAGGATATATTAAGTAGGAAGAAATCAATTCATCGACATCATAGTCATTGCCTGAATAATATGCCTTGTAATCAAAGGATCCCATAGGCAACTTGACTGATGCAAATCCATCTTTTAAGGTCTCATTTTTAAATAAAACGTATGTTGAGCTTCCCTCATATTTAATCTCAAAAATGAGACTGCCTTTTGCATCATCCGGCAATTTCAATGATACGATTCCTAAATCTTCGCTTTCAACTATTCCAACTGTGACATTGAATGTTGAACCGGATGAGTTTGAAGGATATTTTGAGTCTCCGGGATATGAAACGACAATATCATGGATTCCAGGCTTCAAGTCCTTTATGTCTACCTCATATGCAATCTGAGTGTTCACATCATTAAATTCAGAAAACCAGTCGTCTTCGTCATATTTCCATTTGGAGCATGCATAGTTCTTACCATCAATCTTAACAACAGGATTGCTTTCAATACCTTTAGGCAATACGAATTTAATAGTGTTGCTTTCGCTGTAGACATACTCGCCATCATCATAAATTCTGATTGGGCAGTTTTGTGAGACAGCCATGGAATGGGTGAATGAATAATCGGCAGGAGTTGCCTTGAAGCTGATGTCCACAGTGCAGTTCTTGCCTTTTTCAATGCCGTCCAGATTAAATTCAAAGGAGTGGGATGGATCCCAGTCATCCGCTTTCACTTTTCTGGTCTGTGTTTTTCCATTGCATTTAACAGTTAGGGTACCTGCTGCATCACCTGGAACAGTTACAGTTAGTTTACCGTTGTGAACAGAGCATAAATATGGAGACACAACGTAGTCAAATGTCTTGGTTACCGGTTTGAAGGTATCGTCTCCAAGATAAGCGACCTTGATTGTGTGGCTTCCGAAATCTCCATAATCAGGCCATAGGTGATATCCGACAGGACCGGACAATGTTGCATTCAACTTGCCATCCAGATAAATTTCGGTTTTTCCGGTTAAGTCATAAGGATTAGCATTAACATTAATCATGTAAATGAAATCGTAGTGGTCAGGGTCTCCGTCAAAATCACTATCCCAAGGATTTATTAATTTATTATACAGGAAATCGATGAAAACCTCAGGTGATTCATCCAGAACGGATATGTCATAGTTCCATGTATAGTTTTCATATTCCACTTCCAAGCTGTAGTTTCCTGCATCATTGATAGAAATCGGAACTGTTGCAGCACCGTTTGTAACCTTGAATGTGCCGTCCACCATGCCTGAGAAAATCAAATCCCCATTGCAGTCAGGAGATGCCTTGAAAGTTAGACTGTAATTCTTGCCTGCCAATAATGCTGTCGGCAATGTTATTTTTGGTTTTGCATAGATATGGGAGGTTATTGTCTGTTTGAGGCCGTTCCAAGTTGCTGTAAACTCGACAATATTGTCTCCAACGTCAAATCCTTTGATGTTAACGTAGGTGGACCATTCATCCTCATTCCATATGAACGGATAGCTTTTGTTCTTGAATTTTGCAGATCCCTTAGCACCTTCCGGAAGGTTCAATTCAAACCGGACTGAGTCTCCATAATCTATTTCATCATAGTCAGTGTGAGGTTTACTTAAGAGGAATCCTATAAATGAGCCTTTCTTAATCATGTCCTTCTGGTTGCCGTTGGAATAGCGAACCTCATAGGTGTGTGAGCCGACATATTTCTCCAATGCTATAACCGGAGGGTTTTTGGCATCGTACTTCTTGTTGTAAACACTTTTGTTGTCAATAAGAATCTTGATGTTGCCTGTAACTCCCTTGGAGAGATCCACTTTCAGATTATTGTCATACTCAGCAACTGAAAACTCATCCGGACATTCAACGTCAAGATAAATCCTTTCAAATGAGTATTCCTTTAAAAATCCTGCGTATTTGCTGTCCCCATCATACTTGATGATGAGACTGTGGTTTCCATAGCCCAGATTCAGGTCGCAAAGGGATATTGCATTGCATCCTGCCATGACCTTCTGGTTGTATTTGTCGACACCGTCGACAGTTATGGAAATGTTTCCCTCAGCGTCGCATGGCATGTTCTCTACACTTACTATGTCCTCCCCATAATAGGTAGGGTCGGAGAATTCCTCAGGAACACGTATGTCATAGTCCATCTCGCCGATGTCCTCTTCAATATCGCCAGCTTCGTCAACTAACGTGTCATTAATCGAATCTGATGCATCCTCTGCACTGACTGCACCGATTGCAAGGATTGTCAGCAGGAAGATGCATATAATCATCATCCTTTTGAACTTCATAATATAACCTATTCTAATATAATTTATTATAATAAAAAGTATATTTTACATACAATAAATAGGTTGGTAAAAAAAATAAGAAAAGGGAAAGGTAATTCCCTATTTTTTAACTTTTGCTGATTTTTTAACTGTGTCCTTCAAGTAGGTTGCCTGATACTTGACAGTCTTTCCGACCTTGAGCTTTTTAAGGACAGTCTTTTTGATAGTGACCTTTGCAATACCGTACTTGTTGGTTTTTGCCTTGTAGGTCTTGCCGTTGAACTTGAAGGTTACCTTTTTGTATTTCAATGCCTTCTTGCCCACCTTAAGGGTTGCCTTTAGGGTGAGTGATTTTGCGGATTTCTTGACTGCAGCTGTCTTGAGGGTCACCGCATGCTTTACAGTGAGTTTTCTTGTAATTTGAACATCACCGTACTTTGCGGATATCTTATATGAACCCGGAGCCTTTGCAATCTTAAGGGTAGCATAGCCTTTGCTTGTGGTCTTTACCTTCTTGACAAATTTGCCGTTTATGTAGAACTTGACATATTTGGATTTGACGACTTTGCCCTTGTAGTCTGCCACCTTGACCTTGAATCCGGTTGAGCTTCCGTAGTATTTTGAAAGGTCACTTGCAGTGAGCTTGGTGTTTTTGACAGTCATCTGCCAAGTTCCGCAGAGTGCCCATCTTTTGCCGTCAAAATATTTAGGGAAAACTGTGTATGTGCCTGCGTTAATTTTTGAAAGAGGAACTGAAGCCTTTCCGTTCTTGAATTTTACAGAATAGGAATACTTGTCTTTGCTGTTATATATTTCAACGACGAACTTACCGTTAGGATCATCATAAGGCAAGGTCATATATACTGAGTCTTTGCCGTTGGTTACGGTTTTAGGGACATGATAGACAGGGTCTATGAGCAGAGACCTTGACTCATTGAATACAAGATTTCCATCAATATCATAATATTTGAAAAATACATCATGCTGTCCCACCTTCATGTTTTTAGGCACAGGAACATGTGCAGTTCCGTTTGCAAAACAAGCCACAACTGTTTCTTTTCCAAATATAGCAATCAAATCACTGTTTCCACGTTCAGGGAAGTTGACTATGAATTCTCCAGTTTCACCGACATGTAACAGGCCAGGCCCTGTAATGTCAACATATACATGGATTCTTTTTGTGTATGTGTAGTTGTGGTTTCCGGTAAGGTCAACACGAACCTTATGAACCCCAATGTCCAAGTTCTCGAGAGCGATTTTATAAACATCCCACTGGTCAATAAGTATTGAGTCATATAGCTTGCCGTCGACATACACACTGAAATTATTGTAATCATCATATGTTCCCTCTGTTGATATGACAATCTTTTTGTCGACTGTCATTCGATCATCTGAAAATTCGATTTTTGGATAGACAGCAATCCTTGCAGAGGAAGAACATGGCGCTAACTTATCGTCACCGTCATATGAAACCACAATTGAATGGTTACCAAGTCCCAGACCGGACACATCCACATCATAATAGATTGAACTGCCCTTGATGAAGTTATACTGGTTGCCGTCGATTTTTACTTTTACCTTGTCAACATCCATTTCCCTTGGAATAATAAAGTTATACTTTCTATCTTTATTATATATAACATCCTTATCCCACAGGCGGAGGGATGTACTGTTGATTATTAATGTCCCATTATAGACCACGCCTTTTGCTGTGGTGAATGTGACCTTGATTATGTGCGGATTAACTGAAGCGTTCAGATTAATCAGGGAATGGCGTTTGAGAGTAGATGAAATGTCATTATATGTATATGTCTTATCATCAATTTCAACAGTCAATTTTCCTGAATCCTTAGAACCCACACTGACTGTTAGATAATCACCATAATCATCGATAATTATAGGGTTTGGAACATCCACAACCACATTTTTTATGAAAAATGTGAAATTTCTGCTTACGTCATCATAATATGAATCATTTACAATATTTACGTTAAGTATATGTTCACCTAACGGCAGGCCTTTTGTTGAAACCTGGTATCCGTAATCAACCTCATCGCCACCTAGGCATTCATATGTCTTTTCTTTTCCATCAATGCTGACAGTCATCTTACCGTCATTACCTGTTGCGGTAAAATAGACTGGCCCGTCTTCTACAACTTCATTTTGACCATAATTGAAGGTCATCTCAATTTCTGGAGGAAAATCATCACCCTCAAGAGAATGAGGAATTTCTTCATACTGGACGTCCCCATCATCCGTCGGGATTATATCTTCCGTCACATTATCACTTGCACTGACTGCACCAAGTGTCATGATTGCAATCAGCAGAACTGACAATAACATTAATCCTTTGAATTTCATTTTAATCACTTTAATAGTTTTTAAGTACCTATAATATATATTTTACACATTATCAAAAAAATCAATTGGCCAACTGAGAGGTAGATTTCAAGTGTAAAGACCCAAATGAGCCTTTTTTTAAAATAAGCCAGAATAAAATGCTTTGAGGACTAATTGAAATATTATAATAGAATATTTTAAAATGGGAACCCCAATTGATTTAAATTGAAAATGTGGTGAAAATTCCGAGTTACTGGGAAATGATTTCATTACAATAATTCAGCACACATGCTTTAAATCTGAATCCAAACATTAAATAAGGCTGCACCCGATAATTTCAACATGTGCACTGCACTTTAAATTGAATCACGAATTTCAGATTTTATTTGGAAAAATGGAGAATTTCTTAAAAAACCGTTAATTTTTGCCGTTATACTTGAAAAACATGCGTGAATTTTGCAAAAGATCCTATTTTTTGTAAAGAACATATTACAAAATGTGTTATGTTCAAGACATTTGCAGCCATCATCTGAAATTTGCATGTAATACGTTGAAATTTAGAAGAAAATTCAAGATTAAAGGTGCATTTCAAGTGTAACTTCAAAAAATCTGGATTTTTCTGAATAAAATCAGATACCGGACAGATATTTATTAAAAATTATCAATTATCATATATTTGGGCACTGTAATACTGCCATTATGAACCCGGGATAGTGAGTGCCACAACACCAAAATGTGGTGAAAATATGGACTTACTCACAATTGAAACTGTTACAATAACTTCCGACAAATAGTTCAAACTTGAAGCAGGAATTGATTTAATGATATAATCTAATTCTAACAATAATTATTCAATATTTTTGAAAGATAGCTGAGCAACGTTGTTTTGGGCAAAAATCAAGAATCTTTTAATTTTATGTAAAAAATATATTACATCGATATAAATACAATTTCATAATCGAATTGATATGAAAAATCCAAGATAAAATATGAAATCCCCAAAATCAAAAATGAAATTATATATTCCAGGGTCTAGCAGTTTTGATAAACAATTATGATTTGTTTGAAAAAACATTAAAAAACATGATGAAAATACGACTTTAATGAGAATTTTCAACATTACTGTAAAAAAATTTGCTTCGAGAAAATGGAATTCAACGGCGTATTTTTCAAAATCAACCATCAGACTGTAAAAATCAACAAAAGAAAAATAATGAAAATATGGAATTGGAATTGTGGGGAAATTTTTTAAAGATGGCGATGTGAAGGAAATAATATAAAATATTTTTTACATTATGAGTTCATTCAATGCATCGCAGAATTGCTCAGGATGCAGGGTGAAGAACTCGGCATGGTTTTGACCAGTGTTTTCGACAAATTCAGTTTCCGGAAAGATATTTTTGACAAATTCAATGTCCCATCCCCGGGCATCCTTTTCCTCATCGCCGTACCAGTACTGGATTCTGCACTCCGGTTTGGAAATTTTTGAAGGCAAAGAGTAGTTGTTCGCCTCATAGAATCCTTTCCATATTGTTTTGAGACTTAATGACCTCAAAACTTCCTTAACATATAGAATATCCTCATCCGAGTATTTGTCCGGATCAAACACACTGCTCAACATTTTAACGCTGCCGTATTTTCCCATTATGGTCATCAGGAAGTCCTGACTCCAATCAAATAGGTTATTGGCTTTGGAAGGTTGTATGGAGTCATTCCCGCATCGATTACTGCAATCCTTGTTTTAATCTTTCCTTCGGCTAAAATCTTGATTACAAGGCCTCCTCCCATTGAGCAGCCATACAGACAGTCAACACTGCCATTGCAGTTATTCATTAAAAAATCAGTCATCTCATCTGTTATTTCCTGCATGCTTGTGTAATCCTCATTTGGACGGTCAGGATCATGGCCCGGAAGAGCCGGAATGATTAGATGATAGTCCTTTTCCAAAATGGGAATCACATACTCAAAAATATCCCACCACACGCCCAGCGGATGAAACATTACAACAGTTTTAGCATTATTCTGTCCAAACTCATGAATAGTCATCATAATATCACAAAATATGCTCAGCAATAATATTTATTGAAAATAATAGTATTTAATTGATTTGATTACATTGAATTTCATTAAAGCAGTTAAATTTACTTTATTTGCAAGAAAAAGGATTTATATTGGCTTTAACATATGATTAACTGTGTCTGGATACGTTTTAATTCTTAGCTAAGATGAATCAAAAATCAGGAGTCATCTATGACATCATATTATAACCGTGAAGACCAGACCTACAAGTATATCGCTAAAAGTTTAGGTGTGCGTTTTCACAGATATTTAGGATATGAGGGCGATCAGATACAATTCAACAATGTAGAATTAGTTCCGTTGGCTAGCGATAACAAATTCATGGACATTTGTTATGATGTAGATGATGAATATTCGGTGAATGTTGAACATCAATCCTCACATCCCACAAACAGAAAAATGAAGGACATATACAAATACCACATATATCAGGAAATTGAAGGTGAAAAACCTGTCAAATCATGCATTCTCGCCACATATGACCCTCCAAAAAACAAGAACAAGGAAATTGACGTTAAATACAACATTAGATTCCATCCAGATTTTCACTACATTAAAGATAGAAATGCAAGTGAAGTTTTAAGTAATATTAAATCAAAAGTTATTAACAACATCCCCCTAACGGACAATGAGGCAATAGATTTAATAGTGTTGCCGGACATGAAACACAACTATGACAACAGGGAGTTATTGAAAACAAGTTCAAGATTACTTGTTGATGCAGTAATACATGATCCGCAGTTCCATGTGGATTTGATAGACTGTCAAAAGAAGATGCTGAAAAGATTTTTAAGCAAAAAGGAATATGAGGAGATGAAACACATGCTAAACCTAAAAGCAGAAGACTACGGACTAAAACCACACA
>CAMNJW010000055.1 GCA_946541845.1 uncultured Methanobrevibacter sp.
CAATGATCAGGTATGACGTCGAAGACATCCGTATGCTTTACAAAAGTGACATCAAGTGGCTTCGTGAAGTGCCACTTTCAAAAGGAGTCAGATTATAATGTCAATCAAGCTGGTTTCTTGGAACGTAAACGGAATCAGAGCAGTCTCAAAGAAAGAGGAATTTTGGGACTGGTTTGAAAATACTGATGCGGATATCATCAACTTCCAGGAAGTGAGGGCAACCCAAAAGGACATTCCAAAGAAATTGGCTGACGTGGATGATTATCATAAATCTTTTAATGAAGCTGAAAAGAAGGGATACAGCGGTGTTGGAACCTATTCCAAAATCGAGCCTGTTGAAGTCGTAAAAGGACTTGGAATTGAAGAGCTTGACAGTGAAGGAAGGGTTTTAAGAATTGAGTATCCTGATTTTATTTTATATAACATTTATTTCCCAAACAGCGGTATGGGTGCAAAAAGACTTGACTTTAAGGTCGATTTCTGTAACGCGCTGCTGGAACAGCTTGTGGAGCTTAAAAATCAGGGTAAAAACATTGTCATTACCGGAGACTATAACATTGCCCACAATCCAATCGATGTCTACAATCCAAAGAACTGCGAAGGAAAGTCCGGATATTTGCCTGAAGAGCGTGCATGGCTTGACCAGCTTGAGGAAGCCGGATTCATCGACACTTTCAGAATGTTTGATGAAGGCGAAAACAACTTTACCTGGTGGAGCTACAGAACCCGCGCACGTGAAAGAAATGCCGGTTGGAGACTTGATTACTTCTATGTGAACGAAGAAATCAGGGATAATGTAAAATCAGCTGAAATATTGTCTGAAATCTACGGTTCAGACCACTGTCCAGTTACTCTGGAACTCGAATTTTAAAAAATAAGTGGTTTTGGTGAGTTATAAAATTGTATCAACATCACCAATATCATCAACAATTGTAATATCTAGTTTTTCTTTTTTAATGTAATCTCTGTCATCTTCAGTTACATCGGAATTTACAAGAATTGCTCTCATTCCTGCATTGACAGCTCCTAATGCATCTGCTTTGAACTTATTACCTATCATTACGGATTTTTCAGGGTTTCCTTTCATTTTTCTAAGTGCAACGTCAAAAATCAATTTGTCGGGTTTTTCCTTTCCAACCTCTTCTGATGTAATCACTGCATCAAAAAATGAATATACATTGAGCCTGACCAGTTTTTCCCATTGCTTGATGGTAATTCCGTTTGAAATTACTGCTAGACGGTACCCTTGACTTTTAAGATAAATCAATGTGTCAACAGTTTCTGCAAAAGGTCTTAAAAGTGCCATTTTAACGTTGTGGTATGTAACCATTCCAAGCGCTACAAGCATAGGGTCCTCATGGCCTAGAACAACCTGGGTCAATACGTTGAAGTGTTTACCGTAGTTTGATCCTTTTTCACGTATGATTGTTTTTAAAACACCATATGCTTCATCCTTATCTAAAGGAAGACCGTTATCCACCATCAACCCAATCGCTGCTTTTCTTGCGGTTTCTGCAAAATCTGTAGTGTCAAGTAATGTGCCGTCTATATCAAAAAAGACAACACGGTCATCATCATTTTTAATCATATGGTTGATATTATTACTTTAAAAATATTTAAATTTTTTCAGAAGAATGCGTCTAGACTCTGTTGGACTTCACCTCGGGCCATGTCCTCCAGGTCCCTTTTTGAATATCCGAAGGAATACATGATTCTTTCAATTGCAGGAATCAGTTGGTTGTTGATATAGTAATCCTTGTCATATTCATATCCTTCGCTGTAGTCATAGGGAACTGCCCTCTGGCTTATTGATCCTTTTCCCTTGACGATGATGTACTGGATGATGGTTCCTCTTGAAACTCTGATTCCATGCTCTTCAATCTTTCTTGCGGCAACGACGTGTGGGCCAACCTGCTTGTATTGGTCAAGCGGCTTTGTGATTTGTGTGTGGATAATCATATCTTTTTTATCAACTTCTCCCTTTTTGATCTTTTTCAATACTTTTTTGACCTCGCTTATTGCCTTGTCAGAGTTTCCCTCTTTTAATATAGCCATTAAAACTGATTTTTGGGTGTTCTTAACGATAGGTGCCCAATCCCTTCTAACAAGCTCCAATCCTTTTGCTATAATTTCTCCGTCTTCAATTACAGCATATCTTTTTTTGCTTACAAAGAATCCTCTTCTGTAAAATCCCTCATATTCCAGTTCCATGCTTTCGGGAAGTGTGGAATTCAGATATTTCAGGAATTTTTGAGCCTGGGATTTGATTTCAGCTTCAAGTTCTAATTGTTCTTTTGTCTCTTCAACCAATTGTGACACCTATTTTTAATTTTGATTTATCTATTAATAATACTTTTCTAAATCAATTTTTTATGATAATATCAAGTTTATTGCTTTTAAATTACTAAATTTAATTTAAATAATCTTTAAATTAGTTTTCAAATGCTCTTAGATGTTTTTTATATTTTATGTGGAATATAGTATGTGTGAGGTTGATATAATGAAAAAAAGACTGATTTCAAGTTATGACGAGGTAAACGATACCTTCGTTGGAAAAGTTGATGGCGAAAATGGTTTTTGTGCGGACTATGATATTTCAGATGGGATATTTTTGGCGGTAGGCAAAAACAATTTTCCAAATTCCGTATATGTGAACAATGCATCTGAGGTATTCAAAACTCCAAAGCAAATCCTGGAAAACTCAAACGTTAAAATAGATATTATCTGCGATACACTATTTTTGTATTTTAACATGTTTGTCGACGGATTAAAAATATGTTCTGTAAAGTGCAAGAACGATTACGGAATTCCGAGCATCAACTTTGAAATTGATAGTAACCACTAGAGGTTACTATCCATTTAAATATGAGCGTGTAAAATAATAATATAATTACAAATTGTTGAGGTTGAATGCAATGGTGAAAATAAATTATTGTCCTTCATGCGGTGAAGAATTGTCCACTGGAAGCTTCATTTGTCCTAAATGTCATCTGGATATTGAAGAGCTCTTCGGCAAAGGATATCTGCTTGTAAGTAATGATGCGGACAATTCAATTGAACTGTTTGAAGGCGCTATCGACGATTTGGCTGTTAATAATTTTAAAAATGTTAGTATGGAAGATGATATCTTGGATAATCCTAATATAAATATTAAATCCGGTGATGAAATAGTAATAGTAGTTCCTGAAGGTGTTGACGAGGATGAGCTAGTGATAGATTTGGATGAGCTCGGCATTGATGTTGAAAACTTGGATGAGGACGTCAACATTGTAATTCAGGTTGAAGGTGCAGAAGAACTGGATGATTTCATTCTTGATGATGAGGATTATTTGGATGAGCCTAACGAATGGTTTTTCGATGATGATCCCTATGGAATAGTTTATTATGAATTTCCCGAAGAAGATGAGGACTAGTGGTGTCATGGAAAAGGAAATCCCATATTATGTATTTGATGAGGAAGGTTCTGCTGAAGCTGAGAATTCCAATGGCGAAGCTTACATTGATGATGATGAGCTAAAGGATTTGTTGCTTGAGTATCTTGGCGATGACGTTTCTCATGATGAAATCCAAAAGATTTTGGATGCAGCTTCAGATGAAGGTCTAAGCGAAGAGGAATTCGACAAGCTGTTGGATGAATTTATTTTGAAAAATAAAAAATAAATTTCCTGTTTTTTGCCTTAAAAATAAAACATTTATATATAATGATAAAGTAATATTTTATTATCATTATTCATTAAGGCTCTTTTTTGCTCTCAAAAATTAGGCTATTATTAATCTTGCAGATAGCTTAATTGAAAAGAGGCTTATTGACAGCGATTATTAATTATAGATTTATATTTATTAGGTGAAATAATGGCAATTTCTCAAGGAAAATCAACAAGGAGTCCTTCCGGTGCAAGAAATGTTGCAAACCGTGGAAAAAGGAAATCAGAATTAGGAAGAGACCCAGCTGAAACTAGGTTAGATGAAAAAAGATTAAGAAAAATCAGAACCCGTGGTGGAAACGAAAAACTCAGATTAGCTACCGGTAACAAAATCAACGTAACCGACGCTAACGGTAAAACCAAAGTAGTTGACATTCTCAATGTTATTGAAAACACAGCAAACCCTAACTACGTAAGAAGGAACATCATTACCAAAGGTGCAATCGTGGAAACCCCTGAAGGTAATGCTAAAGTAACATCCAGACCTGGTCAGGATGGAGTTATTAACGGAATTTTAATTTAAGATTATTTCTTAAATTCTCTTTTTTTTTAAATTTTTTTAACTAAATTAATATACTTGTTTTTACAAATATTATTTCATTAATTATTATTAATTAGGAGATAAAATGTCAGAAGATAAAATCAATATGAATCATGGTGCTGGCGGAGAAGTAATGGCAAATTTAATTTCCAGCACAATTTTGGATAATATCACCAAAAAAAGCGTAAACGGTGGTATTAGCTTAGATGCTCTCGATGACGGTGCATCCATCCCTCTTGGAGATGATTACGAAATTGTTTTTACAACTGATGGTCACACTATTGATCCTTTGTTTTTCCCTGGAGGAGACATAGGAAGAATTTCCGCTGCAGGAACTATCAATGATGTTTCTGTAATGGGGGCCCGTCCATTGGCAATTTCCAATGCAATCATCATGCAGGAAGGATTCCCAATAGAAGATTTGGACAGAATCATGAAGTCATTAAACGAAGCATGTGAAGAGGTTGACGTTGCTGTCATTACCGGTGATACTAAGGTAATGCCTCAAGACAAGCTTGACGGCATTGTCATGGTTACCACAGGTATTGGAATAGCTAAAAAGGGCGAAGTTGTTCGAGATTCAGGATTGGAAGTCGGAGATAAGATAATCGTAACAGGTAGCCTTGGGGATCATGGTATGAGTTTGATGTCTTTTAGAGAAGGTTTTGGTTTTGAGACTGATTTGAAATCTGATGTTGCTCCGATGTGGAATATTATTAAAAAAGCTTTGGAAATTGGCGGAGTTACTGCAATGAAAGACCCGACACGTGGAGGTTTTGCAAATGCCATTAATGAGATGGCTTCAAAAGCCGGCGTAGGTGTTGTGCTTGAACAGGAAGCTATTCCAATCAAGGAAGAGGTTCATGCGGTTTCTGAAATGTTAGGTATTGATCCATTTGAAGTGGCTAATGAGGGAAAAGTAGTGATGGGAGTCAAGGCCGATAAGGCTGAAGAAATCCTTGAAGCTATCAAAGGCGAAAAATATGGTGAAAATGCAGCTATTATTGGTGAAGTCGTAGAAGGAGATTATGTTGTTGTAAACACTCCTATTGGCGGTGAAAGAATTCTTGAAGCGCCAATTGCAGATCCAGTTCCTAGAGTTTGTTAAGGTGATAATATGGCAAGTATTTTTTCAAGAAGAATTGTTGCATATATAATTGATTTCTTTGTTGTATCAGCATTCATGTGGATTGTATCATACTTATTGTTCTTAATCGTAACTCCATACAATTCATATTTGGTTTATAGGTATATCCCATATGCTGTGCCTGTTATAATTCTCCTTTATTTCATTTTATGTGAAAAGTTCAATGGAGCTACCGTGGGCAAGTCACTGATGTACCTGCAGGTCAAATCTAAAAACGGTGCTGACATTTCCTGGCCTCAGGCTATTGTACGCAATCTAACTAAAATATATTGGATTCCAATAATCTTTGACTGGGCTATAGGAAAATTATTGAAGACTGATAGAATATTAAACAATATTACAAGAACCATTGTTATTGATGAGCTTAGATAAGCTCACCACTTCTTTTTTTTGATTTAAATGATTAAGAAAGTACAAGTCCTTTGGTATTTGAATAAAGATGATTTAGAAAATTATTGTATTGATTTTAAGGAATATAAGTCCCATAAGCTCGAAGGATATGAAATCGTCGATGTTGATGAGGACCTGATTTATGATTTGTGCGACAGGGACCCGGATAGGCTTGAGCCGATAGGATACTTCAAAACAGAAAGGGAAATTCAAAACTACGTTTCAGATTTTGTTTCAAACAACGAGTTTGAATTGGAACTTGACTCACCCGAACTTGTCTGCAAGATTAATCGAGCATGCGAAAGCATCGAGTTTTCAGGAGAGGATTACTACATTTCCATTGGCGACGGCATAGGCAGTGAAGATAACAGGATTGCAGGATGGTTTGATGCACTTAAAAAAGAGTATGACAGTTCATCAAAAGACAATGTTTGGGTTTTGGCGGTAACTGGCTATGACCCTTATGATTTGTCCCTGACAGGCAAGACATTGTCATTTGTTTTGGCTGACATTTTAAATCTTAATGAATCCTCACTTGATGACCTGATTCCGAATAAGGGACATATCAGTGTTGATGAATGGAATGGTATATTGGAAAAGGTGTATAAGAAAAACAAGATCTATTTAGGATTAAATAGAGTTGTATAATCTACACTTCTCCTTTTTTAAATTCGCTTGGTTCAAAATAGGATATTTTTGCCAGGTCATTGTTTAAAAGTTCCCTATTGATGTCTGTGTCCTGCGTATAGACGATGGCCAGCGCACGCCCGTATTTGTCTTCGCTTTGCTTGTCATCTATGTCAAGATAAACTGTTTTTCCAAGGCATTTCTCTTCAACGAAGTTCTTTGCAGGGTGGAACTTGCTGTCGGGTATGCTGATTTGATCCAGCTGGACTCTACCCACTCCGTAAACCTGAATGGTGTTTCCATCAATGACCTCTAGGCATTTTCCCGATTTTTCATAGTGTACTGTAGAATTGTTAATTGTCAGTGTTCCGTTTTCGCTTTCAATCGTATTGTTCTCATTTAGGAATGTGTTTGCAACGGTTAAGGCTAACGTGATTAGAAAGACAATCAGCAATATTACAGAAATCGTTTTTTTATTCATTTTGCGTGTTCACATTTGTTTTTAAATCTGCAGGAGTTGCACTTTTTAGGATTCTTGGTAGGGACGAACGGCTTGCTTCCGTCGAATAATCCGTGCATTCTTTCGATTGTAAATTTGATTTCTTTTTCAACATCCGGAGTGAATATTTCAATCCAGAACAGGTTTTCTGTTCCACGTTCCCTTAACGCAGATTTGATTTTTCGCTCATCACCAGTCATTTCTTTATATGCAAGACTGTAGGCTCTTACCTGATTCATTGTTGACTGGTAAGGGGTTCTTCCAGGCTTGTCGTCAATTATCACAATCTCATCGGGTTTCATCCAGATTTCATCGATGAATCCTCTGATTCCATATTCCGGAGACACTACAAAGCATTCCCTTGACATTGATGCCTCCTCCTTTGATGCCTCCACGGCATCCTCGAATGTTGAAGGTGTGGAGTCCTGCTTGAAAATGTCTTCAAGCTGGTGGTGAATCTCGCTTCCGTGGGTCATTTCAGGTGTGGCGGGTGATTCTATACCTTTCATGTATTCGAGATATAGCTGATATTCGCAATATCCCTGTTGGTTGAGCCAACTAATTGGGAAATTGTTTTTCCCTTCAATAATCTGAAGACCTTTGATGGAAGGATGGTCTTTGGTTTCATATTCCTTTGCATATCCTACTATGTTTTTTTGTTGCATAATATTAGTTTATTGTTATTGCTATATGTTTTTTGTCAAAACTTTTCATGTGCTCTTGGCATTTTTTTAAATACTTCTAAATCCAAATTAAACTCATGCATTATGTAAAATCCAAAAGCATCCTGTCTGCAAAAAACGGGATGAACCTCTACAGGGGCTGCACCCACGGATGCATCTACTGCGATTCAAGAAGCGATGTCTATAACATGAATCATAAATTCGAGGACATTGAAGTCAAGGAAAACTATCTAGAATTGCTTAAAAGGGAGCTGATTAGAAGACCGAAATCAATGATAGGGACAGGCGCAATGACAGATCCATATATTCCTCTTGAAAAGCGTTTGGGTCATGTTAGAAAGTCATTGGAGTTGATTTACAGATATGGATTCGGCTTCACCTGCATCACAAAATCCGATTTGATATTGAGGGATTTGGATTTGCTTAAAAAGATCAACGAGAAATCAAAGGCAGTCGTTCAGATGACCATCACCACTGCAGACGATAATCTCTGCAGAATACTGGAACCTAATGTGTGTCCCACTTCCAGGCGAGTTGAGGTTTTAAAGACTTTGAGGGACAACGGCATACCTACTGTTGTGTGGCTATGTCCGATACTTCCATATATTAACGATACGGAAGACAACATCACAAGGATTTTGGATTATTGCATCGAAAGTGATGTTTATGGAATAATCTGCTTTGAAATGGGTCTAACTTTGAGAGATGGGAACCGCCAGCACTTTTACAGAAAGCTGGATGAACATTTCCCTGGACTTAAAGAGAGATACATCAGGGAATTTGCAGACAGCTATGTTATTCCTTCTCCAAAAAATAGGGAACTGATGAAAATCTTTACAGAAAAAACCAATGAGCATGGAATTTTGAACAAGTCTGAGGACATATTTGAGTATCTGGCAGATTTTCCCCAAGACTCAGTCCAGTCCAGATTAATCTAAA
>CAMNJW010000056.1 GCA_946541845.1 uncultured Methanobrevibacter sp.
CCGGTTCCTTCAAGGATTTTTGCGGTTCTTTCAGCAGCTGATCCTTCCATCAGGTCAATGAACCTGAATGGTTTTCCGCCGATTGCAGTTTCCAATGGTACGGTTGCGTCCATAACAATTTTGTCTTTACAGAATTCCTTGATTCCTTCAACAGTTGGCTTTTGTGCAGCTAATGGCACAGTAATGATTAAAATGTCCCCTTCTTTAGCAGCATCTTCGTTTGCCATACCACACATGTTAGATAAGTCGTAATCCGCTAAGTCTTCTTTAGCTTTTGCAACTACATCTAATGCTTTTTCTTCTTTTCTAGAACCTACAATCACATCAACACCAGCAATAGCTAATCTTTCTGCAATTCCAAGTCCTTGCGGTCCGGTTCCTCCTATAATACTTACTTTCATTTTTAATCACCTATTTTTTTATCATACAATAAGCCACCGACAAAAATTAAATAATCAGGTAGTTTACCATCATGAGCATAAAGAATCTTATCCCCAAACAAGTCCTCTATTGTTCTATCTACATCTCCCCCTAATGCCTCAATAGAATATCTCATTTTAAATGGCATCTTACATGGCATTCCAAATCCTCTTGTACACCTCATGCATAAGTTGCATTTTCCTAAAAACAATCCAAGAGAATCCTCATTTTCAAGGGCATAAATCTCATTCATCAGTTTGACTTTCATACGCTCGAAACGCTTTAAAATAAACTCTAGCTCCTTGTCTGAAAATGTATGATCCAATTCCTCTTGGGAAAATTCTATTTTAAAGGCAATGATTTTAAGTTTATTGTAGGAGTTCCATACTTCATCTACATCAAACTCAAATGGTGGATAGCTCCAGTTGTATTCAAGCATTTCCTGCTCTTCAATACATAGTTTTGAGAACTTTTCAAAATCCACATAATTATTGTAGTATTCTTCAGTGTCAACATCAGCAGTTAATTTTTTTATCTGTGACATGATTAATTATTTGAACAATATGTATAATATATTTTTCTAAAATGATTATTTTTCAACAACACGATTTAATGCTATCTTTTTAGAGTTATAGTTAACTGCCTTATGGGCATCGTTTAAAGACTTTCTTAAGGTGTTTACAATAGAGTTCAGAAGCTCTTCGTTGAAATCTATGCACTGACCTCCTCTAAACTCACATATCTTGGAAATTTTTTCGTCTTCCAGAAATTGAATATACTCTCCCCATTCATAATCCATTTCTTCGATTATAAACTTCAAATCCAACAATTTATCGTTGAGCTCATTTGCCCTTCTGAAAGATTCCTTTTCAATGTCTGTAAATTCATCCAAGTCTTGCTTTTCCCAATTATAAAGATAGGTTTTTTCACTCATAATATCACGTTTAGGATAACCTAAATAAACAATATAAATTTAAGATGTTAATTAATATTAATCTTTCTAAAAAGTATGATTTTATTTTCTTGAAATATGCTGACCAGGATTTATAAAATCATCCAAAAACTCTAAAAATTCTTCGTTTTCGATTTGACTTAAATCAATGAACTCATGGGTTTTGATAATTGTCTTTTTGAGATTCTTGCCAACTTTAATCATTCCAATATGCTCAGGAGTAAAGATATGCCTTATTAAATCATCAGCATTGCTGAATTCCCTTTCCTGAGTGTGAACAAGAAAATCACCTTGAACATAGCAGTT
The DNA here is from genome assembly GCA_946541845.1 of uncultured Methanobrevibacter sp. GTDB lineage: Archaea > Methanobacteriota > Methanobacteria > Methanobacteriales > Methanobacteriaceae > Methanocatella. Next base: position 1,679 of record CAMNJW010000056.1, read on the forward strand.
TTCACGACCGTATTTTGCAGTGAAATTCTCACAGGCCTGATTGATGAAAACCTTAGGTCCGACATTCACCCTAATGTCATTTAACTTGGAGGATGCCATTTCAATCAGAATAACAGCGTTGACAATTTCATCGCTCCAGTAATCCGCCTTGAATACATTGAACTCCTCATCATTGAGCTTTCTTTCTAATGCTTCAGTTGTCTTTTTAAGCTGAGGATGTAGTGTGTCAAGAGGAATGTCCGGAATGTTGAATTTGATGACTATCAAATCGCCGTTTCTCTTTTCAAACTCTTTTAAAATCAATTCCCTGTTCAAATCCCTTTTTAACGGATAAAAATAATCTCTCTTATTATCTGAAAATAAGTAATTACGAGCGGACTGGATGAACTCCGCCATCTTGTCCAATCTCAAAGCCGCACCAACATTTCTGTTCATGTCAGTCGGATCGATAACAATCAAGGGGTCGTCAAATTGACCGGAAGTGCCATAATTTTCCAAATCAATGCTATGACCATATTTCCATTTGATTGCCTCTTTTAATGTATTTTCAAAAGTACCATAATAAATAATTAACAATTCACACAGATATCCTGCAAAGCCTCCAACCTTAAACTCAGACCCATAGGTTCCAGTCATTGCCATGAAACGCTTCAGGAGCAGAACTTCATCCTCCTGACCATCCTTTAAGTTTGCCTTGACGTAACGAGTATGCAGGATTGTCCTGTCCACTGCAGACCTGAGCTCGCTTCCGTCGTTGATGGCATAGCATGGCACGATATCGACCTCACATCCATCAACATGAGTTGTCACGTATGGATGGGATGCGAAATGATGCTCAGGAGTGCTTTTAAATTCATCACAGCACTTATGAGCCAAATCAAGACCTGTTTCCTTTAAAAATTTCTTATCTGTATCCAATGGAAATGCAATGAATATGTCAATGTCAGACTTTCCCTTAAGTGCAGTGTTTTTTGCAACTGACCCCACAAGAGCCACTTTTGCATCAATGCCCATATCGTCACAGGCATTTTGCAGAAAGCTCATCAGGTTATGTGAGACCTCATCTATTTTCTGCTTTTCCTCAATTGTCGGTTTTATGTCATCTAATATTAAATCATAATCCATGAAATCACAATTCAAATACTTTTAAATCTTCATAAACTGGTCCGGATGGTTTTAATGTTGATTTTTTAAGTGAAATTCTGTTAACTGTCATCTCACCAATTTCAATGTCACTAAATTCTTCAATTGTTGCCTTTACCTTATCCTTGTTTTTGGCAGATTTCATTCTGCCTATTGTTAAATGGGTTGAGAATTTCTTATCCCTGTCAAATCCCAATTTTGTAAATTCCTTATCGAGCTTGTCATGCAATTCCCTTATAATTGAATCCTCATCGATTCCAACCCAAATGACTTTAATATGGTTATTGTTTGGAAAAGATCCGCAACCTTTAATCTTAATGTCAAAAGGCTTAAATTCAGATACGACCTTAGCTATTTTTTCCTCAAGAAGTTCAAGACCTTCTGTGTCAATTTCACCGAAGAACTTCAATGTCAAATGCAAGTTTGTTAATTCAACATATTTTATTCTTGCATCAATCTGTTTGAATTCTTTAATGATTCTGTTTATTTTCGGTTTCAAGTCATCATCCAAATCTATAGCCAAAAACGCTCGTACCTGTGACATTTAATTACCTCACTGTTCAATAATTGTCTCATCAATAGCAATTCCAAAGTGACGTGCGCTAGTTTCAATATATACTTTTACCTTGTCCCCCGGTTTTACATCAGCTACTGATAATGCTTCATTGTTTTCATCAACTATTCTGATAGTTTCTGCATTTTGAAGGAGTGTCCTGATAGTTTGACCTTCATAATCCGCTTCGATTAGAATCAAAGGTCTTCTTTCAATCTTGCTTCTTCCAACATATGCAGTTCTGGTTTCTCCTTCAGTGTTAACGATTAATACCTCATCTCCTGCAACGAGTTCTGACAGGTATCTTGTCTTGTTTCCCGGAACCATCACATATGCTTGCACAGGTCCGGCATTTACTCTAAACGGACGGGAAGCCACATATTCACTTTCCAATGATTCTGAGTGAACCAAAAACATTGATTTGGAATATGATCCAATGAGCATTCCTTCACCAGGCTTCATCATGTCTGTTGTGTCTACGCATACCCTGTCGCCTGATCCCAATGGTTTAACATTAGTTACTGTAGCGACTTTCAATTCATATTTTGTTTGTGATGCCTTGACAACTTCTTCAGCTATTTTTTTAGTTTCATTGAAGTCATTTGCCTCGAATATGACGCCGTCAGTTCCGTGTTCCAGGGTTTCAAGTGCAACTCGAGCACCGTCCAAGTCACGTACGGCAGCAATGATTTCAACATCTTCCTTTTGAAGGTCTGCAATAATGTTTTCGAGTGGAATTATTGTCCAGTCAGTTCCAACAAGAATAATATAATCTACAATAGGTCCTAATTTTACAGCCAATTGTTCATGTGCCTTATCAGTGATTTTAATATATGCACAAACTGTTTTTCCTTCACTTTTCGCTTTTTTAGCATTGGCAATATCTATTGAATCTGTGAAATCTTCATTCAATTCCTTAAATCCATCGCCTTCCCCATTTATTCCAACTAAATAGATATCTGCATCATCATTATTTGCAATAATTTTAACGTTACCAAGTTTTCTGATTTGTTCAATGTCGTCAAAGTCCAAAACATGGTCAATTCCTGATTCCAAAGCTGTGGTAATCATTTCCTTTTTATCATCCCACATTTCATCAGGTGTGCTTATCCAAGCGAATTTGTTTTGCATCAAATCACCTTATTTTAAGAATTTTAAAGCTTCTTCAACTTCTAAATCATTGTGAACAACTTCTGAAATCGCTTTTGTAATTTTGCCCGGGTTTTCAGCTTGGAATAAATTACGTCCAAATGCAACTCCAGCTCCACCAACTTCTAAAGAATCCTTTACCATTTGTAACAATTCCTCATCGGTTTCCACTTTTGGACCACCTGCAATCACAACAGGCACAATCGCTCCTTCAACAACTTCCTTAAATGAATCAGGGTCTCCTGTGTAATTGGTTTTTACAATGTCCACTCCAAGTTCTGATCCTACACGTGCAGCATGTTTTACAAATTCAACGTCATGCTCGTTTTCGACCTTTTGGCCTCTTGGGTACATCATTGCAAGAAGAGGCATTCCCCAGTAGTCACAGGTTTCGGAAATTTCTCCCAATTCCTGTAACATTTGGCTTTCGGTTTCGCTTCCAAGGTTTACATGAACTGACACTGCATCTGCACCAAGTTGAATTGCCTTTTCAACGCTTGTTACTGTAACTTTATCGTTTGGATCCGGTGCAAGGGAAGTACTTGCGGACAAGTGCACGATAAGACCTATGTCCTTACCGTATCCACGGTGACCTTGCTGAACTATACCTTTATGCATTAATATTGCATCAGCTCCTCCCTGGGAGATGCTTTCAACTGTCTTGTCCATGTCGATAATTCCAGGGATAGGACCGCTTGATACACCATGATCCATAGGTGCAATTACGGTTCTTCCTGTATTTCTGTTAATGATTCTTTCTAAACGAATCTTTTTACCTATCATTATATTACCTCGTTAACTTATGAATTATATATCTATTAATTATAATATATAAGATTTATTGTACAAATTCGGACAATAAATATATTAATTTTATATGAATGTTAAAATTATTTATTAAAAATTAAACAAATAATTATTCTTTAATTCAAAACTGTTTAAGTAAATATGTTATGCTATAAAAAGATATACAATTAAAAAAAAATATTATTAAAACAATTTTATAATCAAAAACCCATCTTTAAAGTTTAAATCAATATTTAAAGAAATAATAAGTAAAAGATAAATAAAATAAGAAATTATAAAAATATTTATGAAAATCAAAGAGATTAAAGAAAATTATTATTTCGAAACTTTAACTGAGAATCATGATGTGACCCATTTTGATTGTGGTGATGATGACCTGAATGACTTTTTAAAAAACGATGCCCTAAAACAACAAAATGCGAATCTGAATGTAACCAAGTTAGTAATTTACAAAGGAGACATAATAGGTTATTTCTCACTTCTAACCGATACATTAATTCTAAAAAACATTCGAGACACAGACTTAAAGAGAGATATTAAAGATATGCTAGAAATCAAATCAAAAAATAGAAAATTACCCGCTATAAAAATTGGCAGATTTGCAATAGATGAAAAATATTCGGGTTATGGTATTGGATCAGACATATTACTAAATATTGTAAATAACATCAGAGAAATTTCTAAAAATCAAATTGGATTACGTTTCATAATAGTTGAAGGATATGCAAAAGCATATACATTTTATACAGAACATAGTAATTTTATTAATTTAGAAAAAGATGACAAGATAATTAAAGAAAAACTAGATATTATCATTAAAAAAAATCCAAAACAAACATTCTATCTTTATTTAGATTTAAAAATCCTAGAAAGAGACTTTACGAACATTGTCTAATCTTTCTTTAAATTCTTTATCTTTTTTTGTTAATGGCCTATTAAGACTATTTAAAAATTCTGTTGCTTGTTTACCATATAATTCTGGAGTATTTCCAATTGGTTTTGCCATAATAATGCCTACAATTTTTTGATAAATATATTTTAAGCACCATTATTAATAAACTTTTGTTTTAAAGCTTTTAAATATTGATTTGAGATTTAAAAATTGCTTTCAAAAATCCATTTTATTTATAATTACCTATTTTTTAAGGGAAGGTGTCCACAAGTCAAATTCCTTGATTAAAGGAGGAATGCCGGAATCATGATATGTTTCAAGATAACCTTCATCTGATTTATATTCCTCACCACTGCCATGCGCTGAGTTAAAAAATTCCAGAATGCCCCTATTTCTAATTACGGTGTGTCTTGGTTTGAAAGTAGATGACCAAATATAAAACACCTTGAAAACAGTGTCTGGATGATATCCGCCACCCAAATCTATTGCAAGCAAATCGCATGACTGGACTATTTTAAAGACTTCAGCTATTACATCATGGCGTCTGACATCACCTTGAATGAATTTAACATAGTCAAGTTCCTTCATTTGATCAATTGATTCGGGAGAGTTATCTACAGCAATAATATTGCATTCCTTGGGAAATGTTTTCGTAGTTCCTCCCACATGACATCCCAATTCAATAACGGTATCGCCAGGCATTACAAGATTTGAGATTTGCTCCCTGTATTTTTTTACATCATAACTCAATTTAATCATAAACTATACCAATGTTATTAATTTTATCTATATGCAAGTCTTTTATGTTTAGGTTTTTGAATGTCTCTTCATCATATGCAAATGCAAATACTGTATTTCCAAGCATTGCCATAGAACTACCTAAAATATTGTCCATAGAATTAAAATACTCAATTTGATTTTTCACTTCACTTGTCATTAATTTTGTCTCTTGTGAAAACTTAGCAGAAAATGTTAAAAAATTATCTAAATTTGGTTCTTCTTCAAACATTTCCAGATATTTCAAGCCGACTTCAGAGATAACCTTTTTATGTTTAGGGTCCTGAATGATTTCAGAGGTTTCTATTGCACCGAAAGTTTTCCATGCCACATAAACATCCTCCTCGAATGATTCAATCTCACCTATTCCCGGTGCTCCAGGTTTAGTCCTTAAAACTAATCCCTTGCCTGTTTGAGCTATAACATCACCTAAACCAGCACCTAGATTCACTTCAGCCATATGTGCAATCTGGCCGCAGAGCTCAAGAGAGTAATTCAAATCAAGAAATTCGTTCAATGCCAATGTAATGCTCAATGCAGAAGCGGCTGATGTGCCGAATCCCGCACCGATAGGAAGAGTAATATCTTGAATAATCTTGAAATTAGTCTCATCAAGGTTTAAAATCTTCAGGACTTCATTTATAACAGTATCATTGCCCTGATTAACATCATAATCAAAGCTATCAGATTCAAGGATAGTAGTTCTAACTCCTTTTGAAAGTAAAAATCCCGCACCGCATGATCCGTTTTTCAATTTGGAATCATGATTTTCAATATTAAAAAACCCAGTGATATGACCTGGAACAAAAACACTCATAAATAATAATTGTTAGTTAAAATAATTAAAATTTTTTGTAATTAAAAAAAAAAGAAAAAGAAGTCATGTGAATTAATCACATAACTTTTAATTTATTGTTTTTTACGTCTTGATATATTCACAGATAATGTGAAAAGAACTAATAGCAATACGAATATCGGATTACCAGTTGCGTGTTTATC
>CAMNJW010000057.1 GCA_946541845.1 uncultured Methanobrevibacter sp.
AATTTTGGAATGTATTATAAAGAATGCCAAATGGAGTTATTCCATTTGGCATTTTAATTTATATATTCATCTAGGGTTTCTATGAATTGATTGTAAGTTAATGAATGAATAATGCCCTGCTGTAATTTGGGGTTATTTACAACTTCAATGAATAAATCGTAGAGATGTTCCATGTCAGTAGTATCACCTTTTTTAATGGCTAGAAGAAAGACAATTTTAATTGTTTCATCTTTGTTCCAAACAATAGGTTCATCTAGTATGGCCACAGCAACTTTTGTTTTTAGAGCAATGACATCTAAAGGATGAGGGAGAGCGAAAACTTCATTCATATTGGTATTGGATAGATCTTCTCGTTCATATACACTTGTTAAGAAGTTTTCATCAACAATCCCTTCTTGTATAAGCATGTTATTCATTTTTTCTAATAATTTATTTTTAGATATAGAAGTAGATTCATGTATAAAAAGTGATGGAGAAAAGAATTTCTGAATCTTTTTTGATTTCCCTTGGTTGATTGAAGCAATAAAATGAGACACAGTCTCAATATCGTTTTGAGGAAGTGAAAAGTCTACAGTAATTGCTGGGCTATATGTGGACTCGAGCGGTATTGTAGAGATAACGAAATCAATACCGTTAAAATCTTCATTTTTAAGTGTTATAAATTCATGATAGGACAATCTAGAAACAATGAAGATTTTATCTCCGAATACATTATTTAGGCGTGCTTCAAGCATTCTTGTAGTGGCTTGTCCAGATCCGCATACAAGATAAACATATTTCTTTTTCAGTGACCCTGAAAAGCATCTTTCAATTGATGCACCGATATGTAAGGCGATATATCCAAGTTCATCATCGGTGAATTCAAGAGTATCAATCTGCTTGAATACAGTTTTTGCGATTTCAAAAGGTAAAGGATAATTTGTTTTTATTGTGTTTAATAAGGGATTCCTGTTTTCTATATTGAGTTCCATCATGCTCATTGATGTTTTTAAATGATTAAAAAGATCATTTTTTAGAACGGAATCATTTCTTAGATCAAAACGGTAATTTGAATAGATGGTTTCAACTATATCTTGTACAAGTGATTTGATTTTTGCATTATTGATAGATTGATCTTGGTATTTTATGTTAGCGAGAACACGTAATGCAATGTAATTTTTCTCACCGTTGGTAATTGTGATACCAAAATATTCTTCAATAGATTGACATATTTCACTTGTGATCGTGTATATTTCCTCGGGAATTTCAACTGAATTTGTAAGACTTATGTAGTCATCATTAAGGATTCTTGAAATCATTAAAGCGAAATGTAAGGATAAATTATTTAGTTTAAAATCATCTGTTTCAATTTTGTATTTGTTGAAGATATTAATAATGATGTGCCCAATATTATGTAGGTCTATATTATTAAAGAATGTTTTCTCACTTGTAGAGAGTGTCATTGATAAATGATCTTGAGAATAAATTTCATTGATAATACATTCTCTTTTGTTAGATTCATTTCCGATAATTTTAATGCCTATTCCTGGCTTTACGATATACTCCAAATTATAAACTGGGAGTATTTTTTTAATGGTTTTAATGTAGTTTGAAAGTGTGTTTTTAGCTACGAAAACTGAATCTGCGAGATCGTCGATAGAAATATAGTCATGACTATATAGCAAAATCGATAAAATGTATTTTACACGATCCTGGCTGGAATCTAATTCTTTATCTTTTGAACTGCTTTCTTTAAAACTAGCAATGAATTTGTTGTATGCATCTAAATCATGTATTTCAACATAATAACCAGAGCGTCGTTTTAATTTTATAGAGGCTCCAATAAGATTGTCGTTGAGATTATTGATATCAGTTCTAATAGTTCTTTCAGATACTTTTAAAAGTAATGAGAGTTTACTCGCAGTTGTGAATTCATTATTGCGGATGTAGTTAAAAATGTCATCAAGTCTCTTGTAATTGAACATAGTGTTCCTCCAATAAAATCAACTTATTAATAATGATATATTAGCATGCCAACTTGAAATGGCAATGGAAATCATTTCCGTTTAAATGTGGAAATAGGAGATGTAAGAGTTTACACGTTTCCGCTTAAAGTGGAAATGGAATGGATTGAGAAGGGAAAAGATGTTAACTATACTTAGAAGTGTCAAAGGGAGGTGCGAGCATGAACAATATGCTAAATGAACAAACAATTTTCTTGGATGTTGATGAAGTAGATAAAGATAGCATCTTAAAATTTATTTGTAAAAAAGCAAAAGCATTAGCTGTTGCAGATGATGAAGATGTTTTATATCAAGATTTTTTAGATCGAGAAGAGGAGTTCTCAACTGGTCTACAAGATGGCTTTGCTATTCCTCATGCAAGAACAAAGAATGTCAAAAAAGCAACTGTGATGTTCTTACGTAATAAAAGAGATATTGACTGGGTGACAATGGATGATCAACCAGTTAAATATATTTTCGCATTGCTTGTTCCTGAAGAAAGTGCAGGTAATTTGCATCTGAAGATGATTTCTTCACTTGCAACAGCATTATTGGAAGATGATTTTAAAGAAACAGTAAAGTCATCTAAAGATAAGACTGAGTTGATGAATTATATTTTAAAGAACATGGAGGAGGAAAATTAAATGAAAGTTGTTGGAGTTTCTGCATGTCCAGCGGGATTAGCACATACGCCTATGGCAGCAAAAGCGTTGGAAAAAGCAGGAAAGAAAATTGGATTTGATGTAAAAATGGAGCAACAAGGCTCAATGGGACAGATCAACAAGATTACGAAAGAAGAAGCGCAAGCTGCTGATTTTGTCTTAATTGCATCGGATCAAAAGATTCAGGAAATGGATCGTTTTGAAGGAAAACCAATCATTCGTGTAAATATTACAACATGCATTAAGGCACCAGAAGCTGTGCTTAAGAAGTGTGCAAAAGCTGTTAAAGAAAAAAAATAACCTCACTCTGGCCAGTAAGGTTACTAACGTATAATGGAATACGCACTCTCATTATACATTAAATAGTCGAAAATAATATAAAAAGGAGAGTTTAAAAAATGAAAAAGTTTTTTTCTGAAGCAAAAGGTCATTTAATGACTGGTATTGGTTACATGTTGCCATTGATTATTGGTGCTTCATTAATTGTCGCAATCCCACTTATTATTGCATTATTCTGTGGAGTTCAGTCTTTAGATCCATATGCTGAAAAGACAGGATTCTTTCATACATTATATTTAATTAATCAAGTTGGTTGGACTGGTATTGGATTAGTTAATACTGTTCTTGCTGGTTTTGTTGCTTATTCTATTGCTGATAAACCTGCAATTGGTGCTGGTTTTATTGGTGGTGCTATTGCTACTAGTACTAAAGCTGGATTCTTAGGTGCTGTCATTGCAGCATTCTTAGCAGGTTATACTGTTAAATGGTGTAAAGAACATATTAAGTTGCCTGATTCAATGCAACAGATGATGCCGCTTGTTATCTTGCCATTCTTTGCTACTGGAGTTGTTGCAGTTGTAATGGGTGCTATCCTTGCAACACCATTGTCAGCTATTAATACAGCTTTAGTAGACTGGTTAAAAGCTATGAGTCAATCTGGAACATCACAGCTTGTACTTGCATTAGTATTAGGTGCAATGATTGCATCTGATATGGGTGGCCCTATCAATAAGTCTGCATGGATGGCAGGTAACGTGTTATTAACTGAACATATTTATCAGCCAAATGTTTATATTAACTGTGCAATCTGTATTCCTCCATTAGCTTATGCTATTTCTACATTAATTAGAAAAGATCGTTTCTCTAACAGTTTTAAAGATGCAGGAAAAGGTAACTGGGTTATGGGATTTATTGGAATTACTGAAGGTGCCATTCCATTTACTTTGGTAAAAGCTTCACGTCTTATTCCTATCAATATGATTGGCGGTGCTTTAGGTGCAGCTGTTACATGCTTGCTTGGAGCAAAAGCTAGTATTCCTCCTGTTGGTGGAATTTATGGATTCATTACAATTTCAAATGGATGGGCTTATCTTGTAGGTATGCTTGTAGGTGCATTATTTATTGCCATTGTTGCTCCTATGGTTGTTGACTTTAATGTTGATACTGAAAATGAAGAAGAAACATTATCAGAAGAAGATATCGATATCTCATTTGAATAAGTACTTATAGGAAGAGGAAACTCTTCCTATTGTTTTTAGGAGGTTCATATGAAAAAAGTACATGTTATTCCACATTCTCATTGGGATAGAGAATGGTATTTTACAACATCACGTTCTAAAGTTTATTTAATGAATAATTTAAAAGATATACTAGATACATTAGAAAAAGATCCTGAATTTAAATATTATATGCTAGATGCACAAGGATCCTTGTTGGATGATTATTTAAAATGGGTCCCTAAGGATAGTGAACGCATTCGTAAATTAGTTAAAGCACATAGACTTATTATTGGTCCTTGGTATACACAAACAGATCAAATGTTAATTTCAGCAGAGTCAATAGTACGAAATATGTACTATGGCATGAAGACTTGTGAAAAGTACGGACCATATATGAACGTTGGATATGTACCTGATTCATTTGGTCAATCAGGAAATATGCCACAAATTTATAATCAATTCGGTATAAAAGATACTTTATTTTGGAGAGGTGTCTCTAATGATATGGTTAAACACACTGATTATAATTGGATTGGTGATGATGGTTCACAAGTTTTTGTAACACAAATTCCATACGGATACTATATTGGAGGAAATATTCCAGAAGACAAGGATGATGCCAATAAGTTTTGGGAAGAAGAATGCTTTAAGAAAGCTGGTACAGGAGCTACAAATAATATCTATTTTCCAAATGGGTTTGATCAGGCACCAATTAGAAAAAATCTTCCTGACCTGATTGAAAGACAAAGAAAAGCAGATCCGAATAATGAATATGTTATCAGTTGTGTAGAAGATTATATTAATGATGTAAAGGCAAGTCACCCTGATCTTGAAGAAGTAAAAGGAGAGTTGCTGATTGCAAAACATATGCGTATTCATAAATCAATCTATTCTTCAAGAAGTGATTTGAAAATAATTAATACACAAATTCAAAATTATGTAACCAATGTGTTAGAACCATTATTAAGTATGTCTTACTCATTAGGAAACGAATATCCTCATGGGGCAATGGAAGAATTATGGAAACTATTATTTGAAAATGCTGCTCATGATTCAATTGGATCATGTATTTCAGATACAGCTAATGAAGATGTCTATGTACGCTATAAGCAAGCAAGAGACATTGCTGTTAATCTTGTTGAACTTCATACTAGGTTAATAGCTACAAATATCAAGAATAATGATGATATGACAATAACTCTATTTAATACACTACCATTTACTAGAAATGAGACGGTACTTGCTAAGCTTTATCTTCCAGGTGAAGATTTTGCTTTAATAGATCCTAATGGTCAGGTGATAGATTACACGATTGTTTCTTCTCGTGATCTAACAGATTATGTTTTAGCTCAGACTATTAAGCTTGATCCAAGTAAACAATTCTATGTTCCTCGTACTGTTTTAGAGGCAACAATTGCTATTGAGGCAAAAGATCTTCCTGCAATGGGATATGTACAGTATTCATTAGCTTTTGATAAAACAAGTCATCAGAAATTAAGAAAAACAGATGTTATTGAAAATGAATATTATAAAATTAATGTTGAAGCAGATGGATCTTTAACAATTACAGATAAGAAAAATAATCATGTGTATAAAAATCAGGCTATCTTTGAAGAGAATGGTGATGGAGGAGATTCTTTTAATTATTCACCTGCACATCAGGATCTTATTACTACATCATATAATCATATGAGCTCTTATGAGGCGAAAGCATCTTCGTTGTATAGTGAGATGATTATTGAATATAGTTTGCCTATTCCTAGTGATTTAGAAGAAAGAGCGAAGGGAATGAGATCGCTACAATTACCAATTCAAATGGTTGTCAGATTAACAAGAGAATCAAGAATAATTGATTTCCATGTCCATGTTGATAATATTGGAAAATCACATCGACTATGTGTAACTTTTGATGCTGATCTTATTACAAAAACCAACCTTGCAGATGAACAATTTGGTACAATAGAAAGAGAGAATGTTCATGAAAATGAAATGAAGTTATACAATGAGGCTTTAAAGAAATCTGAACAGATTAAAGAAGAAGTTAATTCGAATATTCCTGTAAATTTCCAACAAAATAATATTGCATGGCAGGAACCACCTATTTCTATTGAACCAACACAAAGTTTTGTGAGTTTAAATAAAGATAATAGAGGAATTGCTTTATTCCCTCAAGGAGTTCGTGAATATGAAGTGATTGATAATCACGCTTTACGATTGACATTATTTAGAACTTATTCTTTTATGGGAAAAGAAAATCTTATTTATAGACCAGGTCGTGCAAGTGGGGAACGAATAATTGAAACACCTGATGCTGAACTATTAAAACCTTTAGATTTTAGTTTTGGATTTATGTCAGTTAGTCAATCATTTAATAATTCACTTATTGCCAATTATGCAAAAGAATATAATACTCCAGTTATTGCTAAGGAGTATGCTGAATTTTTGAATGGACGATTAATTTTCTCTGAAATGGAAAAAGAGGGACAAGAAGAAAAAGAGTATTCATTATTTACTACTGAGAATAAACTTATTGTAAGTGCAATAAAAAAAGCTGAAGAAAGAAATGGATATATTATTAGATTGTTTAATGGACAATATCATGAAGATGTAAGTGACGTTTTGCATTTTAATAAAAAAGTTGTTAATGTATACTATACAGATTTAAAAGAACAAAAAGTAGAAGATATATCTTTTGAATCTAGTAGCATTCCAATTAAATCATTATCACATTGTCAATTTATTACTGTTTATGTAGAAACAGAGTAAGGAGGAAAAAATGAAATTAGGAGCTATTGAAGGTGGAGGAACTAAATTTGTTGTGGGAGTAGGAAATGAACATGGAGAAGTATTTGATCGTGTAAGTTTTCCAACAACTTCACCTGAAGAAACAATGCAAAAATGTATTGATTATTTTAAAGAACATGAAGTAGAAGCTATTGGATTTGGTTGCTTTGGTCCTATTGACCCTGATAGAAATAGTAAAACATATGGTTATGTAACAACCACTCCTAAATCAGGATGGGCACAGAGTAATGTAGTTGGTGCATTAACTGATGCTTTTCCTGATATGCCAATTGGTTTTGATACCGACGTAAATGGTGCATGTCTTGGAGAAGTTTACTTTGGTGCTGCAAAAGGATTGAAAAATGCTGTCTATTACACAATTGGTACAGGAATAGGTGGAGGTGCCTATGTTGAAGGACATCTTCTTCATGGACTATTACATCCTGAAATGGGACATATGAAATTAATCGTACGAGAAGATGATTCTTATAAAGGTAAATGTCCATATCATGGTACATGCTTTGAAGGATTAGCAGCAGGTCCTGCAATTGAAGAAAGGTGGGGACAGTCCGCAAAAGAATTACCACTTGATCATCCTGCATGGGATTTAGAGGCTTATTATATTGGACAGGCACTTGCAAACATCGTATTAACACTTTCACCACAGAAAATCATTTTAGGTGGAGGAGTTATGCATCAAAGTCATCTTTTCCCAATGATTTCTAAGTATATGAATCAATTCTTAAATGGCTATATTCAAAAAGAAGAACTAAAAGATCCAAACTATATCGTATGGCCTGAACTTGGAGATAACGCAGGCTTATGTGGTTCATTGGCACTTGCCTTACAAGCAAAAAAAGAATGTGAATAGTAAACTAGGCATAGTTGATTTTAAATCAACTATGCTTTTTCTTTTTATTATTAAATAATAT
>CAMNJW010000058.1 GCA_946541845.1 uncultured Methanobrevibacter sp.
TTAATTTGAACAAGTTTATCCAGTTTGATTGTCTCATATCCTCCCAATTTACTTACACCAGTTTGAGTATATACATCAACATCATTTACAGATATTGTAAACTCATATTTTCTGCCGCTTTGGTTGAAAAATGTTCCGACAGCACCAATAAGCTCATCCTTATCTGCAGTAAAAATATTGGCATAATATTCGCTTTCAGGCAACCATTTGCCTTCTCCACCAACATCATGTTGATAAATCCTGTTGTATGAGTCATTGTTAATAATATAACAGACGGATTCCTTGTCTGCAAAAGATTTGTCATAATAGGATAAATAGAAGTATCCTCCATCACCCCAATTGGTTCCCCAACTGTTTTTGCAAATCCATGCACCGTCACCTTCAGGAGTTTTTAGGAAATTATATTTTGAGTAAGTGTCATTCCATCCAACAATACATATCCTATGGGTTGAATCTGATTCACTACCATAATAATATTGTGCAGAACTGGATTCGTTGAAATATTTGCTTTTATTGAAATCTGCGCGATGACTTGCGGCTACAGCACCATAACTGACTAAAGCATTTTTGATTAAATCCCTATCTGCAGCGGTTTTTATTGTAGGAATTACAACTACATTTTGAAGGCGAATGTTTTCAGGAGTAATATACAATGATGAAATCTTACCCAGTTCATCATAACCGTCATAATCTTCTAGGATAACTCCAAGCCAATCAATAACGTATGCAACAGCAGTGAATGCATTTCCACCTTCTGCAATAGTGTCTTCACCATATTTTGAAAATTTGAGCATTGAATTTTGCATATTGTTTACTGATAGAGAATATGTCTTATTTGTATATCTCAGCAATGATGATTCAAGTGCAGCCATGTTTCCAAATGCCCAGCAGGCTCCCATGAAACCTTGATCTTTAACAGGAGTGACCCAACCTTTTTCCCTTAAATCAAATACCGCAGGCATCTTATCAAATGAAAGAGAATTGTTGGTTATATTAAGCTGATTTGGAGTGCCTTCGAAATTATAGAAGTCATTGACATTGTTGAAAGATGTAACATCATCGACATAATTGTTATTATTATCAACCACTTTTCCATATACTGTAGATACACTTGTCCATACAGATGGATTGTTGAAGTAATTTCCATTTAAGTTTAAAGAATTGTCATATGCATAAATTGCAGATCCTTCAGAACCATTATTGTTTTTAAAATCATTTCCTTTAAGGAGTGCTGAACCCTCATCAAAATAACATGCACCACCATAGGATACGTCATCCATTAAATAGTTGGATATGAATTTGGAATTGTAAATCTCAACATCAGTATGGCTTGTATAAATTGCACCTCCCTCATAACATGCAGAATTGGAAGTGAAATTTGTATTTTTAATATTAAGATTACCCTCCAATTGAAGAATAGCACCTCCAAAACCAGAATAACAGTTATTGAATAGTGTATTCTTAATTATTACATCATTTCTGAAAACAGATCCGTCACCAAAAACATCCACAAAAATGGCCCCTCCATTGTTTTCACTAGACACATTGTCAAATTCACAGTTGGATATGTCCATTTTTGAAATAACTTTTGCACCAATTGCACCTGCAGTTTTACTGGCAGTTAGGTTTTTGAATTTGGAATTGGAAATTGTTAAGTTTCCATCATTTCTAGAAAAGATAGCTGCCGCATATTTTGAAGTAGTATTTAAAAAATTGGAATTGACAACAGTCAAGTCTGATCCTTCCAAAAATATGTGACCTTTAATAATATCCCAACTACTACTGTAAAATGTGGAATTGGCAACATTGACCTTAGAAATAATGGAAGTGATTGAAGCTCCATTTTCACCGCCATTGTCAATGAATTTACAATTATTAACCTTTAATGTAGTATCATAAGAATAAATGGCCCCTCCGCTATATGTATCATTACCGGAACAATTTATGAAGGTGACATTGTTCAATGTTAACTGTGAGTTAGTCCTAATTGCTGAACCATATCCATAAAAACCATTTTCGATTATTAAATTATTTATTTCAACGTTCTTTCCAGTTACATCAAATGCCCTAGATTGACCATTACAGTCAATTTTATGATTCTTTCCATCAATTACAAAATTATCCTTAGTTATATCGATTCCGCCAGAATAATTTTTGTCACTTTCATTATTAAATGTATAATCGCTTTCAAATGTAAACTTCGAGTCTTCATTCGAAATTGACAAATTAAGGTCGTCATATGATTTCTCCCCAACATCATTTAAAACATCAGAATCAACAGTATCATTCAAATCAACTGCAGACACCGCTGTGATTGAAATCAAAAGGACAACCAATATAAATAAATGTAAAATAAATCTATTATATTTCATAGTTATCACTAAAATATTATTCATTTATAGGTATCTTTGATAAAATATTTAAATTTATTCAAACCATTTAAATACATTTTAAAAAAATATGAAAATAATATTACAATTAGTTGTAAAAGTAGCTTTAAAAGTTAGACGTTAGAGATTTAATCTCTAACCCCTTATTTTTTTAAAAAAAAATAATAATTTAATATTTAAAACATGTGCTGGTTTTTTTAGAATAGCAATTGTTGCAGCTTTGACAGATTGAAACTCCCTCACCGTTTTTCTTCCAGTCCGCCAAGAAGTCAGCCTGAGCAACGAATGGCTTGGACATTGACATGAATTCTATATTTGTATGATTTAAAATATCATTCATTGATGACATATCTCTTGAATTACCGCCTAATATAACAGGAATCTCCAAAGAGCCAATCAATTCATCAGCATACACTAAAAATGGATGCTTTTCCTTACCATCATAGAGATAAGAAATTGTACGTGCAGTCAATTGAATACTGTCCGCACCTGCATTTTCAAGTTCCTTTGCAACTTTCAAACTTTCTTCAGCAGTCATTCCATCCTTTCTGACATCCCACGGATTAATCCTGATGCTGACATGGAAATCCGGCATGGTCTTTTTGATTACTTTAATGATTTCTGATGCGATTCTTACACGGTTTTCAGTGTTTCCACCGTATTGATCATCTCTTTGGTTAAAATAAGGATTAATGAAACGTGCCAAATAGAAATTATTCCCCATGTCGATTTGAATTCCATCAAAACCTGCAAATGAGAATTTCTTAGCGGCCATTATCACTTCTGCCTGTAATTTTCGAATACCCTCAAGATTCAAATCATTTGGTTCTGCCTTTTGATTGTCGCCATCATCATAGTAAAAGAAAGCCAATTGACCAAGAATTGGAACATTGTGATTGTGACAAATATCTGTAATCATTTTATAATCCTTAATAAAACCCCTATAATTCAAGCTGGAGGAATATTGTGCAAACCTGTCTTTTCCATCCAATACAAACATTTCAGATACAATTAAACCTGTACCACTACTTGCAATCTTTTCATATTTATCATAAACTGCCGAAGATAGGAATCCACCCTCTTCAGTTTCTGTTTCCCAATTACCAGTTCTTACAATACGGCTATTAAGTTTAAAATCTCCAAATTGACATTCATCAAAAATATCTTTCATAATAATCACATAAACTACTTCTTTATATTATAATCATTCTAGAAAGTATTTAAAGATACAAGTAATGTTAAAGTAACTTAAACTAGAATACAATTCTTTTTTACAAAAAATTAATATATGCTCATAAAAAGATTAAACAATAATGTTTAGAATGAGTGATTAATAACACAAATTACAAACACTAAGCATTAGCAAAAAAAATCAACTGAAAGGAGGAAAAAATATGAATGGAATTATAGCTGCAATTTTATCCTTTATTATTCCTGGTTTAGGTCAAGCTGTACAAGGAGATATTAAAAAAGGTATTATATTCTTCATTGTTGCTGTTGTTATCGGATTAATTGCATCATTAATATTCAGACATTGGATTGTATATATAATTCAAATATGTTATGCATTATTTGCGGCATATGACGCATATCAAATGCAATAATTACAAAAAATTTATTTTAGGGAGTTTTTCAACTCCTTAAAAATTTTAATTTTAAAAAAAAGTAAAAAAGGCAATCTATTCGATTACCATCAAAGTGTCACCTGCACTTACTGCATCACCCGGTTCTACAAAGATTTCTTTTACAACACCATCTACTTCAGACTGTATGTCGTTTTCCATCTTCATAGCTTCGATTACACAGATAGTGGATCCTTTTGTGACCTTATCTCCAACATTGACGTTGAGTTTGATTACCATACCTTGCATGGATGAAGTGATTCCTCCTTCAACAGGCTGGAAGTTTCCGCTTGCGGTCTCTTCAATTTCCATAAATCCTGTAGGCATGATTTTAACTTCAAACATGTCCCCGTCAACTTCAACATTATATTGAGTTGGGATTCCAATAGCTTCATCTTCACTGAAAGCATGAGGTGGTTTGAGTTCTTCCTCTTCAGCTTCACCTTTAAGGAATTTAGGAGCGATTGGAGGATATAATGCATAAGTCAAAGCATCCTCATCAGATTTGACGAACCCTTTTTCTTGACCTTCAGTTTTGAACTTGTCGAATTCAGGTTCGAGCAAATCTGCAGGTCTGCAGGTAATTACTTCATCATCACCAATGATTCTTTTTGAGATTTCCTCATCAACTGGTGCAGGTGGTTTACCATACATTCCTTTCATGTACTCTTTAACCTCATTTGATACGGTTTTGTATCTTTCTCCACCTAATACGTTCATTACAGATTGAATACCTACAATTTGACTTGTAGGAGTTACAAGTGGAGGGTATCCCATATCTTTTCTTACACGAGGCATCTCTTCAAGTACATCATTATATCTGTCAAGAGCATTTTGCTCCTTGAGCTGTGAAATAAGGTTTGAAAGCATTCCACCAGGAATTTGGTATAATAATACATCCGCATCAATACTTGTGGAAATAGGGTCAAGAATGCCTAAGTATTTCTCTTTAATATCATCAAAGTATTTTTTAATGTGAGTCAATAATTTTAAGTCAAGACCAGTGTCGAATGGAGTTCCTTGAAGTGCTGCAACCATACTTTCAGTTGGTGGCTGACTTGTTCCCCATGCGAGAGGTGAAATTGCAGTATCTAAAATGTCAACTCCCGCTTGACATGCAGCATAATAGCTGATTGGAGTCATACCACTTGTACAGTGACAGTGCAAATCGACAAGCAAGTCAGTTTCTTCTTTTAATTTTGATACCAAATCATAAGCAGCAGTAGGAGTGATTAAACCAGCCATATCCTTAATAGCTACAGAGTCACAATCAAGAGCTTCGAGATTTTTAGCTAATTCTACAAAATCATCAATAGTGTGAACAGGACTTATTGTATAACTTATTGTTCCTTGCACATGAGCTCCCTGATCTTTTGCAACTTTAATAGCTTTTTCCATATTTCTAATATCATTTAAAGCATCGAAAACTCTGAAAATGTCAACACCATTTTCGTAAGATTTTTCAACGAACTTAGTTACAATATCATCAGGATAATGTTTATAACCAACCAAATTTTGACCTCTTAAAAGCATTTGGATTGGTGTTCTGTTAAATTCAGATTTTAATTGTCTTAATCTTTCCCATGGGTCTTCGTTTAAATATCTAATACAGGTATCAAAAGTTGCTCCACCCCAAGCTTCTACTGAAAAATAACCTACTTTATCCATTTCCTCCGCAATAGGAATCATGTCCCTGGTTCTCATCCTAGTTGCAAGTAGAGATTGGTGAGCATCACGAAGAGCTGTTTCTGTAAACCTTACTTTTGCCATTAAATTACACCTCTTTCAAATTTTATTTAATGATAATCATAAAATATCCAACTATAATATATGTTTTTTGTATTATATAAATTATACCAAATAGCTAATTCTATATAATATTCAAAAAGATTAATGAAAAAAAAGAAGTTAATAAAAAAAATTAAAAGAAAAAAAGTAAAATTGAAAAATTATCTTTCTAATTCGCCAGAAATGAATTTTTCAACATTTTCATATGCTTCATCATCAGTGAATTGCACTGGAGGATGTTTCATGGTATATGAAGAAATTGAAGTTAATTGTCCGCCAATTCCTCTTTCCAAACCAATTTTACAACATCTTACAGCATCAATTACACAACCAGCAGAGTTAGGAGAGTCTTCTACACTTAATCTGAGCTCGATGTTCATTGGAACATCCCCAAATGTACGACCTTCCATTCTGAGGAAACATAATTTATTATCATTTTGCCATGGGACATAATCACTAGGTCCAATGTGAATGTCTCTGTCATCCATTCTTTCAGTTAAAACGGATTGTACAGCTTCGGTTTTAGATTCTTTTTTGGAATCTAATCTTTCACGGTTAAGCATGTTTAAAAAGTCAGTGTTACCACCAGTATTGATTTGATAGGTCCTATCTAATTTTACACCCCTATCCATAAATAAGCTAGCTAGTGTTCTGTGTGTGATAGTAGCACCAATTTGAGCCTTAATATCGTCACCTACAATAGGAATGCCTTTTTCTTTGAACTTAGCATCCCATTCATCATCACTTACAATAAATACAGGCATACAATTTACATATGCAACACCTGCATCCAAAGCGCATTGTGCATAGTATCTTGCTGCTTCTTCTGAACCTACAGGCAAGTAATTGACTAAGATTTCAGCTCCGCTTTCTTTTAAAACTTCAACTACATCCACAGGATCTTCATCACTTACAACAAAAGTGTACTCATCATCGTAATTGGACATGTGATCTGCAACACCGTCTAAAACATGACCCATACTTACTTTAACATCATATTTAGGAATGTCCTCTTGGAAAACAGTTGTACAATTTGGTTTTGCAAAAATTGCCTCATCAATAGTTTTTCCAACTTTCCTAGCATCCACATCAAAAGCTGCAACAACATCAATATCACTAGGTTTGTATCCTCCAATTTCCCAGTGCATGAGTCCTATCGCATCTTCTGGATTTTTACCATCATAATAATGAATTCCTTGAATAAGAGAACTAGCACAGTTTCCTATTCCAACAATAGCTATTTTAATCTTGTTCAAATTTAACACCAGCTTTTTAAAATTATAAGTATTACTTTAAATAAATAAAATACTAATATTATGTTAAATAATATACTTTATATAATTATCCTTTTATTATATAAAAGTTTAAGAAAACAATGAACAAAAAGAGAAAATAAAATGAATCCATATATTGAAATTTTAAGACCTGGAAACGCATTGATGGGAGCGATTTCCATTATTCTTGTTGCGCTTATTGATAAAACTATTTCTATCCCAGTAATACTTGCAATTCTTGCAGTATTCTTTGAAACTGCAGCAGGAAATGTGATTAATGACTATTTTGACTATAAAATCGATTTGATTAACAAGCCTGAAAGGCCTATTCCTTCAGGAAGAATTTCACTTAAAAACGGAAAAAATTACGCTTACCTGCTATTCCTCGCCGGAACAATATGTGGTTTTTTAATTAGCTATCTGACAAATAACTGGATTCCATTTGGAATAGTCATCCTTGCCGATATCGTGCTTTACTTATATGCCTACAAATTAAAGGCAACACCACTTATTGGAAATCTGGCTGTTGGATTTATGACAGGTTTTGGATTTGTATTCGGAGGATTTTCAATAAACAATCCCACAATAATCATGACCTCAATATTTTTAGGATTCTTTGCATTCGTAATGACAACCGCACGTGAAATAGTTAAGGATATTGAAGATATTGAAGGGGATAAAGCGGACGG
>CAMNJW010000059.1 GCA_946541845.1 uncultured Methanobrevibacter sp.
GTGCTCATAAGATTAATAATGTTTTAGGACAGGTATTGCTTGCAAAAAAGATGGGTAAAACTAGAGTTATTGCTGAAACCGGTGCTGGGCAACATGGAGTTGCAACAGCTACTGCGGCTGCACTTTTAGACATGGAATGTGAAGTGTTCATGGGGGAAGTTGACACCAAAAGGCAAGCTTTGAACGTTTATAGAATGGAGTTGCTTGGTGCAAAGGTCCATTCTGTCAAGTCAGGAACTAAAACATTAAAAGATGCCGTGAATGATGCATTCAGAGACTGGATTGCACGTATACATGATACCAATTATGTAATTGGTTCTACAATGGGACCTCATCCGTTTCCTCAGATGGTCCGTGATTTTCAGGCAGTCATAAGTGCCGAAGCACGTGAACAATTCCTTGAAAAAGAAGGAAAACTTCCAGATGCCGTTATTGCATGTGTTGGTGGTGGAAGTAATGCTATGGGTGCATTTTATAACTTCATTGATGATGAGGATGTTAAACTGATTGGTTGTGAAGCTGGAGGAAAAGGTATTGATACTCCATATAATGCAGCTGCCTTAACCAAGGGTAAGATTGGAATATTTCATGGAATGAAATCAATTTTTAATCAGGGGGATTACGGACAGATTGCTCCGGTTTATTCAGTTTCTGCAGGTCTTGACTATCCTGGTGTAGGTCCGGAACATGCCTACTTAAGAGACATCGGCCGTGCCGAATACGTTCCTGTAACTGATGAGGAAGCGGTTGATGCATTTGAATATCTCTCAAGAATGGAAGGAATTATTCCAGCTATTGAAAGTGCACATGCCGTCGCTTATGCCATGGAATTAGCTCCAAAAATGGATAAAGATGAAATTATAATGATTTGTTTATCTGGAAGAGGGGATAAAGACGTTAGATCAATAGCCGAGTATAGGGGAGTTGAGTTAAATGAGTAAAATAGCTAATGCATTTGAAAATGGAACTGCATTTATAGGATTTTTAACTGCCGGTGATCCTACAATAGATAAGACTGTTGAGTATATTTTAGCTATGGAGGAAGCTGGATGCGATTTGGTTGAGATTGGAATTCCATTTTCTGATCCAATGGCTGAAGGAGTTGTGATTCAGGATGCAAACGTGAGGGCATTGAAGCATAACACCACAACCGATGATGTTTTTGACATTGTAAGGAGAGTTCGCCAAAAAACTGATATTCCTTTGGTATTCTTGACTTATATCAATCCTGTTTTCTTTTATGGTTATGAGAAATTCTTTAAGAAATGTGCAGAATGTGGTGTCGATGGAATCATATCCCCAGATTTGCCTTATGAAGAAAAGGGGGAAATATCAGATATTGCAAAATCAAATGGTGTCGATGTTATCTCTCTGATTGCACCAACTTCCAGTGAAAGAATTAAAATGATAGCTAACGATGCAACAGGATTTATTTACGTTGTCTCATCATTGGGGGTCACTGGAATGCGCAGTGAAATTAAAACAGATTTAAATTCTATTTTATCAGACATTCGTGAGGTAACAGATTTGCCGTTGGCTGTTGGATTTGGTATTAATACTCCTGAACAGGCATCTGAAATTTCAAAAATCGCCGACGGCGTAATTGTTGGCAGTGCTATTGTGAAAATTATTGAAGAGTATGGTGAAGACGCTAATGATGCTTTAAGGGATTATGTTTCAAGTATGAAAAATGCTTGCAATGACTAATATAATAAAAAAGATAAACTTATAATATATAAAAAATAAATATAAATACATTATTAATAAGAGGATTATTTATGTTTAAAGCTGAATTAAGTGATTCTAGTATATTAAAAACCAGTTTTGATGCTATTTCATCTATTGTTGATGAAGTACAAATTCAAACTGACAGTGAGGGCATGAGATTAGATGCCTTAGACCGTAGTCACATAACTTTCGTTCATTTAGAACTTAAATCTAGTTTATTTGATGAATATATTTGTGATGTTCCAGAAAAAATCAACATTGATACTGATGAATTTATGAGAGTTCTCAAAAGGGCTAAATCACAAGACAGAGTATTGATGTCTTTGGATGAAGGAAATTTCATCATTACCTTTGAAGGCGACGCTACAAGAACTTTCAAAATCAGATTAATTGATATGGAATACGATAACCCTGTTCCACCTCAAATTAATCATCCGACAACATTCAAAGTACGTTTCTCAATCTTGAAAGATTGTATCAATGATATCGATATCTTTTCTGACAAAATCGCTTTGCAAGTTGATGAAGATTACTTTATTGCATCTGCAGACGGTGAATTCGGTGATGCAAGCATTAAATATCTTCACGGAGAAAATATCCAGGAACATGCAAAATCTTTATTCTCATTGGACAAGATTAGAGAAATGCTTAAAGCAGATAAATTTTCAGAGGAAGCTGAAATTAGTTTAGGTACTGACATGCCATTAAGTTTAACCCTTAATATGGTTACTGGCGATGGTAAGCTTAGTTTCTTGCTTGCTCCTAGATTAGAAACAGATGAATAATTTCATTTGTTTTAAACTTTTTTTTATTTTTAACAGTTACATTAAAGAGGGTATTAAGTGGATCAATTTTATCAGGTTTTACGTAAAATTCAAAAAAAGGAACGTAATAACGGTTCTTTAGCTCGTGTTGAAGAGACTTTCTACAGTGATATGCATGAGTATATGGACGAGTTAAAAAAACAGGCAATGAGCGATCCATTTTCTAAAGCTCCGGCAATACTTAAGGAAGCTCAAATTATAGCTACTGACATCTGCCAGAGAAGGGAAACCAAAATTACAAACTCTGCAGTTCTAAATATCCATAGGTCTTATCATTTGTTTACAGGTAAACCTCAGTTTGATTTGGTTGACACTACTCCCTTGAATTTAACCCCTGAAGAGGAAAAATTCTATTATTCCCTAATCGATACTTTAAAAAATCATAGAAATAACATTTCCCTTGAAGACTTTTCTGATGATGATGAAGTGAAACCTCCATCCAAACCAATAATCAAGCCAAAGGAAACCCAATCCACTACATTAACTCCTACCGAACCTGCTGAGGAAAAGGATGAAGTTTTGGATAGGTTGGATGAAATTAAAAAGGCGAAAGTAATTACCGATCAGGTTAGGGAACCTATTGAAAAACAGATAATCAAATCCCAGAATGAAGTCCCGCCTAAGCCTCAAAAGCCTGTGGCTGTTCCAAAGGATATAGAGGAAAATCCAAATGCAATGGATGTTCAGGACGAATTTTATGATTTTGAGTCTAAAAAGATAGCTAAAGACACTGAACTGATAACAATGTTGGTTTTTGATGAAATAGGTCCTATTGTAGGTGTCGATGAAAAAATCTATGGTCCGTTCAGGCCTCAGGATTTGGTGACCTTGCCTTTGATAAATGCAAAAATATTTTTCAAAAATAGAAAGGGTCGTCAAGTCAAAATTTAACTATTTTTACATACATTTAAATATCTTAATAAATAGATATATTGAATGTATCTATTTGTGATAATAAAAAATTATATTTTATATAATTTGGATTTCTGCTGTGTGTAGACTTGATGCGTTACAATACAGTTTTTATCTCTAACGTTTTTTGATAGAAATTGAATTTAGATAAATTCATAGATAGATTTACAATGATTTATTAATTACGGTGAAAAAATGAAAATACCAAAAGAAAAAAGAACATACTGTCCTCACTGTAAAAGACACACTATGCACGAAGTTCACACTTCTAAAAAAAGGAAAGCTAGTGAATTAACCTGGGGACAAAGACAATTCAGACGTGTAACTGCTGGTTATAGAGGTTACCCAA
Source organism: uncultured Methanobrevibacter sp. (assembly GCA_946541845.1). Lineage (GTDB taxonomy): Archaea > Methanobacteriota > Methanobacteria > Methanobacteriales > Methanobacteriaceae > Methanocatella. Next base: position 3,814 of record CAMNJW010000059.1, read on the forward strand.
GGCCTTTACCTGCTGGAAACAAACCAGTTAAAAAATTAGATTTAAGACTTAAATGTAAAGAATGTGGTAAATCTCACATTAAACAATCTTTCAGAACAGGAAAACCTGAATTTGTAGCTAAATAGGTGATTAACATGGTTAGTAAAGGTAGAGGAAACTTTTTAAAAGTTAAATGTTTAGATTGTGACAATGAACAAGTAATCTTTGATCGTGCAGCATCTGACGTAAAATGTATTATTTGTGGTAAAACTCTTGTCAAATCTCGTGGTGCTAAAGCTAAAATCACCGCACACATTGAAAAAGTTTTAAACTAGATTTTCTAGTTTCAAACTTATTATTTACTATTTTTTTATAATTATTTTATTGATGTTGGTGTTAATATGGTAAGAAAAAGTCAAGAATGGCCTGATGAAGGAGAACTTATTGTAGGTACTGTTTATAAAGTTCTTAATTATGGGGCTTTTGCTAAATTAGAAGAATATCAGGGCAAAGAAGCTTTTATTCATATTTCTGAAGTATCTTCTGGTTGGGTTAAAAATATCAGAGATCATGTAAGGGAAAATCAAAAAATCGTTTGTCGTGTTCTCAGAGTAAATCCTAAAAAAGGGCATGTAGATGCATCTTTAAAAAGAATCCGTGAAGACCAAAGAACTAAAAAAATCCAACATTGGAAAATAGAACAAAAAGCTGAAAAATTCTTAGAATTAGCTGCAAAATCATTGGATAAAAGTTTAGATGATGCTTATGATGAAGTAGGTTATGAACTCATGGACATCTTTGGTGATGTTTATGGTGCTTTTGAAACCGCTTCAGAAGAAGGAGCTGAATCTCTTACAGAAGAAGGCATCCCTCAAGATTGGGCTGATGCCATAACTGAAGTAGCACAGAAAAATATCACTCCTCCTGAAGTTCACATCAGCGGTTATGTAGACATTGAAACTTTCGTACCTAACGGTGTGGAAATCATTATCGATGCTCTTAAAGCTGCAGAAGATAATGGTGATGAAGAGGAAGAGATTAAAGTCCAATGTGTTGGTGCACCTAGATACAGGATTACTGTAAAATCCACTGATTATATCTTAGCTGAAAAGGCTCTTAAAGCTGCGGCAGATAGGTGTATTGCAGTTGTTGAAGAATCTGATGGTAATGGTTCTTTCCTAAGAGAGTTAGATAATTAGATTCTTATGAATATGAAAATGAATAAATGTCCTGAATGTGGAATTTATACTTTAAAAGATTCCTGCCCTAAATGTGGCGGGAAACTTAAAGTAATTTATCCTCCAAAATTTTCTATTGAGGATAAATATGGTAAATATCGTAGGATATTAAAAAAAGAGTCAATGAAGGAGTAATCACATTGAATGCTGCTGAAATAAATGTTTTAGAAGAAATTGAACTAGAAAATCCTATTTTCATTGAAGCATTGCCTGGTCTTGGACATGTGGGTAAACTTGCTGCTGACCATATGATTGACGAATTGGGAGCAACAATGTTTGCTGAAATTTATTCTCCAACTTTTCCGCCTCAAGTTCTCATAAAAGAGGAAGGAATAATTGAAAATATGCACAATGAGCTTTATTATTTAAAAGATGTTGGTGAAGATAATTTGGATTTGATTATCCTTGTTGGTAATACTCAGGCTTTATCCCCTGAAGGTCAATACTTAATCTGTAAAGACATTTTGGAATTTGTTAAGGGTTATGGCATAACCAGAATTTTCACTCTCGGTGGTATGGCTATTCCACAACCTGTAGAGAACCCTAAAGTTTATGGGGCAGCTACTGATGAAGCTAACGCGGAACTATTAAAAGAAGCTGAAATTGAGATGAGGGCTAACGATGGAGGAATTGTAGGAGCTTCTGGACTGTTTTTAGGTTTGGGTGTTCGTCAAGGAATTCAAGGGTCTTGTCTTATGGGTGAAACTCCAGGATATTTCATTGATGCAGAGTCTGCTGAAGCTATTTTGAAAAAATTATCATTATTGCTCAATTTTGAAATCAATACTGATAAGTTAGATGAAAGGGCTGAAGAAACTAGGCAAATGATAGCTAGAGCTCAACAAATGGAACAAGATTTGATTAATAAAGCTAATGCTGGAAATGCGGATGATTTAAGATATATTGGATAATTTCAATATATTATTTTTTTTTACTTTTTTTTAAGATGAATGTTATAGTTATACCTGATGCATCGATGATTGTTATTCCATTAATCGAAAAGAATGGACATACTTATTTATCCCCTTCTAATTTTTCTAAAGAGGACAATATGGATATTTGTGAGGGTAATCTGACTTTCGATAATTTAATTTCCAAATATTCCTCAAGTGAGTTGCCATCGGGTGTAAAATCAAGATTGTTCCTGTTTTCAAATGTTGTAGATAAAGCTGATGCAGCAATTATCATTGGTAAGCGTCCTAAAATACGTGAAAGGATGTATGGTGCTTTAAATGATTTGATTTTATTTGGTGGAAATTCATGTAATAATGCCCGTAGTCTGGAGTTGAAAATAGTTCATGATTTGAATATCCCCACTTTAAAGCTTGCATATCCAACTAACCGATCTGATTTAATCGAATTAATACACAAAGCGGATTATTTTTTAAAGAACCTAAAGGATGTCAGTGGAACACTCAATGAGGATAACTTGTCCCATGATGGATTTCCCAAAGAGGAAAAGGCTCCTATATTCGATGTTAAAAAATTATTGGATAGTTTAATATAATTTTAGTTTCTAACAATTATACATGTTAGTAAATGCTGATTTTCATGTTCACAGTTGCTTTTCAATGGCTTCTTCAAAAGATATGTTGATTAAGAATATGGCTCCCAAATCAAAACTAAAAGGTTTGGAGCTTTTAGGAACTGGAGATGCCTTTCATCCAGGGTGGCTGGATATTATTGAGGAAAGCACTTCTTATTTGGGTGATGGGATTTATGAATATGGTGATGTAAACTTTGTTCTGACAACTGAAGTCGAAGGCAAAAACAGGATTCATCATCTGATTATTATTCCGGATATTGAAACTGCCCGTGAATTATCAGACAGATTGCCCTCTAAAAATAAGCATATTGACGGAAGGCCAAAAACAAAATTGGGTGGCGCAGAACTTTTAGATCTTGTTAAGGAATATGATTGCTTGATTGGTCCTGCTCATGCATTTACTCCCTGGACCGGAATGTATAAATCATATGACAGTATTTATGATTGTTATGATGGAAAACCGGATTTTGTTGAATTGGGTTTGTCTGCAGATACAGATATGGCAGACTGCATTGATGAGCTTAAGGATTTTCCATTTTTAACCAATTCCGATGCACACTCTCCATGGCCTCATAGATTAGGTAGGGAATTTAATCAAATTGAGCTCCAGGATATGTCATACTCTTCCATAAAAAGTGCAATAAAACATAGGGATATTAAAGCAAATTATGGATTGATACCTAATTTAGGTAAGTATCACATGACCGCATGCACCAAGTGCTACAAACTAATCGATCCAGCAATTGCAAAAGAAAGTAAGATGAAATGTGATTGTGGAGGAACCATTAAAAAAGGTGTTGATTTTAGAATTTCGGAAATTGCTGATTTTAAGGAACCGAAACATCCTAGCTTTAGGCCAAAGTATGTTCATCTGATGCCATTGGCCGAACTGATTTCAACTGTTTATGACAAAGGTGTCACCACAAAGCTGGTTCAGGGCAAATGGCAGAAACTAATTGACAATTTTGGAACAGAAATCGACGTATTAATCAATGTCTCTTTAAGTGATATAGAAAAAATAGACTCAAATGTGGCTGCTGTTGTAAAATCATTTAGGGAAGGTACAATTGATGTGGTTCCTGGTGGTGGGGGACAATACGGTCAAATCTCATTTAAAAAGGAATTAAATGAGAAAAAACAAGAAAATATTGTTA
>CAMNJW010000060.1 GCA_946541845.1 uncultured Methanobrevibacter sp.
TAACAACAATGAGAAGAATTATCACCCATCAAAGAAATCAGATTGGTATCCTAAAAGCAAGCGGATTTAAGAATCGTTCAATCATTTTGCATTATGTGTCATATGGATTCTGGCTGGTTTTAATAGGGTCAATTCTAGGATTGATTTTAGGACCTCTTACATTGCCTCCATTGTTCTATCCTTCAATGAGTGCAACCTATAAGCTTCCAACATGGGAACCTGCCTGGAGTATGAGTTTTGTATATGTGGCTGCATTAATGGTTTTACTGGCATTGGCGGTTTCATATTATTCAGTTAAAGGAATTGCAGATGAAAAGCCAGCAGATACCATAAGGCCAAAGGTTCCTAAGGTGTCCTCTTCAGGATTTATAGAAAAGTTGGGCATTTGGAAACATTTGTCATTTAATGTCCGCTGGAATTATCGTGATGCAAAAAGAAACAAATTCAGAGCATTGATGACAATTGTTGGAGTAATCGGTTGTTCCGCACTTCTAGTAAGTGCATTCGGAATGTATGATGGTATGAATGATTTGAAAGAATGGGAATATAATCAAATCAATCATTATGACTCAAAATTGGTAATTGATGAGGATACAACACAATCTGAAATAGATGACATAGCTGATAAGGTGAATGGTGACCAGATAATGGAATCAGCTATTGAAATTGAATCGGATTCGGCTAAAAAATCAGGTTCGCTTTTAGTGATGAACGAAACAGATCTGGTAACTCCAACAGATTATGGTAGAAATCATGTTGAAATTAAGAATGATGAGGTGTCAATTTCTGAAAAGATGGCAAAAATGCTGGATGTTGATGTTGGAGACACTGTAAAATGGCACATCATGGGTTCCGATAAATGGGTTAAAACAAAAATAGACAAGACTCATGCTGACCCGATATCCCAGGGATTCATAATGTCTCCCGATAAATTGGAAGATTTGGACTTGAACTACACTCCAACAAGCATTGTAACTGCCGAACATGTCACCAAGGATTATGATGGTGTTAAAGCAGCTAATTCAATGAAGGACATGACTTCAAGTTGGGATGAGATGACAGAAGCAATGTGGCTTTTAGTATACATATTAATATTCTTCGCATGCCTGCTTGCTGTTGTGGTATTGTATAACTTGGGTTTGTTGTCATTTACAGAAATCGAACGGGAAATTGCAACATTAAAGGTTTTAGGATTTAAAACAAGGGCTTTGCGTAAATTATTGTTAACACAGAACTTATGGTTTACAGCTATTGGTTTCATATTGGGTCTTCCGACAGGTTATTATATTTTGGCAATACTTTGGGAATCATCAGGAGATTCATTTTACATATTGCCTTCAATATCCCTTACAAACTTTATATTGACTGCCGTGATAACCTTCGCATTGTCAATTCTTGTAAACCTATTGTTCTCACGCAAAATTAAAAAGCTTGACATGGTTGAATCACTTAAGGGAGTGGAATAATGTTATCAAAGAAAATGATTAGGGATATAAAGAATCACAAGATTCAATTTATCTCTATTTTTTTAATGGCTTTTTTAGGTGTTTATGTTTTTGTAGGATTTGGTGCAGAATCATTTGGACTTGAAGAAACCGCTAATGTATATTATAATGAAACAAATCTGGCTGACGGTTGGATTTATGCAGATAATATTGATGATGATTTTATAGATAAGGTAAATAATCTGAGCCCTACAAAGGACTCAGAAAAACAGCTGGTGTTAAGTTCGGTGGGGGATTTTAAAAATGATCCCGACATCACCCTGCATTTTTTAAATGATGATGACATATCCAAGTTTTATCTGGTTAAGGGTGAAGAGTTCAACCTTTCAGATGAGGATGGTGTATGGTTGGATACACGTTTTGCAGAAGCCAAAAACTTGGACATTGGTGACAATATCACATTTAAAGTAAATGGCATGGAAATTGAAAAGGAAATCAAAGGTATCGGATACTCTCCGGAATATGTCTATCAGGTATCAGACACTTCAATGATTCCGGATTACAACAAGATGGGCTTTGCTTACATGTCATATAAGGCATTTCCGATGGATAGTGTTCCTTACAATGTTTTGCTTGTTAAGTTTGACGGCAATGCAACAGACTATGAGAAATTGCTGGATGATGAGATGGAGGATGACTATTCCTCCTTTGTGGACCGTTCCATTCATCCAAGTTTTGCAGAATTCCAGGATGAAACAGACCAGCATAAAATGATGACCGGGGCAATTCCGATAATATTCATTCTAATCGCAATGTTGACCTTGCTCACCACAATGAGAAGAATCATTACAAATCAAAGAACTCAGATTGGTGTCTTGAAGGCTGTAGGTTTTAAAAACAGGTCAATTATGTTCCATTATATCTCATATGGATTTTGGATGGTTCTAGCGGGAAGTATTTTAGGATTCATATTGGGTCCGATAACAATTCCTCCGTTGATGTTTGAGGACTTCAAACCGTTGTACAGCATTCCAAATTGGCTTTCCGGATTTGATTTCAGTTTCATTTTAGCAGTTGTGGCCATGGTGGTATTTGCATTTTTAGTATCCTACTTTGCTTGCAGAGGTATTGCAAAGGAAAGTCCGTCCCAGGCAATCAAACCGAAAATCCCTAAGATGTCCTCATCAGGATTGTTTGAGAATTCAAGAATATGGAAAAAATTGTCATTCAATGTACGTTGGAACTATCGTGATGCCAAAAGAAACAAGTTCAGGGCATTGATGAGTATAGTTGGTGTTTTGGGTTGTACCATGATTATCATTGCATCATTTGGAGCGATGGACAGTATGGAAGACATGAAATCCTGGTCATATGATGATATCAATCACTACTCCTCAAAACTGGTTTTAGAGGAAAACGCAACAGATTCACAAATCGACAATGTTATTGAAGATGTTGACGGAGAGGCAATGATGGAAGGTTCGGTTGAAATTAAGTCGGATGACGTTAAGAAATCGGGCATGATTGTTGTCTTGGATGGCAATGAACTATACACTCCAACAGACGATGACCGGAATCCAATTGAGATAGGTGATGATGAAGTATCAATATCACAAAAAATGGCTGATTTATTGGGTGTAGGCATTGGCGATACCATTAAATGGCATATGATGGGTTCCGATAAGTGGGTCAAAACAAAAATCGATAGGATTCATGCTGATCCAACATCTCAAGGATTAATTTTGTCCAAAGAGAAATTGGAGGACTTGGATATCGAGTACAATGAAACCAGCATAATCACTTCACATGATGTCAATGACAGCTATGATGGCGTTAAAACAATTCTGTCCCTTGATTCCCTCACTGAAAGTTGGGATGAAATGATGGAATCCTCAATGAGCATCATCTATCTGCTGGTTGTATTTGCAGCATTGCTTTCAGTTATTGTGCTGTATAACTTAGGATTGCTATCATATACAGAAATCAAGCGTGAACTGGCAACATTGAAGGTTTTAGGTTTCAAAACCAAAAGCTTGAGAAGATTGCTATTGACTCAAAACCTTTGGTTTACAACTGTCGGATTTGTACTCGGTGTTCCGTTAGGTATTGTAACCTTGCAGTACATGTTCAGTACAATGGGAGATTCATTCTACCTTCCGGTTCATTTGTCCCTAAAAACATTAATCGTAACATTCCTAATCACATATGTGGTTTCTGTTCTTGTTAACTTGATGTTTTCAGGCAAACTTAAGAAACTGGACATGGTTGAGTCACTTAAAGATGTAGAATAGGTTTCATACTTATTCTACTTGTTTAGTGACAAAATGTTTAAAAATATTTAACTTTAACTATTATTTAAAGGTGGTAAAATGGTTGAAGTTACTAGTGAATCAAAATACATGGACCTCTTAAACGCATATCCTCTACTCAAAAGAGACTTGGCTCAGAAAAACTGGAAATTTGAGTTTTTAGTAACTCCTATGGGTAAGATTTCACTTTGGGATGCAACTCTTGGGGAAGTTAGCGAGAAAGCGGAACTTTCTGTTGAAGAGACTGTTGATATTTTTAATGAGTTGATTAACTCATATTAATTCTTTTTTTACTTGTTTCAGATACATTCTAATTTAAATGGTACATGATTTTCTTAATTAGTTGATGTTAATGTGTTTTTCATTAAATTATTTTCAAGTCTGGTAGTTACTTCATCAATTTAATGAGTCAACTTTTAAATTTAAAAAGGTTTTTTATATTTCTATTTTCTAAAATTATATTATGTCACTATCTAAAAAAATGCTGAGGGATATAAAACTCAATAAGACACAGTTTATTGCAATATTCCTGATGGCATTTTTAGGTATTTTTGCTTTTTGTGGAATTTATGGGGAGTATTATGGGTTAGTTCAAACTTCCGATGAATTCTACAGTGATACTAACCTGGCTGACGGCTGGATTTACAGCACTGATTTTGATGATGCATCTGTGGATAAGATAAGCAAGTTTTCAACTCAGCAGGACAGGCAGGCTGTTGTTCAATCTCAGTCAAATCTAGAGGGTAATCCTGATATCACCCTGCATTTTGTTGAGAATGGAATGATTTCAAAATTTTACACTACAGATGGTAAAGAATTCAATCCTAATGATGATGAGGGTGTTTGGTTGGATGCACGCTTTGCAGACGCCCGTGACTTGAAGGTAGGGGACAAAATCACCTTTGAATTTGACGGCCAAAAGATAAAAAAGGAAATAAAAGGAATTGGATACTCCCCTGAGTATATTTATGAAGTTTCCCCATCATCTCTCACTCCTGACTTCTCACAGATGGGTTTTGCCTATTTGTCTCACAAATCTTATCCAAGTGACTTGGAGTACAATACATTGCTTGTCAAATACGATATGCCTGACGGCAATTTTGAAGACGAACTGGACAAATCCATTGACTATCTATCATTTACAAAAAAAGAAGATCATCTAAGTGTGTCAAAGTTTGCTGATGAGATGGCGCAGCATAAGATGATTGGTGATGTTTTCCCGGTTGTGTTCATTTTAGTTACATTTCTAACACTCCTGACAACAATGACAAGGATTGTCACACATCAGCGCACCCAAATCGGCATACTTAAGGCAGTGGGCTATAAAGACAAGACAATAATCCTGCATTATATTTCCTATGGATTTTGGCCGGTTTTGGCCGGTGCTATTTTGGGGGTAATTACCGGACCTATGATAATTCCTCAAATGTTTTATCCTACCATGAAAACCAGCTATAGCATGCCTGCATGGCACCCGGGATTTGACATGAGCTTTGTATACATTGCACTTCTGATGGTTGCATCATCCGTTTTTGTTACATATCTTTCATGCAGAAGGATTTCAAAGGAAAATCCTGCAAACACATTAAGGCCAAAAGCTCCCAACACATCCTCGAAAACATTAATCGAAAGGTCAAAACTATGGAATCGTTTAAGCTTTAACCTTCGTTGGAATTGGAGGGATGCAAGAAGAAACAAGTTCAGGGCATTGATGGCGATAGTTGGAGTAATGGGATGTGTGGCGCTATTGATTGCAGCATTCGGCATGAACGACAGTATGGGTGAGCTGAAATCATGGGAATATGATGACATAAGTCATTATGAATCAAAATTGCTGATTTCCAATGATGCAAATCCAATGGAATTGTATTACATCTTAAACGAGACTAATGGAAGTTTTATAATGCAGCAATCGATTGAAATTAGGGCAAATGATATTGAAGATACGGTAGGGCTTTTGGTTTCTAACAACACAGATTTGATATCTTACACAGACAGCAATAGGGATGCCATTGAAATCGATGAGGGTGATGTTTCAATTTCCACAAAACTCGCTCAAAAATTCAATTTGACCATCGGGGATAAAATCAAGTGGCATATTGTCGGAAGTGATGATTGGGTAACTTCTAAAATTGGCCAGATTCACGCTGAACCAATTTCTCAAGGTTTGATAATGTCTCCGGATACATTGGAGGATCAAGGTCTGAATTTCACGCCGACCAATATTTTAACCAAGGAAAAGTTCGGTGAAAACTGGAATTCAATCAAATCAGTAACAAGCATTGACAAGATGAAAAAGAGTTGGGACCAGATGACAACTGCTGTAATGATGATGGTTTATGTTGTAACATTCGTAGCTGTTGCATTGGCCATTCTGGTTTTATATAATCTGGGAATATTGTCATTCACTGAAATGGAAAGGGAAATAGCAACCTTGAAGGTTTTAGGTTTTAAGACAAACGTTTTAAGGAAACTGTTATTGACTCAAAATCTAATTTTTACAGCTATTGGATTCATTTTAGGAATTCCATTGGGATTCTATTTCATGACCTTGATGATGAATGCTGCAGGTGAATCCCTTTATTACATTCCGACTTTAACATGGGGAAACATATTGCTTTCAGCTTTAATAACATTTGCAATTTCAATAGGGGTTAATCTGTTGTTTTCAGATAAAATCAATGATTTGAACATGGTTGAAGCACTAAAAGATGTTGAATGATATAAGATAATTTAATTAATAGTTTGTTTATATAGTTATATATGAATTCAATTGAGGAAGCTGTTCAATTATTTGAAGAGGGATATGTGTGTTCACAGGCGGTTTTTGCCGCATTTAGTGAAGGTTATGGTCTTCCAAAGAATCAGGCCTTAAAAATTGGGGCTTGTTTTGGAAGCGGAATGCGTAAAGGTGAAGTATGTGGAGCATGCACTGGTGCGCTTATGGCATTGGGCTTGAAATATGGAGATGAAAAGGTAAAAAGCGATGAAGTCTGCAATAAATTTTTGGACTTGTTTAAAGAGGAAAACGGATCAATTATTTGTCGTGACCTTTTGAATTGTGACATCAGCACTGAAGATGGAGTGAAATATGCCTTAGATAATAATTTATTTAAGGAATTCTGTCCTAAAATGGTGGAATCGGCTGCTAAGATTGTTGATGAAATTTTAGAATAGGTGGTAATATGGGCAAAAAAGTTATTGCCACAGTTATTATTGTTTTAGTAGCTATTTTAGCTCTGGTTTCTATTTATTCAGTAGTTGAATTTTCAGATGGTGGTACAAGTGATTTAACTGAGTTGGTTGTTTACTCTGAAGGTCCCATCCCTTTGTCTGATATTATTGATGATATTGAAAATGAATCCTACTATAAAGGATATGACAATGACACTTTGAATTGGATGAAGTCCTTAGGAGACAAGGAGGTATTTTCAGGGAATGGAACACTTGTCATAATGAGTTCAAGCGATGCAAATAAAATCCCTTCGGTATATGCAACAGATGTCATAATCACTGAGAATTTTGAATGTAATGTTTTGGAAACTCATTCCTTAGGAGATATTAAATATCCAAAGGACGTCTTGCTGGTTGAACATGTAAATTATTTAGGTGAAAGTATTGAGGATATACCTGGAGGGGGAGCATAATGGAAGATATTGAAAATTTTGATTTGATAATCGATGGAACTTTAATTGGTGTTGTTAAAAAGTAATTAATTAAATTAATTACTTATT
>CAMNJW010000061.1 GCA_946541845.1 uncultured Methanobrevibacter sp.
GAGGTACCTTTTTTAAGTGTTGCCTGTAATGTTAGTTTTTTCGCTGATTTTTTAACGGTTGCGGTTTTTAATGTAATTTTTGTATTTTTATAAACACAATTTTTTACAGTTCCTCCATAGATATTTTTACCTTTAGGTGATTTATTGTCGCTAAAAGTACATTTGACCGCTTTTGCACAGTGAACAGTATCTGAAGATGAAGTTCTGAATCCATAGATTGCCCCTCCTCTTTCCCCTGCAACATTATTTGCAAAAGTTGAGCCTTCAATTAAATTGGTATAATATTTGACACTGGAAACCCATTTTCCATTCTCATAATGTCCGGATTGCTCATGGCATTTGAAGTAAACTGCTCCACCGTACATGGATACCTGATTCTTATTGAATTTTGAGTTTTTGATGTATAAATCTTTGCATCCAAATACTGCACCTCCTTTTTCACCGGCTTTATTTGAATTGAATGTGCATGAGTTAATGTTTATATGTGAATATGCATAAACTGCTCCTCCACCACGGCCGTTTGCTACATTGTTAGTGAATACACAGTTGGAAATTGTATCTTTACCATGTTCAAGGACGGCTTGCATTGCAATGCTTAAAAGGATGTTCGCATCTTCTGTTGCGTTATGTCCTGCAAAATAATTTTTATAGAAATCCCAACCTTTTTTAAGAGTTAATGAGAAGACAGCTCCTGCGTCTCCTCCTGCAGAATTCTTGTTAAAATCTGAATTTTTTAAGGTTAGGGCTCCTAAAGAATTAATTGCTCCACCTGCAGTGCCTGCGTTGTTATTTGTAAAATGACAGTTATTGACGGTTAAATCTGCAAAGTTTAATATTGCTCCGCCGTAAATCTTTGCATTACCATTTTTAAATGTGAGGTTATTCAATGTAACTTTGTAAAATTGTAATCCGTCACCATAATTAATAAGGAATATTCTGGATTTTCCCATTCCATCAATTGTATGGCCGTTACCGTTGATGGTTATGTCTTTATTAATTAAAATTCCAGTAGTCAAGTTAAATGCATCGTCATACTTGTAGTCTTGGGTTAAATCTATTGTACTTCCTTTATCTGCTGAATTTATTTTCTTCTGTAATGCAGTGTAGGTTCCATCATCATTGGAATCTTGTGTTTCTCCTAATGTCTGATTTTCGTAGTTACTGCTTATTTCTAAATCGTTAATGTCACTTTCATCATTTGCTACTGATGTATCATTAATGTCACTAGCGCAAACGCTTGAAACACTAAATAATATGCAAGCAATCACTAAGATTAACAATAACTTTTTTTTCATTTTATTGCCTCATGTTTTCTATTTAAATAAAAAATTAGAAGTTAATTAAAATAACTTCTAAAATAATCCACTTTCATCTAATTTTTCTTCAAAGTATTTGGAACGTTTATCCGCTTTTTCTTTAATCGCAATTGCAACAATAACTGTAATAATTCCTATTATTAGTAAAATAGCTAATGCGGGCCAATAATTTGACCATATGACGCCGAGTTGTGCTTCCCTTATTAATCTAATTGCATAAGTCATTGGCAGGAAGGGGTATAATGTTTGGAAAAATTCATGCATAATCTGAATTGGATAGATTCCTCCGGTTCCTGATATTTGGAATACTAAAAGTATAACTGCAAGTCCTTTTCCAACAGTTCCTATTGCTGAAATTAAGGAATATATTAAAATCATAAACACTGCCGATACCAGTATGGAAGAGAATATAAATAATGGATAATTATCGACGTGAACTCCTAAAAGATAAGCTCCGATTAATGTTACACATGCCTGCAATATGCTCATTACTACATAGATTAATAATTTCCCAGAATACATTTCAAATGGTGAATATTTGGTTCCGATACTTGATTTAGGTTCCATCATCACACATGTAATTAAAGCACCGACCCACATTGACAATACCAAATAAAATGGAGCTACATTGGATCCATAGTCCGGAACCGGAAATTCTTCATGTCTGTCTAATTTGACTGGTGAGAAGAAATAATCTCCGAGTAGTGTTTCATTAATGCCTGTGATTGCTGAAAGTTGGTCTGCAGTCGCTCCAAGTGATCCTGCAGCTGTGAATAATGCTTGTGCTGCTGAATTTCCAAGTAATTCAGCACCTGCTGCAAGGCTTAATGAACCTTCTGCTAGTTGCACTGAACCGTCAGCTAAATCGCTTGCCCCTCCTGCAACTTGACTTGATCCTTCTGCTAGTTGTACTGATCCGTCTGCTAAGTCACTGGCACCTTGAGCAACTTGACTTGATCCTTCGGCTACTTTTCCACTTCCTTTTGCAAGTTCAGAACTGCTCTCTACATACTCTTTAACAGGACCCTCAGGAATTAAAGATGGGTCTACTGCAGAGTCCAATTCTTCAGAGCCTTGTTGAACTTGACTTGCACCTTGTTGAACTGCACTGGAACCTTCTTTAACTTGGCTTGCACCACTTTTAACATCACCGACTCCTTGTTGGACTTGGCTTGCACCGTCTTTTACTTGACCTGCACCATCCTCAACTTGCCCAACACCTGAAGACACTTGGCTTGCCCCTGATGAGACTTGTGCTGCACCAGATTGAAGTTGGGTTCCTCCTCCTGATAATTGACTTGCACCTGCTGCAAGACCTTCCTGTAATTCTCCAAGTTTTCCATATGCTGCAAGATTGATAATTTGGATAATTTTAGCGTTCAATGTTGTATAAACAGTATTTGCACCGGTATCGGTGAGTTTTGTAGCCACTGGGTTGGATTTGACATTTACAATATATTCCAATTCAGCTTGCTTTGGATTATCTCCCGTAATCGAAATAACATTCTTACTCAGGTTTTTGGGTATCACTATGCCTGCATAATAATCTCCGTTATGCACTCCATCCCGAAGTTCTTCTTCTGTGACAAATGTCCATTTGAATTTATCATTGTTCTTTAAATCTTTAACAAGTTCATTTCCAACATTTATTTTTTCCCCTTCGAAAGATGCACCTTTGTCAAGGTTGGCAATTGCAAATTCTATATTATCTGTGTTTCCATAAGGATCCCAACATGCCTGTATATTTAAAAGAGCATAAAGGGAAGGGAGGATAATTATTGCAATTAGCACAATGGTAACGATGGGGTTTGAAAATGCTGACTTAAAATCATTTTTCATTATCTCAGCAATATTTCCTAGATTTTTGCTGCCCACATTATCACTCCATGGTTATAATTTTCATAATAGTAAAGGAAAGTCTTAAGCTCTACGTAATTATCGCTAAATCAATAGTTTTAAAGTTATTTAATTATCTAGTTCCTGTAAGGCAAAAACTTTTCCTATGTTAAATCACCATAATATGGATACTTATATTAAAAAATTTATAAAAAGGTTTCTATATTATAAAGTTGTTTAAGCTTATTTGTAAAAATTAAAGGTAAATATAAAATACAGTACATTTTGTGCATTGTTATATAACAATAAGGAATTCATAAAATTTAAGCGTTTTATGAATTGAAATTTTCATAAGCTAATTTTCGATAGTATTAATATCTTAAAATAATATAATTATAAAATGTATTAATGATAATTTTGAGGAAAAAATAATGAATTTAAAAGAATTAGTCACAGGAGTATCTGGTGAAAAACAATTTTTGCTAGGTAATGAGGCTGCCGTTAGGGGAGTTATAGAAGCTGGCGTTTCTATTGCGGCCACATATCCCGGAACTCCTTCATCAGAAATAGGAAATGTATTATCAGTATTGGCTAAGGATGCAAATATTTACTTTGAATTTTCTACCAATGAAAAAGTAGCAATGGAGGTTGCGGCAACTGCTGCTGCTTCAGGTTTAAGGTCATTCACCTTCATGAAGCATGTTGGAATGAACGTTGCTGCGGATTCATTCATGACTACTGCATATTCAGGGGTCAATGGTGGAATGGTTATTTTATCTGCTGATGATCCGTCCTTATTTTCATCTCAAAATGAACAGGACACTCGTAACTATGCAAGATTAGCTAATGTTCCGATTTTGGAGCCTTCCAATTGTCAGGAAGTTAAGGACATGGTAAAGTATGCGTTTGATTTGTCAGAGCAATTCAAATTGCCGGTAATTGTCAGGACAACCACACGTGTATCTCACATGAGGGGTGTAGTCGAATTTGGAGATGTCAAGGACAACTCATCAAACAATGATAATCACTGGAAGAGGGGTCACTTCAATAAGGATCCGTCAAAATATGTACCTGTTCCTGCATTTGCAGGAGATATGCATATCAGATTATGGGATAAAATCCACAATATTGAAGAATTAACTAACAAATCTGATTTCAACAAGGAAATTGAATTTACAAGTGACAAAAAATATGGATTGATTGCTTCAAGCAGTGCCTACAACTATGCACATGATGTTGTAAAGTTCAATGAATTGGATGTAAATATTTTGAAGCTAGGATTTTCATATCCTTTCCCACAGGAAAAGGTCGCTGAATTCTTAAAGGATTTGGATGAGGTTTTCATAGTTGAGGAAGTTGACCCTATAATCGAAAAAGAAACATTAACCTGCATTGGTGCAAATAAACTTAATGTCACTGTTCATGGAAAACTGGATGGAACTTTCCCGCTTTGGCATGAATTCAACTCTGATATTGTTGCCGATGGTTTAAACAAAGTCTTAAACTTCAAATATGATGAATCATTCAATTTCACTCAAAGTTTGGATAAATTAAGTGAAGATATTCCATCTCGTGCTCCGGTTTTATGTGCAGGTTGTCCTCACAGGGCAATGTATTATGGAATCAACCTGGCCATTGAAGAATTGGGCTTGAAGCCTGAAGATGTTGTATTCGCTTCAGATATTGGTTGTTACACTTTAGGAATCAACCCTCCTTACAACGCTGCTGATTACCTCTTGTCAATGGGTTCAAGTGTTGGAGACGGTTGTGGATTTTCAGTTTCAACAGACCAGAAGGTAGCTAGCTTCATTGGAGATTCAACATTCTTCCACAGTGGGGTTTCACCTTTAATCAATGCGGTTCACAATAAGCATAATTTTGTGTTGACTGTCTTGGACAACAGGATTACTGCAATGACTGGTGGTCAGCCAAACCCTGGAATTCCTGTTGATGGAATGGGGGATGACGCTCCTGAAGTATCAATCCGTAAATTAGCTCTTGCCTGCGGATGTGATTATGTAAGAGTTATCAATCCTTTTAACTTGGAACAAGTTATTAAGACCTATAAGGAGGCATTTGAAAGACAGGACACTGCAGTTATCATTTCAAAAGCTCCGTGTACATTAATTAAAGGTTTAACTAAAAAGCCTCCGGTCAGTTTCATTGAAGGAAACTGTAATAACTGTGACAAATGTGTAAATGAATTGGCATGCCCTGCCATTTCCAAAATCAATGGTAAAATAACTATCGATAAATCACAATGTGACGGTTGTAACGTTTGTATTCAGGTTTGTAAGTATGGCGCTTTAGAGGCAGGAAGGTGAGAAAATGGATAATCATTATAGTATTTATATTTGCGGTGTTGGAGGTCAAGGAATCATCAAGACTTCAACAATCATTGGTGAAGCTGCAATGAATCAGGGTCTGGAAGTTGTCATGAGTGAAATTCACGGAATGTCTCAAAGAGGAGGATCCGTTTCTACAGAACTAAAAATTGGTGGTTACAATTCATCAATCATTCCGAATAAAGGAGCAGACATGTTGCTTTCATTCGAACCGATTGAAACCATAAGGGGGCTGGATAAGGTAAACAGCGATACTAAAATCGTTTACAATACTCATCCGATTATTCCGTCTTCCACAAACAAGCCTTACCCGAGCGTTGACAGCATTACAAAAACATTGAAGGAAAACTTCAAGCATGTTCTTCCGATTGATGGAACACAGCTTGCAATTGATGCTGGAAGCGTTTTAGCTTTAAACATGGTTCTTTTAGGTGCGGTCACTGCCGATGATAAATTCCCATTGACCAAGGAATCAGTCATCGAGGCAATGAAAAACAATCTAAAACCTAAATTCCATGAAATGAATTTAAAAGCTATTGAAAGTGGGTACAAATCAATAAAAGGTTAAATATTTATATACTATTTAAAATAAAAATTTAAATAGATAATTGAAGTTGTGGTACTATGGCGTATAAAATTGACAATGCTATTATAAAAAAAGAAATGGATGGAAAGTTAACATTAATTGATCCTGAAAATGTTTTCGGTGATGAAGATGCATTTATTGCTGTTAAAAGTGATGATTTAATCACAATCCAGCTTTTAATTAATGGAATTTTGAAAAATGATTTCAAAAGTTGGAGAGAATTGGGCGCCATTCCTGATAATGAACCACTCAAAAGCCTATTTGTACGTTTAGGTTATTCAAGAGAAGATATGGCTAACATGTTAAAAGAATTCTAGCTATTTTTTCTTACTTTTTTTCTATTTTTTTCATCTGTTTTTGTAAAATTTATATTATTTTTAAAAATTGCTTTAATTTCATAATATTGCTTTAATTTTAGTTAATTTATTTAATAATGAACTATTTATCTCAAAAAACCATTAAATATAAATTATAATGGTTTAAATTAAATATTAAATCTTTTTAATCATCTTTTGCATATTATATCCTAGGAGGTAGCTTATAATGGCAGAATTTCAAGAGGACATGCTGTTCAAAAATGTTGCTGATGAGGATGCAAGCATTCTTTTAGAAATCCTTGGTAAAAAATCTAAAAGAACTAAAGTATGGACAAAAGAATTAAGGCATATTGATCCAACTTACTATAAACCTGACTTAATTTTGGATTTGGATGATGAAAATCTGATAATTGAGTTTCAAAGTACTGAAATAAATGATAATTTTTCTAGAAGAGCTCATTCCTATGTTGCATTAACTGATCAAAATAAGAAAAACACTAAAGAAGTTAATCTAATAGTATTAAGTACTGTTGAAGATTCAAAGATAGTTGAATATCCCTACAATAAACTCAACGTGTTTAAGTATTATGTTGAAGGTTTAAATAATTTGGATAGTGAAGAAATTATAAATAATGTTACTGCTAAACTTAAAAGTAAGAAAATACCTGACAGCAAGGAAATTATATTGTTGTCGTTAGTTCCTTTAAGCAAAAAAGGTAAAAATATTGTTGAGTATATTTATAGGGTTCTAAGAATTTTATTTAGGTTAAAAGATTTGACAATATCTCAAAAAGATTTAGCATATGGGATAATGTGGTTAACAACGGACAAATTTGTTGAGGATTCTTTAGAAAGAAATATTATTTGTGATTTGTTAGGTGGTAGAATGAGTTTAATTCATGAATATGGGGAAAATAAGTTTAATGATGGAAAAACTGAAGGAATTGAGCAAGGTATAGAACAAGGTAT
>CAMNJW010000062.1 GCA_946541845.1 uncultured Methanobrevibacter sp.
TGTGCCATTAGCTATCCTCCCTTTGAGTTTTTTTAACAGCCAAAGCAATAAATACAGGAACAATAGCTGCGCCAACAATGGCTTGAGTCAAAGCTACATCAGGTGCCAATAGAATTTGGAAAAGCACTGCGAGAGCCCCACCTGAAAATCCTGTTAAGATTGCTGCCTTCAATAAATCTTTCTGAATAAGAGCAAGAATTGCACTTAAAACCACAATAATACATAATACAAACTCTAACATCTTACTCATCCTCGTCAATTTCTAATGTAGTAACTGAAAATCTTTCATCCGCTTTAAGTTTTTCAGAATTTTCACTCTCTAAAACTTGCATCTTTTCTTTAGGATGGATAAATGGATGATTTTCATCTACTTCCACTTCAACATTCTGTAAATCTAAATTATTTTCTCTATCTTCTTTTTTCCAGTAAGCATTAGCTACCGCATGTGCAATAAATGGCGCTAGAATAAAGTAGATTGCAGCAAGCAAGTACTGGCCAATTGCAATCATAGCGAGTATACATGCAATATCAAAAATACCTACAATGTGGATCCTTGCATAAACAATATTCCTTGTATTTTTACCTAAACTAATGAGACCTATTGCAGAAATTATGATTAAAATTGCTGCGATAATGAGAAGGGCGGATTGGACATATTCAATCATTCATCATCACCCCCCAACACAACAGCAAAAGCAACAGTGCCTACAAAACCAAAGAATATTAAAGCTAATGATATATCTCTAAAGAATCCAAGATTATATAAATCACCAACAATTAGAAGAGCTACTGCAAAAGCATTAACTACGACTGAGCTTCCTAAAAGCCCCATTGATGTGGATTTATATGCACTTGCTCTTAAAGCAGCTAGCATCATTATCATTAATGCAATAACCACAATATATTTTGAAACAAACAATATATCCATACTATCTCACTCGTTTTCTTAATGAAAATGTAATACTATAAGCATCATTCCAACATTTTCTGTATATACTTTTCAAAAGGAATAATATCCTCTTTACTTCTTGGAGAAATAGCAGCTACTTTGATAATGTTATTTTCACTGTCCAAATCAACAGACAAAGTACCAGGAGTTAAAGAAATACTATTTGCTAAAATTGTCTGGGAAACCGGCCTCTCTAAAACGGTTTCAATGTCAACAACTATAGGATCAATATTTCTCCTCATAATCCCATTAAATGCAACATCAAAGGTTGCTTTAATGATTTCATAAATTAGGTCTAAGAAATAAATAATTCCATAACCAATTCTAGTCAAAAACATTAAACAAGCTCCATTTCATTAAATTGATATAAACAGTCAAAAGATTGACTATTTAATAATATTATTATTTATCATGATTATTTATTATAAATGTATGTATTTTTATAAAAAATCAAATTAATTAATAATAAATTATAAAAAAATATTCTAAAAAAAACAAATGAACAAAATACCAGTGAAATAATAAAAATAAAGGAAATGAGATAGTTAAATCCAAATTTAAGAAAAAATGTAAACAAATGAAAAAATTATATATTAGGATATACAAATTTAGTTATACCTAAAAGGTGTGCGTATGGATTTAGTGGAAAAACTCGAACCAATAATCATATTTTCAGCAGTGATTGTAGGACTTCTTTTCAGCAATATCGACATAATAGCTCAGAATACAGATTATCTAATCAATATATTTTTATGTTTGATGTTATACGGATTATTCCTAGAAGTTCCCCTAAAAGATTTGAAGGATAGCTTCAAAAATGTTAAATTTACATCAACAAGCCTGATAATCAATTTCATATGGACCCCTCTTTTTGGATATTTCATCGGATCCTTATTTTTAAAAGGAAACGTTGATGTACTAATCGGATTTTTCATGCTAATTTTAACCCCATGTACCGATTGGTATCTGGTATTTACAAAACTTGCAAAAGGAGACTTGACTTTAAGCCTTTCAATATTGCCAATCAACCTAGTGTTGCAAATCATTCTGCTTCCAATATATCTAATATTATTTTTCTCAAGTGGAAATACAATGGATTATACACAATTGGCATATTCAATCCTAATCGTCATTGTAATACCATTCATAGCTGCACAAATTACAAAATTACTGCTTAAAAATGATTTGAAAGAAAAAGCAACAGAACTATTTACAAATTTGCAAATTTGGTTTTTATCACTGGCAGTATTCTGTATCTTTGCAAGCCAAGGAGAACTATTGTTTACAAATCTAGACTCCGTCGTGAAAATTTTCATACCGTTAATCATATTTTTCATTGTCAATGTGATTCTTGACCTGCTATTATCCGAAAAAATCAACTTCACTTATCAGGAGTATGCAAGTCTGACTATGACAACACTGGCGCGCAACTCCCCACTTGCGCTTGCCATTGCAATAAATTCATTTCCAGGACATGAATTAATCTCCATCGCGCTGGTAATCGGACCTTTAATTGAATTGCCCGTGCTTTATATAGTTTCAAAATTCTGTTTATGGGTTAAAGGTTCAGGATTGTTTTTCGTTTGCAAAAATAACTTTTAAATGAACAAGGCATAACTCTCAAAAAGATTGAATAGAATTGGGGCATGATAAACTAATGAACATGCAACAAGCAGGAAAATCATGCTTAATCCGAAATTTTTATAAACCTTTTTTGAAGACAATGGGGCAAACAATTTAATTCCAGCCGGAGTGAATGAGTCAAGCACGATATGTGAGAATGTGCCCAAACCTATTGCCAGCACAATTTGAATGTAATCCACACCATTGCCCTGAATCAGGAATAAACTGACAAAAAATAAAGGTAGAAAAATCATTAACAATTTCTTATTTAAAAATAAAAAGCTTAAAAGTGCAATTAAAACAGCTAAAATTAAATAATTGTTTTCTAGGGTAGTAACCTGGATAACCAATTCTAAACCCCAAATTAATATCAAACTAACAGCGGAAGTTAGTGTTAAGACCCCAAAGAGTGAATGTGTGAAACTTCTATGTTCTGAAAAATAAAATGTTACTCCCAGAAATACAATTATTAATCCAATATAATAAGGTAATTTGAGAATATATAATGAGATAAACACTATCAAACCTAAAATTATGAGCTTATAGACATTCTCTTTTTTGAACTTATGGTCAAAATCAGGCATATTTGCACCAATGAACGTTAAAGCAATTAGTAGAGGACTATGAAAAAACATTAATGCGAGTATTAATGCAAATATGGAATGACCCTTATAAGAAGACATGACAATACCCCGTTAATTCTTCCCCAAGAAAGGTGACAAAAATCTTCCCATAATATCTTACCTTATTATTGAAAAATCCGGTTAGGATTTTCACTTACTATTTAATGAAGTATTAATATAACTAAGTTGCGCGAGAGCATTTGAAAAGTAATCATACACCAAAATAGGACAAAAAGCTTTTCATTTGTGCAAAAGATCTCTCAACACTTCCACGAGCAACATTGGCAAATGGACATAAAACTTCAGCAGTTATAGCAGGAATTCCTTTCAGATTACAGACATCTTCAACGGCCCCCCTGTAAGTGGATCCGGAATAGTCAAAAGAAATAACATCACAGCCAACATCCCTTGAGATATAATTCGCAATTAAAAAGCTTTCGGGAGTTGGGGACTTGGATGAAAAAACTGATTCAAAACCCGGATTGGCATTGCGGGCAGTTGAGTGAAAATCCCCTACAAAATTGATTTTCAAATCCAATATTGCTTTTATAATCAGATTGCTTAATGAATTGTTGATATGAGCAGACCTATTCAAATCAATTGAATTGAAGGTTCTCTCGTTATTCATGGTTGATTTTGGTGATGCAAAAGGTATGAAATACAAAGTATTATTCAAATCCTCTTTAATTAACTCATTTAATAATTTAACATTGGCAATCTGTGGAGGCAATTCATTTCCATGAATTCCTGATAAAATCAACAGTCTATTTCCACATGATCCCAATTTAAAAATAGGAGTGCCGAAAACTGATTTTTCCAGAATGAACTGAGTTAAAGGATTCAAATTCAATTCGTTGAGAAGATTCTTATTACGTGCAATATAAGCGCCAGAAAAATCTGAAATATAGCTCATTTCCAAATTATCAAAATTCTCAACTTTTCTAAAATGCATAATTAATTATACAGTAAAACTCTTATTTAAAAATAGGGATGAAATTGAAAAAATATATCAAAAATTTAATAAGGCTCATTAATTACGAAAGGGATGCTGAAATAGATTTGATGACACATGAAATCAGCACAATGTCCGGGCAGAAAAGGGAAGAACTTGGAAGGGCAATCAATAAAGTTAAAGGCAAACATTTAGGTAAGGAATTAGGCCTGCAAATAGTTCAATTTGGAAGACCTGAGATTATTGACACTGAAATATCAGTTGGAGACATGGTGTTAATCAGTACTGACAATCCCCTAAAGAGTGATTTGACAGGCACTGTCACAGAAAAGGGAGGAAGATTCATAAAAGTTGCATTTGACAAAAGAGTTCCAAGATGGGCATTAAAAAAGAAAGTAAGAATTGACCTATATGCAAATGACATAACTTTTAGAAGAATGGAAGACAACCTAAAGCATTTGAGCCTAAAGGGAAAGAATGCTCTGGAATATATGTTAAGCGACAGAAATCCTAAGAAGAACAGGCCCACACCATACATTGCATATATCGATGAAAACCTGAATGAATCCCAAAAATCAGCCATTGAAAATGCACTTTCATGCGAAAACTTCTTTCTGATTCATGGACCATTCGGAACGGGCAAGACAAGAACTTTGGTTGAGCTAATCTCACAAGAAACAAGACAGAACCATAAGGTGCTGGCCACTGCCGAAAGCAATGCTGCTGTGGACAACATTCTAGAGAGATTAATGGAAAATAAAAAGCTGAATTTAACACGATTAGGACATCCTCAAAGAGTTTCAAAACACAATATTACTCAAACATTGGCATATAAAGTTGAAAATCATAAGCTAAACAAGAAAATCAAGAAAATCCATAAAAAAATCAACAATCTGATTGAAAAAAGAAAGGTTCACACAAAACCAACACCACAATATCGCCGTGGACTTGGAGATTATGATATTTTGCATTTCGCATCAAAGGGAAAAGGAGCCCGTGGAGTCAGTGCCGAGAAAATGAAGTCAATGGCGAAATGGATTGAAATTAATCAGGAAATTGATGAAGCGCATGATGACATCAAAAGAATTGAAAACAAAATGATAAGAGACATTGTTGAAAACAGTGACGTTATCCTATCAACAAATTCTTCCGCAGCCCTCGATTCGATATCAAAGGTAAAATTTGATGTTGCAATTATTGATGAAGCATCACAGGCCACAATCCCAAGTGTTTTGATACCTATTGCAAAGGCCCATAGGTTTATTCTTGCAGGAGACCATAAGCAGCTGCCTCCAACCATCATAAGTGACAGGGCCGGAGCATTAGAAAAAACCCTGTTTGAGGAATTAATCAAAATGTATCCGTTTAAATCACAGTTATTAAATACACAATACAGAATGAACAAATTGCTTATGACATTTCCAAACAAGGAATTCTACGGCAACGGATTGAAAAGTGATTCAAGCGTTGACAATATTACAATCAACGACTTGCTCGGATCAAACCATGATGAAAAGGCCTTGCTTTTCATAGACACATCAGATGTTGAAGACAATAGGGAAGACCATTTAAAGGATTCAAAATCCATCATTAACGATTTAGAGTCAGACATTTCTGTCAGAATAGCGAACGATTACCTGCAGGCAGGAGTTAATGAAGAAGATATCGGAATTATCAGCCCATATGCAGATCAGGTAAAGATTATTCAGGAAAACACACCGGTTGAAGTTAAAACAGTGGATGGATTTCAGGGAAGGGAAAAGGAAATCATCATAATTTCAACAGTCAGAAGCAATGATTATGGAAACATTGGATTTTTGAGTGATTTGAGAAGACTTAATGTAGCAATAACCCGTGCAAAACGTAAACTGATAATTATAGGTAACAAAAACACTTTGATGACAAATCCGACATATGCAAGACTTATAGAATTTGTTGAAGATGAAAACTTACTGATAAAAATTTAGGCATACCTAAACTTTTATATACTAGAAAGTTTAACATATTAAATAAAGTATGAAAATACTTTTCACAACTCTTAATTGGGGTTTAACTTTTAAACCCATATAACTTTTCAACCTCAATTATAGCCCTCAATTAAGAGTTTTTCTTCTGTCATCTATTTTTTATTCACCCAATATGGATTCAATTAATGTTTTCACCATTCAGATTAATTAGAATATGTTTAAATCTATACACTTATTGATTTTCAGAAAAAAAACTATTTTTTTAATAATATATAATATATCCTCCATTTATGAGAAATTGAACAAAATAATAAATATAAAAAAATTAAAATAGTATAAATTATGGGGTAAAGATTATATGACAGTTAAGCATGCTATAATCTTTATTATAATTTTGTGTTTTATTTCAATTTCCGCCGTATCGGCAAGTGATGATGCAATTACGGAAAACATAACATTAGCTAATGATGAAATCAATTTGGAAGTTTCAGATAATCAAAACAATCGATGATTTGGACACTGAAATTCAAGATGCAACTCCAGATTCAACTGTGAAACTTGAAAACGATATCACAGTCAGTCAGGATACAAAATGCAACGGCATTGAAATATCAAAGAAGATGACTCTGGATGGACAAGGCCATAAGATTGACGGAAATTCAAGTGGCACACCTTTTTTCATCAGAATTCATGGAAACGATGTTGTATTGAATCAAAGGCATATAGCAAATCAATTACATTTGCAGAATCCACTGTAAGTTACTACCAAAAACAAAACAAAATCGTATACTTTACATAAATGAACATCTCGCCTTAACCGATGAGACTTTATTACTTTTTTTTAATTTTAAATCCAAACCATTAGCGAAGAAAGAGATTTTAAAAATTTTAAATACTATTAACCATATAAATATCTATTGATAATTTATTCTTATTGAAATTATTTAACGGTGATTAATTATGACTGAAAAAGTACTTTTAGCATTCAGTGGAGGATTAGACACCTCCGTTTGTGTTAAATTATTAGAAGAAAAATAC
>CAMNJW010000063.1 GCA_946541845.1 uncultured Methanobrevibacter sp.
ACTAAGGATGTGAAAAAATGATTATTAAAGCACCTTCAAGAATACATATGTCTCTCATTGATTTGAATGGGTCATATAGAAGAGTCGACGGTGGAATCGGTCTTGCATTGCAGGATCCACAATTTGTTTTGGAAGTTGAGCAAACTGAAAGTGGAGTGACACTTGAATTTGCCGATACCGTAACAGATGAAGAAGCTATTGAAGAATGTAAGGAAAAAATTCCTGATGCCGCTAGAAGAACTATTGAGCATTTTGATATTGATTCTGGATTTAAGTTTACTGTTCACAATACTTATCCGCCACATTCAGGATTTGGAAGCGGAACACAAATTGCAGTTTCAACTGCTCACCTGATTACCGAAACCATGGGAATTGAAGTGGAAAGCAGAGAGCTCAGTAGCATTGTCGGAAGAGGAGGAACCTCTGGAATCGGCACTTATACTCATGATTTAGGAGGATTTATCTTAGATGGTGGACACAGTAAAGAGGAAAAGCCTTTATTCTTGCCATCCGGTGCTTCAAAGGCAAAACCTGCAACATTGATTGCAAGATATGATTTTCCTGAAGAATGGAATATTCTTATAGCTATTCCTGAAATCGAAGTGCATGTTGAAGGTGATGATGAGGTGGACGTTTTCCAGACATACTGTCCTATTCCAAAAGAGGAAGTCGAACAGGTGTCTCACTTGATTTTAATGAATCTCGTTCCTTTCATGCTTGAAAAAGATATTAAAAACTTCGGATGGGCTGTAAGTGAGCTTCAAAAAGTAGGTTTTAACAAACTGGAACACTCACTTGATGACAGCTACTTGCCGATTATGAAAGCCATTGAGGATGCCGGAGCATACGGTGTTGGAATTTCATCATTTGGACCTGTTTTATATACAATGTTTGATGAGTCTAATGCAGACATTGTTGAAAAGACCAAGGAAATAATTGGCGACAAGGGTACTGTATTTGTAACCAAAGCCCAAAATCATGGATTTACTATTGAGAAATAGTATTTCTTTTACTTTTTTTTATTTTAATTTTTATAGAAAATCTTTTCTTTTTTAAAATCATAATATTATTGTAAACTAAATGTGATACTGATATTATGCCAAGAATTAGAGATATCATTGTTGTACCGATAATTTTAATTCCTATCCTGATTTACTTTTTGATTTTCAACAGAAAGGAAAAGGAACTGATGCTGAGTCTCTCTGTTCTCATTGCTGGAGTGATATTGTTTAGGTATCTTAATTTCGAGGTCATCGGAGCTATAATGATTACCTTGGGAACTCTCTTTTTGATATTTGTTGATAGGGATTATGATAATGGTCGTTTATCGTTTATAACATCCTATACAAATCCGATTTTTCTTAAGCATTATGACAGTTTTGTCTTGAAATTGAAAGATGCATTCGCACCATTGCTGGAGTTCAGGTATTTCAGTGTCCTTTCTGAAATCTTTTATTGGGCATGTACAATAGTGTGGATGTTGGTTCTGATAATGGCATTGATTAGGTTAAACAGGAATTTTCCCAGCTTCTTATTCTCACTTATCCTTCCGATTGGTGCATTCGTGTTTGCTTACTTTATGGATAAAAATTAGTTTTTTTTTTTAAAAAAGGAAGTGGGGAGAAGCCACTTCCAATTTCTTTAAATATATATGTTTTAAAGCATGATTATATTTCAAATTCACTGGATGCCTTAATGATTTGTCCATCAAGGAATGAAGACTCATCACTGGCTAAAAATAGTATTAATGCCGTGATGTCGTATAGTTTGTCGTCTTTTTAATTAGTCATGATAAATCATGATAATTAAGTATATGGTTTGTATTGGATGTTATTTAAATATTTTCCTATAATGGAATATATTTTATACATATTTTTGTAAAATGAGGTATTTTTTTGAAAAATATTCACTAAGTTGTTTACCCTCTAAATATTTTTAAGACAGTACTGTTGATGTTTCTGTTCTCTAAAAAGTCAACAATCCTATTTTGGATAAATGTCACGCTGATGGCACAAGCAAGAACAATGATGTAATAAGCCGGCCAGTCAAGTTCTCCCATTACCAAT
The DNA here is from genome assembly GCA_946541845.1 of uncultured Methanobrevibacter sp. Taxonomy (GTDB): domain Archaea; phylum Methanobacteriota; class Methanobacteria; order Methanobacteriales; family Methanobacteriaceae; genus Methanocatella. The sequence goes on from CAMNJW010000063.1 coordinate 2,067, forward strand.
GGAATCACTGTCAAAAAGAGAATGTGCCAGAGATAAATCCACAATGATGATTTGGATATGAACTCAACAGCTCCGTTTCTTTTAAGGTCTATTTTCTTAAATAGGCTCATGAGCAGATAGGATACAAAAAGAGCGTAGCTTATGAAGTAGATTGTCGGCGGGTACTTCATTATCTGTGTTGGCTGGAGCATTCCTGTACTTGAATAGATTACCATTGCTGAAATGATGAAAGTTACAAGAAATATAATTGAAATGTTCCTGTCAGTCTTGTAGCTGGTTTTGGTGGAAATCATACCTAGCAGGTATATAATGCTATATGGCACGATATATGCCAGAATGAACTCAAAGACAATATTCATCTCGTTTATATGGAAAAATATCGCTATTTCATATAAAATGTATACTGCCAATAGGATTAGGAACTGAAAATAATCATTTTCAATCTTGTCGAAATAATAAATTACTGGCGTAATCAGTGTGCAGATGAGAAATATCCTTATAATCCACACGAACTGTATTCCATCAAGCAGTAGGAAACTGTTGATTATGAAGTCTGTACTATAGGGGTATGCCCCGTTTGCCGGGAAGAATGTCATGATTGTGAAAAATATTGCGAGGAAAATCCAGGTCGGTATCAATAGCCTATAAATCCTTTTTCCGATGTAGTTTAAAAAGGACCTGTTCTTTTTAAGACTTCTCTTAAAAGATTCTACAGCGAGAAATCCTGAAAGGAGCACCATCAATGGAACATCAAAATTCCTAATCTGCAGGATTGTAGGCTCTGTGCAGATGTGTGCCAATATGATGCATAAAAGTCCGATGACTTTCAGATAGTCAATGTATACGATTCTATTGTTTTCCATTTTTTCACGTTTAAAAATAAAAAGAGAAGATAATTTGTAAATTATCTTTTATAAGCTGTATACTTCTTCAGCAGAAACAATTGGGATGTTGTTTTCTTGTAAAACAGAGATTAGTTTGTCAATATTGTCTGCATGCAACAATAGGATTGCTTTTCCCGCCTTGTCGTGTGAGAATGCATAAAGATATTCCAAATCAATCAGGTTGTCTTTAATGATTCCTAAAACTGTGGTCAATCCTCCTGGGGTGTCGTTCATTTCAACACCGATGATTTCGGTAATTTTAACAAGGAAATTGTTTTCCTCAAGAGCTTCCTTTCCTTTGATAGGATCGTCAACTACAAGTCTTAATATACCGAATTCGGAAGTGTCTGCCATGCACATTGCCCTGATGTTGACGTCAGCTACGGTCAGCACTTCCAAGGGTTTTGATAAACTGCCCATTCTGTTCTGTAAAAATATTGATAATTGTTTGATTTTCATGTTTGCCACCTAATGCAAGTTCCTTTTGTCAATCACTCTTTTGGCTTTTCCTTCAAATCTTGGCAATGTTTTCGGTTCGACGAGTGTTACCTTAACGCGTATTCCGGTTTCGTTTTCAATGGATTTGCCAATCTTGTTTTGGATTGCCATCATCTCTTTCACGCCGTCAAAGAAGAGGTCCTTGGACGCTTCGACTTTGACTTCGATTTCATCAAGGGTTCCAGGTCTTGTAACTATAATCATGTAATGAGGCTCAACATCGCCAACCCTAAGCAATGCCTTTTCGATTTGGGATGGGAAAATAGCTACTCCTTTAACCTTGATCATATCATCGGACCTGCCGGTTATCCTGCTCATTCTTGCATGGGTTCTGCCGCAGTCGCATTTCTCATATGTGATTTTGGTCAGGTCTTTTGTCCTGAATCTGATTACAGGCATTCCTTCCCTTTCAAGGTTTGTTAAAACAAGTTCTCCAGGTTGGTTTTCACCTAAGGTTCTTTGTGTATTAGGGTCGATTATTTCAGGATAATAGATGTCTTCTGCAATGTGGAGGCCTGCTTGCGCTTCACATTCGATTCCGACACCAGGTCCCATAAGTTCTGTCAATCCGTAAATGTTATATGCTTTGGTTCCGAATATCTCTTCCACCCTGTGCCTGATTTCTTCGGTCCATCCTTCAGCTCCGAATCCTATTGCCTTGATTCCAAAGTCCTTCGGGTCAAGTCCGTCCTCAAGGGCGACTTCACCAAGGTGTATTCCGTATGAAGGGGTAAAAATCAGTCCTGTTGTTCCAAAGTCCTGCATGATTTCTATTTGCCTGCGGGTCTGTCCGGTGGAAATTGGGATGATTGCTGCGCCGACTTTGTGGGATCCGTAGTGAACTCCGAATCCTCCGGTAAACATTCCGTATCCGTGAGTATTCTGAAGGATGTCGTCCTCGCCGATTCCCATCATGGTCAATCCACGTGCAATGGTTTCAGCCCATGTATCCAGGTCCTTTTCGGTATATCCTGACACAACTGGCTTTCCGGTGGTTCCGGATGAGGAGTGCAATTCCTTGATTTCCTTGATGTCTACTGCAAAAAGTCCGAACGGATAGCTTTCCCTCAGGTCATCTTTTGTAATGAAAGGTAACTTTTCAATATCCTTTAAAGTTTCTATATCTTCTGGAAAAACTTCAGCTTCGGTGTATTTTTTATTGTAATAAGGTATTTTATCAAATGCCCTTTTGACTGTTGCTTGAAGTTTCTTTAACTGCAATTCTTCAAGTTCTTGTCTTGGCATAGTTTCAATTTCTTCGTTCCAAAACATATTTTGCCTCATTTAAAATTTAATATTATTAGTTTTGTATTTCTAATGTCTTAAAAGTTACTCATAATTATATAAATTACAAATCCAAATATATTATATGATGATTGATGGAATTCACATCGATTTTTAAAAATTTATATACTTTGTTAAAGTAATAATTAATTGTAATAAATTAAATTTAAGTTGATAATGGGGAAATTTATATGGATATGATGAGTGTTTTATGGCAGGTTGGTATCTTTGCATCAGTCCTCGTTTTTGGTATAAAAATAGGGCTTGCATCAGGATTGGCCAATTTGTCAAAAAGATTATTTGCAGTAATCTGCATTGCCTATGGGGGTGGAGTAATACTCATTTCCGCTATTGCGTCACTTTTCGCTGACCAATTGATTCAGGCAATATACAGCTATAACACAATATTTTATATTGCAATGGCTTCAATCATGATTATTGCAGGTTTGTTCACAATAAGAGAATGGAAAATACATGATAAGAATACATCAACTGCAACTTCTCTAGCTATCATTGCTCCTTGTCCATGTTGTTTTGGTTCAATTATCGCAAGTGTATTGATTGTTGCACCGACCATAGGAGTCAGTTCCCTTGACTTGAGCTGGTATGCTGCAGCTGCACTTGTAGGTGTCATGATCGTAACTTATTTTGCATCAAACACAATCGTAAGGTTCATCAATAAGCCTTACCCTATCGTTTTAGGCAATTTCATGTTGTTGCTTGGTGCATATTTCTTGCTTTCAGCGATTGTCATACCAAACATTGCAGGAGCGTTGACAAAAACTACAAGTCCTATTTCCATTGGTTCTCCTCAAGACATACTCCTGGTAATCTTAGCATTTGCTATCTTACTGTTCGGCGGTATGGTTTTAACCAAAAGAGGCAGAAGTATTTTAGAATAAATTTTTAGGTGAAAAAATATGGCTTTAAATATTCCAGGTGGAGAATTTTTAACTGGCTCTCTTGATGTAATCTCACAAAGCTTAACAATTCCGGTATTGATTATTCTGCTTGTGATTGTTATCATTTCTATCATTACATTAGGTGGAGCTATTGCAGAATACACTTCAAGGAAAAAGGTTCCTGTTGGAACCATCAGAGATTTGATTTATGATATCAATGCGGCCGAATCTGTTGATGCATTGAAAAATGTCATTTCAAGTGCCAATATTCCAAAAGCTCAGAAAAAGGCATTGCTAGAAATAGCTTCATCTGAAGCTTTGGGAAACGATTCAAGGGAAGCATTGGCTCGTAAGCTGTTCGAATTTGAAGAGGAAAAAACTTTATCTACATTACAGAAGACCGATATCATTACCCGTATCGGACCTACATTGGGTTTGATGGGTACATTGATTCCGATGGGTCCTGGACTTGCCGCATTGGGTGCGGGAGACATCAACACCCTTGCAAGCTCACTGACCGTTGCGTTCAACACTACAATTGTAGGTATCGGTTCCGGTGCTTTATGTTACTTTATCGGAAAAGTCAGGTCCGGATGGTATGACAGGTATCTGTCCGATTTGGATGCCTTGATGGATGCTGTTTTGGATTATATGAATAAATAGTGATTTTATGCCAAGAAAGAAAAGTAGAAGACGATCTAAAAGGGTAGAAGAGGACCCGATGGCAGGAACATCCAACCTTGTGGATGCAATGCTCGTTATTGCAGTTGGATTTTTGGTATTTGTTATCATCAGCTGGAACATGCAGGCAATGATTGATCCAGACCAGAACATTCAGGAACAGATGCAGCAGCAGAAGATGACAGAAGTCGACCAGGGCCAGGAGTTGAATGACACTCCGGACACTTCAAACAGTTCCGGTCAGGGCTATACCGAAATGGGTAAGGTGTACAAGGACCCTGCGACGGGCAAGCTGATAATGGTGGAAGGTTAATCCTTTCACATCCAAACTTTTTTTAACTATTTTTTTCAACCGATTATTTTATAAACTTGTTTTACTAAACTACTACTTACGAATTTTTAATGGTGTTTTGTTATATGGAATTCTGTCCTGATTGCGGTAAGATGTTAATGCCTAACAAAGGCAAGATTAAATGTAGCTGTGGCTATGAAAAATCATTAAGTAATGACGATTTGGAAGAGCAGTACAGCATGAAAGGCGAAAAAAATCCCGAAACCAAGGTTGTGGTGACCAATGGTGATAAGGCATTGCCAACAACAAGGATAACATGCTACAAATGCGGCGGGACAAAAGGGTACTGGTGGACGGTACAGACAAGATCTGCCGATGAGGCACCTACCAATTTCATTAGATGTGCTAAGTGTGGTAACACTTGGAGAAGCTCCAACTAGAACAGTGGATTCTTTTTTTGGTAACGTAAAATCTTAAAGA
>CAMNJW010000064.1 GCA_946541845.1 uncultured Methanobrevibacter sp.
ATCATTGGTTGCTAATGATATTATCTTCCACTTATAAAAAGGTTTCTATTTGATTGAATAGATGAAGATTTGTAAAATTAGTTAAAAATAATATATTAACTTTTTATAATGAAAATAAGATTAATACTAACAATTAATCTAATTTAAAAGTAAATTATATATTTAATAATTAAATAGAGTATTTTCATGACTTATGAAGATATTGTCGAAACCATCACTATGAAAAAAAGTTTTAAATAGCATTTTAACTTTCAACATCACATTGCTTTTTAAACTTCAAGTTGAATATCCAAATGCAAACAAAACCAATGACAGAACCGATATTCATTCCGATTATTGCACCCAAATAGACTCCAAACACTCCCATATTCAAGACGATTCCCATCAGGTATGCAAATGCCATGCTCAGGATTAACTCTCTCAATATTGTCAATCCCAATGACTTGAATCCTGATCCGACTCCCTGATATGTGTATGCTGCAGTAGCTCCAAACGGAATTAAAAAGTTATAGAACACAAGAATCTGCAATATCTGAGCTGAACGGTCGACCAATGCAATATTTCCCGCCTGGAAATTGAATATTTCGCATATCGGATAGGCGAAGATGAAGAATGTCGCACAGATTAATATTGTAATTGCCAGACTCAAAAGTGTGGAATACTTGATTGTGATATCAAAGTTTTTCCAATTGCGGGCGCCGTAGGCAATACCGGAAACGGTTATTGTTGCGATTCCAATTGCCATGCACGGCAGGAATGCAATTGATATGAATCTCCATGCTATTGTAAATGATGCAACCTCGTTTACGCCTGCAGTCACCATAATCAGAAAGTTAAGGATTATTGCAACCAATGCAAATATGATTTCTTCCGTTGCCGCAGGAAGGGAAACGACCAATATTTCCTTATATATCTCAAGTTTGCGTTTATAATATCTGAACTGGAACTTGAAGTAGGTGTCCCTTTTAACGTAAATCCAGTAAATCATCCAGAGGTATCCTGCAAGAGATGCAATTACTGTTGCAAGCCCTGCACCAAAGATGCCCAGTTTCAGTCCATATATCAAAATCGGATCAAAAATCATGTTTAAAATAGCCGTAAAGATCAATGGATTTGTCGCCCTCCTAACATCACCCTCTGCCCTGAAGACACTTGCGGTCACATTAGGTGCCAGGAATACAATATTCAACAAAAATATGATTTGACCATAACTTAGGCAATATGTGCTGACACTACCTGCACCCAATAAAATAATCAAATCATCTAAAAAGAAAATACCTGTAATTAAAACAATGATTGATACAATAACTGTTAAAATAATTGAGTGGATAACTGCATTATTTGCATCATCAAATCTTCGGGCTCCGACATATCTTGAAATCAGGGAGTTGGCACCGGCACCCACGCCGCTTCCAAGACCAATGATAACCAGATAAAGAGGAGTAATGAATCCCAATGCCGCAAGAGCATCAGCATTGATACCTGCAACCCAAAAACTGTCAATGAGATTATTCAAAAACATCAGAAGCATTGAAAGAATAGTCGGAAGGGCCAGCTTATTGATGGCTGCTTTGGGATTTCCGGTGATTGATTCAATGTTATCATTAGCCTGCATGAAAATATATATTAATCAATAAAATATTTAAAATTAAAAAAGATAAAAATATATTACAAATTAAAAAAAAAGGTGTAAATTTTGGATTCTGAAAAATTGGAGGCATTTGTGGATGCCGTGCTTGCAATCATATTGACCGTAATTGTACTCGAACTCCCTCAACCTGAAACAATAACATTTGCCGGGTTTTGGGCTTTGAAAACTAACTTTTTTGCATATTTAACAAGTTTTATCGTAGTTCTGACAAACTGGTATTTCTTCCACATCATATTTGAGATAATCAAAAAAATAGATGGAAAAGTAATTGCAATGACCGGACTGGTTGTATTTGTAATGTCACTTCTTCCTTACTTTACATTATTGATTTCAAATAATTTCAGCAATTTAAACGCACAATTGTGCTACTGTGCATTCTTCATAATCATTGAACTTGCATACGATGTTTTGTTCTGGATGATTACAAAAATAGAACACAACAGGAAATTGAAGGATATTTTAAACTTAAAAAGAACCCTTTCCCATTTAATTTTCTATGCAATAGGAATCATTTTAGGAATTCTGATAACTCCCGAAATAATTGTCGTGTTTGTATTCATTGCAGTTGTAACATGGTTCCTCCACGTATACCTATCAATTAAGGACATTGACAAATGAACCATCCTCCATCACCATTAAAAATGATAACAAGTGCTTTTTTTAGTCCTATAACAGTTATTGCACATCAGGCATCTTGACTCATCACTGCTGCCGCATTTCCAGTTTTTTAGGAGATCATTTTCACAGACAAACGGCCGATACATTGAAAGGTATTCAATATTTGTATCGTTCAGCAATTCATTCATGTGATGCATGTTGTTAAATCCTCCCCCTACAATGACAGGAACATCGACTGAATCAATCAATTGAGTGGTGTAGTCTATCAATTCCCCCTCAGCGGATAATTTTTTAGTAAAATACAACGGAGATAACGGCCTTGTTACCTGAATAGAATCCACACCAACTTTTTGTAATAATTTACACGCCTCAAGACTTTCATTTGCATCAAATCCATCCTTTCTTTCATCAAAGGAGTTCATCTTTACTGAAATATGCAAATCAAGATTGTCCTTCATCACCTTAATCAATTCAAGCACCATACGCATACGGTTTAAAACATTTCCACCGTAATTATCATCACGTTGGTTATAATACGGATTAATGAACTTGGACAAAAAGAAATTGTTTCCAACAGACAATTGGATTCCGTCAAAACCGGCATACTGCAGTTTTTGGGCAGCTTCAATGATATCTGACTGTATTTTTCTTATGTCATCCACTGTCAAATCGTTGACTGGAATGTCAAGGTCTATTCCACGGTTATATTTTATGAATTCGACCTGTCCAAGAATTGGAACATCATAGCTGTGTGTTATTTCAGCCAGCTTTCGTGCCATTGTCATGAAATTCAAACTGTCCATACGGCAGGAATGCTCTATGAACTTATCTTTCGGATAGATTGAATATAACTCTGATGTGATTAAACCGACACCGCTTGATGCAATTTTTTCATACCTCTCATAAATTGCATCCAAGTCGTTTTGCTGGGATTCCCACAATCCTGTTCTTATAATGCGACTGTTAAGTTTCAAATCCCCTAATTTACATTTATCAAATATTGTTTTCATGAAAACTAATTAGTAAAAAATAGTATTTAAAGAAATAAGTAATTTTGGACTTACTTAAATACCGTATACTTCACGATATTCCTTCAATAAATCTTCTTTTTCTTCTTCACTTCTTGAATCGTCCAATTCATTGAAAAAGTAGGAGGTAATCTCATAAAGAATCCTATTTGTCTTCAAACCCTTTTCGGTTAAAGCATATTCTGTCTTGTTATGAGCTTCATCAATGACTGTTTTAATAACCAGATCCTGCTCCTCCATATATTTTAGAGTTTGTGCAAGCACATGATTACTTATTGTCGGATTCATCTGTTTAAACTCGTTGAAGTGGGTTTTACCATTGTAAATATTGGACATTATGCAGAATATCCATTTGCGATTGAATACATCCAATGTATTTCCAATAGGACAGATATTATTTTCAACCATAGTATCGCCAAGTAATTTAATAATTACTTATCTATTTATTAGTCAAATGTATTATATATTTTCCTTGAGGTATAAAAATGAAAATTACATATTGGAGCGATTTTGCTTGCCCATACTGTTATATAGGCAACACTAGATTGAAAAGAGCCATTGAAGATTTGAATTTGGATGTTGAAATAGACATTCATGCTTTTGAGCTTGATCAAAATGCACCGAAAGACGTTGAGTCTACAACTGTTGAAAGATTTGCAGTAAAATACGGACTTTCAATGGAAGATGCAAAAAAACAGGTAAATCAAATTTCACAGTTAGGCATTGATGAAGGAATTGATTTCAAATATGAAACAACACTGTACACAAACACCCGTGATGCCCACAGGTTGATGAAACTTGCCCAGGACAGGCATCCTGAAATTGTTGGAGAATTATCCACAATGTTATTTGATGCCTATTTTGTGGAAAACCTTAAATTGGCTGACCATGAAGTTTTGCTTGAAGTTGGCTTGAAAGCGGGCTTAAAAGAAGATGAAATCAAAGATGTTTTAAAAAGCGACCTATATAATTCAAAAGTCCAGGAAGATGAAGACATTGCACTTTCAGGCGGAATCCATGCAGTTCCATATTACCTGTTTGATTCAAAATACTCAATTCCGGGAGCACTATCCTATGAAGACTTTAAAAGTGTCCTAAGCCAGATTATTGCTGAAAGTGAAGTGGATGATGATAAGGATGCCGACAACTGTGCAAATGGAGTATGTAAGATATGAAACTTAGATGGCTAGGACATTCTGCATTTGAATTGACCTCAAATAATGGATTAAACATTTTGATTGACCCCTTCATTCAGGCAAATCCTGCATGCCCCCTAAAATCCAGTGACGTCAACCCGGATGTCGTCTGCATAACCCATGGCCATGCCGACCATTTCGGAGATGTTGTGGAGATTGCCCGAAACAATCCGAATTTGGTTGTGATTTGCAATTATGAGATTTCAATTTACCTTCAAAGAAAAGGAGTCAACGCAATTGGATTGAACTGCGGAGCATTTGTGAAAATCGAGGATGTCGAAATAAAAATGCTTAAGGCCGAGCACTCCTCAACATTCGACTTTGAAATAGACACCAAATACGCAGGAAATGCCGGAAGCTTTTTATTTACATTCGAAAATGATTTTAAAGTATATCATGCCGGAGACACCGGACTGTTCTCAGACATGAAGTTTGTAATAGGCGAAATCTACAAGCCGGACATTGCAATATTGCCAATTGGAAATATTTTCACAATGGATCCCAAGGAGGCATCAATTGCTGCAAGATGGATTGATCCGGAATTTGTCATTCCAATGCATTACAACTCATTTCCATCAATTGCCCAAGACCCTGAAGATTTTAAAAAATCAGTTTCAAATTGTAAAACATTAGTTCCAAAAGTTTTAGAAATCCTTGAATTTTAACATGACTTTATATTTAATGAAGATATACTTAGTTTAAGGTGTATTTAAATGAAAATAGCAATCAGATATTACACAAAAACAGGAAACACTAAAAAACTTGCAGAAGCAATTGGAGCTGCAATCAACGTTGAAGCAAAAACCGTGGATGAACCTTTAACAGAAGATGTTGACATCCTATTTTTAGGAAGTGCAGTTTATGCTGCCGGAATCAGCAGACAAATCCAGGAATTTATTGCAAATATAGATGTTAATGTTGGAAAAGTCGTTAATTTCTCATCAGCAGCTTTAATCGAATCCACATACAGTCAAGTTAAAAAAGAAGTTGAAGCTAAAGGCCTAACAATGAGTGAAGACGAATTCCACTGCAGAGGAGCATTCAAATTCGTTCACAGAGGACGTCCTAATGAGGAAGACTTGAAAAATGCACAGGAATTTGCAAAAAGAATAATAGCTTAATCGTCATTATTCTTTTTAATCAATTCTTCCAGTTCGTCAAAACGCCTGTTGAAATGTTTTTGCAGGATTGCAGCAGTCAGTGTTGCAGTACCTACACCGGATAAAATATAACCTCCCCAAACAAGGAACAGGCTATTGAATTTTCCTACACTAGTTTTACCTAAAATCGCATAACCGTTACTTGTAAATGCATTTGAAACCATGCTTATTGCATCCAAAGGCGCAACACCTTCCGCAAATACAGTGGTGAAAAAGCTGATGAATATTATTCCAAATAACAAGATTATTGCAATTCCCAAACCATTGCTTTCAGTATATTCCATGAATTTGAAATAGAACACCTTAATATAATATATAAATGCAAACATATGAACTAAATCAAAAAGTGTCACCAATGAGCCGCCTGTAATAAAGAAATCAATAGATCCGAAAGGTATCAATATGAAGAATAAAATAACATTACTAACTGATTTTTCTTCAAGCTTTGAAGCCAAATAGATTGAAAATACAATTTCAATGAAAGCAAACAGATATACATCATTATTTTTATAAATTAATGTATAAAATGAATAAAAAATAATAATGATACATAAAAACATCAATACAAGATAGAAAACCTGTCTTAATGTATGCAATTCATCTTCAGGAAAATATTCCCTTATATTAAAAATTCTATTTGGACTGTTCTCCATCCTATTTCTTAAAAATTTAAGCCCTAATGTCAATACAGTAAAAATAATTATTATAGAAATTGTTAATATCAAAAATTGAATCATTCAAACACCACTACTACTTCAAAGAATATACAATTGATCTAATAATCGTAATAAGACAACATATGCTTATTGCAATAGGATGACCCATCAACGCAACAATCAAACCGACAATGAAAAATATTGAAGGAATGACAATAGCATTCTTAACATCCAAAGCATCTTTCAGATAACCTTCATCAGGATTAATCCGGATTAGCAATCTTGCCATGACAAACAAGACGAAATTGATTAATACAAAATCAACACCATACAAAACCTGGGTCAACAATGAAAACGGATTGTTTGCAACAAATGTTGTCAGATACGGAATTATGGAAACTATCAAAAGCAATAAGATGTTCAGCCAAATAATCTTTGCATTGATTTTTTCAACATGCTGGTAGATGACATGATGATATTGCCATAAGTTAACGCATACCAGAAAACTAATTAAATATGCAAAATAGGATGTTCTGATTGCCCATAGTGAAGCGATAGATGCTGAAGCGGGTTGCGGCAATTCCAACACCAAAACAGTAACAATGATTGCAATGATTGCATCATAAAATGCTTCAAGTCTACCAGTTTCCATGTAATTAATTCCATCCATAATATTAATTTAATTAACAAAGTATT
>CAMNJW010000065.1 GCA_946541845.1 uncultured Methanobrevibacter sp.
GTCATTCAATACGTAATTGTAATCTCCACTGTCGATTACATATGAATTTAAAGCCCAGGATGTTCCGTAGGTACCTAATTCAGCATTGGTAGGTGCAACATTTGATCCCCACCAGTTGTTATCCAAGTTATATTCTCCCTGATTGTTAGCGGTAATGGTTCCTCCAACGTTACCGGCATTACCGTTAGGAACTAAAGTATTGTTGTGGATGTTATTGTAGTTTGCACTTAAAACAGCGCTACCACTACCTTTCCTGAAAATGTAACATATATCCTTATTATCAGAGATTACGGATTGCTGAATGTCAAGAGAACCGTAACCAGAACTGCTTGATCCGTAAAGATAGAAAATTGCAGGATAAACAGTTTTAGAAAAAGGAGATACAGTATTGTTTTTTATTCTGCAGTCAACCATGTTCAAGCTAGCCCTATTTGCAACATATATTAAACCATTCTGAGTAAGAACATTATTGTTCGCGATAACTACATTTTCCATAGTCCAGGCTGCTTTAGTAATTGAAATCAGATAGTTGATCTTTTCAGTGTTAGCTGAATATACTTGGAAGTAATTGTCTTTGAATACCGCATTTTTCATGGTAACAGTACCTTGTGCATCAGATTGAATTCCATTAGCTGAATTTCCAAGAGCACAGTTTGCCATAGTGAAATTTTCAATTAAAACATTTCCAGTGGTGGATATTACAAATGCTTTAGTTAATCCAGAGTCAATAACTGAACAATTGGTAATGTTGGCATTGGCAGCGCCTTTAACAGATATTACACCGGCAGTTGCCATATTCAATGATTTTGGCACAGTCTTGAATGTTATGTTAGTCAGGGTAAAATCAGCAGTACTTGATATGAATGCAAAACTGTTACATGAAGCGTTAATAATAACTCCATCACGGCTTTCACCGACGATATTCAATACTTTGGAAACTGAACCCACCGCATCATTTTGTGTAGCAAAGTTTCCATTTTGATAATTTCCATTATAAACACCGTTTTTCAGGAAAATTGTCTCCCCACCTGTAGCCTTGGCTACAGCCTTCTTGATTGTTTGACATGGATCATCTACAGTTCCTGCAGCATTAGCGTTTGTGGCCGCAGGGTCCACATAGATGATATCTCCACTTGCACTCAACACTTCAGAGCCTGAATCAGCTGCCAAAGCTTCACTAGCGGGTTCGCTAGCTGCAACCTCATCAACCGATTCGACGGCAATAGGTTCGTCAGCTTCAGCGCTGGCGACCTCAGCGTCAAGTGTATCTTCTGCACTGACGGCACCGACACAAACTAGTATCATCAATGCCATCAGAGCACAAATAAAAATATTTTTATTCATCTCCATAAATACACCTAAAATATTTTTTTAATATTATAATTATAATACCGAAAAAATGTATTACGATATTTATTTTTCACATTATCATTATATAAGCATTTTTAATGAAAAATTAAACAAAAAAATAGAAAATTTTTAATTTTACGAATAAAAATCTAATAAATGATTTAAAAATCGAATAAAAAAATAATCAAATTACTTATAAAATTAATAAAATTTTATTTATTTATAATCATAATTTCAATACAATTTAGCCAAGCAAAATAAAAAAAATTAAAATGATAAAAGAATCAAATCAAATTTAAAAATTCTTCAAAAATTCAAACATTTAATAACATCAAGCAACAAACAAATAACCAATTTGTTTAAAAAGAGGCCAAACATGTCAAACTCAATTGGAGAAAAATTTAAAATCACAAGTTTCGGAGCAAGCCATGGAACAGCTGTCGGCGCTGTTGTTGATGGATGCCCTGCAAATCTTGAATTAACAGCTGAAGATATACAAAAAGAACTAGATAAAAGAAAACCAGGAACCAGCGGTGTCACAACTCCAAGAAAGGAAGCTGATGAAGTTCAAATACTTTCAGGAATATTTGATGGAAAAACAGATGGAACACCTATCGCAGGAGTAATCTTCAATAGGAATCAGCATTCAAAAGACTATTCCATGTTCAAGGACACTCCCCGCCCTTCCCATGGAGACTTCGGTTGGATGATGAAATACGGAAACTACGACTATAACGGAGGAGGCCGTGGAAGCGGAAGGGTTACCATCGGCCATGTGATTGGTGGTGCAATAGCCAAAAAGCTTTTGAAAACACAAAATATCGAGATTGTTTCCCATGTGACACAAATCGCAGACATCAAGGCAAAGCCACAGGATTTAAGCGTAATCAAGGAAAACATCGAAAAGAATCCTGTTAGATGCGCTGACTTGGATGCTGCAAAAGAGATGGAAGAATTGATTTTGGCCAAAAAACAGGAAGGGGATTCAGTTGGAGGAATCGTTGAAACAATAGCTGTCGGCATCCCGGCAGGTCTCGGCGAACCGATATTTGAAAGGCTGGACGGAGACCTTGCAAGAATACTTATGAACATCGGAGCTGTAAAGGGAGTTGAAATTGGCCTTGGATTTGACATTGCCTCAAAAACAGGCTCCCAAGTCAATGACCAATACCAAGTCACCGATAATGAAATCACTACAAAAACAAATAACTCCGGAGGAATCGTTGGAGGAATGAGCAACGGCATGCCAATCGTGTCCAGAATAGCTGTCAAGCCTACACCATCCATTTCCAAATGTCAGGATTCCGTTGATATTGAAAAAATGGAAAATAAAAAAATAGAAATTAAAGGCAGACACGATCCATGCATCTGTCCTAGAGTGACAGTTGTTGCCGAATCAAGCACTGCAATTGTTCTTGCAGACCATATGATTCGCTCAGGATTCATCCACCCTACTAATTTAGAAAACAAAATTTAATCTTTTTTTGGAATTGAAAGCTCATCAAACTCCTTGTTTTTAAAGGATGTTTGATATGAGTTCCTTCTGCCGCTGTTGAATAATGCATGGCTGGTGCTGTGCATTGATGATTCAACGTCCTTAAGTGAAATCAGCCTGAACTTGCGAGGATTGTTGTAGTTCACATTGAATGACAATCCGTCAAATGCGGCAATTGTTTTCACGCCAGTCTGCTTTGAAATCTTTTTGGCCTCAACTACAGGATTGTTTGATATCATCTTCAATCCCAAATGTGTCATCACGGCAACTTTCGGCTTTATCTTTTCAATCATGTCAATGAAATTGCGTGAACACATGTGTCCCGGAATGGACCTGTTTCCAGGCCTCAATACGCTTGCAATCAGAATGTCTGCACCTTCATGATAATCCGGAAGCTCGTCAAAGTATCCAGTGTCTGAAGTGTATGACACCTTGAATCCGTTATAGTCTATCTGAAATCCGACACCCGCAGGGTCACCATGGTCTGTTTTAGTCCCCTTGACCTTGATTCCGTCAGTTTCAACAACCTCGTCCGGCTTTAGGACAACGACATCTGATTGGGACTGGTGGTATGATGAGATGCACGGACCCCATTTCTCAAATCCTTTAAGGACACTTGTGCTTCCAAATATTGTACCGTTTCTCTTGGTCATACCTCTTGTCATTGCCTCAATTAGAATTTCAGCATCGTTATAGTGGTCAGTATGGGCATGAGAAACGAATATTCCGCTTAAGTTGCGGGGATCAAATCCGAATTGATAAGTTCTAATCAGTGCACCTGGACCAGGGTCAATATGATAATTCTTGCCTCCGACATTATCAATCCTAAACCCTCCGGTCATTCTTCTCTGAGAGATGGCGGAAAACCTTCCTCCACCACTACCTAAAAATGTAATCTTCATTTAAATCCCCATCTATAAAGAACACAATATTATATCACATTTGAGAGAGGATTTATCTTTTTTAAGGCACAAGTCTTCATCTTCAATAACGACCTTGTCTCCTATTTTGACATTGTCGCTTTCGGTAAACATCAACACGTTCTGACCCGGCGCTGCCAGTTGCTTCCAGTTTCCATCCATTGCCTGTGTCTTATCGTTCAGCTGCACATACAGCATGTTTCCGTCAATGGAGACCACACGACCGACTTCGCCCTTTTCAATGATTTTGCTTGCCATGTCAATGGCTATGCTTTGCTGGACAAGTTTTTCTGTCAGTTCCTGTCTGAATTTGGTCAATACCTTAATGTCATGGTCAATTGTGACGTTCAAATGTCTTTGAGCCTCTGATTCATTGTATTTAGGCTGTTGAACCAATACATCGAACTGCTTTCCCACAGTAGGTGTTTTGGAAGCGACTTCAGCCAATATGTCCTCAAACACTTCTCCCATGTATCTTAAGCTTTGAGAAGATTTCCATTTTCTTGAGATTAAAGTTTCAGCCAATTTCTTTGCAATGACATTACCGAAAATGATAATGCCCTTATCTCCGGCCTTACGTGATTCTGTTTCAGAGCCTAACAGCTCGACAATTTGATAACCGTTTGTTGTTCCATAAATCCTTCTTCTTCTTGTTTCGAAAGTTCCTTTGGTGCTTACTTCACCCCGGATACAGTTTCCAACGACTTTGAGCTTGCTTGCATCATCCGTGATTTTAATTGAAATACCAAGTTCAGATGCCCTGTCTAAAAAGTCCTCATCTGTGGAAATGGATCCGCTATATAATTCCTCTTCCAATACTTCTAAATTCTTTTTATCACCGAAATATCCAATTTTACGTTTATCAGCCGCCATTACACATCCTTTTTTACCAATGTAAGCGATTATTAAACTCATAATATCTCCTGAATTTGATACCTTAAAACCATAAGATATCAATAGTTTGTTAATTTATATCTATTTTTATTTATCATACATTATAAAGTTTAATAGCAAAATTGAAATTCCTATGAAAAACTAAAATTTAATGAACTAAATAATGTTTAAAACTTGCTAAAATTATTTAATTGAGTGTTTAAACAATATATTTAAATAATAATATAACATAAATTATAATTAGTATAATTGTTAATTATTTATCATTATAAATTAACAAGAAAGCTATAAAATCAATAAGGAGAAAAACTTATGATAGATCTCAATAAGATGTTTAAACCTGAATCTGTGGCTGTTATTGGAGCATCCAATACACCAGGAAAAGTTGGATACATCATTGTTGATAACCTAATCAACGATGGCTTTGAAGGCGCAATTTATCCAGTAAACCCTAAAGGCGGAGAGATTCTTGGTAAAAAAGCATATGCAAATATAAAAGACATACCTGAAAAAGTAGACTTGGCAATTATTACCATCCCTGTCGCATTCGTAAACCCTACTGTTAAAGAATGCGGTGAAGCAGGCGTAGAAAACATGGTAGTTATCACTGCTGGTTTTAAAGAAGTCGGTGAAGAAGGTGCTAAATTAGAAGCTGAGTTAACAGCACTTGGTGAAGAATATGGTATAAACATTATTGGACCAAATAGTTTAGGAATTACTGATTCACACACTCCTTTGAACGGATCATTTTCACAAATGATGCCACCAACCGGAAACATGGCATTCATCTCACAGAGTGGAGCTATGATGGTAGCTATCATCGATTGGAGCGTAACTTCCGGAATAGGATTCAGTAAAGTTATAAGTTTAGGAAACAAGGCAGGAGTAACCGAAATAGAATTGTTACAATACCTTGCTGAAGATGACGAAACCAAAGTAATCATCTGTTACTTAGAATCCATTTCCGATGACGATGACTTTGTAAGAACCATGAGGGAAACTGCTCACAAAAAACCTATTATCGTTCTTAAATCAGGTTCAAGTTCTGCTGGAGCTGCAGCTGCATCCTCACACACAGGAGCACTTGCAGGTAGTGACTTAGCATTTGATACCGCATTCCACCAATCAGGAATCATGCGTGTAGAAACCATGGCAGAATTATTTGACTTAGGTTTAGCATTCTCCAAAGCACCTCTTCCAAAAGGTGACAACGTAGCTATTATCACCAATGCAGGCGGAGGAGGAGTACTTACTGTGGACGCAATGGAAAAGGCTGGTTTAAACCTTGTTCAATTTGATGAGGAAACCACTGCAAAACTAAAAGAATGCGTAACCGATGAAGGTAGTGCTAAAAACCCTATTGATGTATTAGGAGATGCACCTGTAAGCAGATACAAAGAATCATTAGAACTCGTGCTTGGATACGAAGATGTTGACAGTTTAATCGTTATGGTCTGTCCTACCGCATCAGCTGACCCTGACGGAATTGCACAGGCAATCCTTGAAGAAAGAAAAGAATTCGACAAACCAATCATTGTAGTTAACATGGGAGGACCATCATTTGAAGATGCAAACGAAGCATTAAGAGCAAATGGTGTGCCAACTTACGTATTCCCAGAAACTGCAGTGACTGCACTCGAAGCAATGACAAGATATGCTAAACTGGAAGACAGAGTATATGATGATGTCGTTGAAAAAGTCGATGACGTTGACAAGGACGCAGTAGCTGCAATCTTTGAAAAAGTGAAAGCTGACGGAAGAGACACATTGCTCGGTAGTGAAGCATACGCTGTTGCTGAAGCATACGGAATTTCAGCTGCACCAATCAAATTATCAACCAGTGCAGACGAAGCAGCTGCTCTTGCAGAGGAAATGGAATTCCCTGTTGTGCTTAAAATCGCATCCGACAAAATCTTACACAAATCCGATATCGGAGGTGTAAAAGTTGGAATCAGCAGCCCTGAAGAGGCAAAAGCAACCTACGATGAAATCATTGCAAACGCTAAGGCAGCACACCCTGACATCGTTCCAGACGGTGTGGAAGTGCAAAAGATGATGGATTCCGGTGAGGAAGTCATTGTAGGTATGATTCGTGACAAACAATTCGGACCTATGATTGC
>CAMNJW010000066.1 GCA_946541845.1 uncultured Methanobrevibacter sp.
CCTGGAAAAATTGGAGTGTTGCTTTCACAAGGTTTTGAAACTATTGAAGTCTACAAAAGGCCAAGCGTTGGTGTTGTATCCTCAGGTAATGAGATAACCATTCAGGGCGAAGAATTGCCTTATGGTAAGATTTATGATGTGAATGGGGGCATGATTAAAAATGATGCGGTCTCCTGTGGTGCAGATGCACATTTCCTAGGTGTCATGAGGG
This sequence comes from uncultured Methanobrevibacter sp., assembly GCA_946541845.1. Lineage (GTDB taxonomy): Archaea > Methanobacteriota > Methanobacteria > Methanobacteriales > Methanobacteriaceae > Methanocatella. The sequence continues at coordinate 212 of CAMNJW010000066.1, forward strand.
ATGATTATGATGAGGTAAAAGAAAAAATCACCAAATCGTTGGATGAGGTGGATGTTTTACTTTGCTCCGGAGGAACATCAGCAGGCCTTGGAGATGTCCTAAAGCACGTTTTAGATGAATTGGGAGAAGTTTACATTCATGGTATTTCAGTACAGCCAGGTAAACCGACAATCGTTGGAGTAATTGATGGTAAAATCATCATTGGCCTTCCAGGTAATCCTGTTTCTGCCTTAATGATATTCAATGCGTTTGTGGCAGAGCCTTTAACAAGACTTGCAGGAATCGAAAAGGACTTTGAATTAAAGACTGTTAAAGGTAAAATTACAAAAAGAATTCATTCCCAAGTTGGAAGAATGCAATATCAACTCGTTAAGGTTGATGGGGAAAATATAAATCCGATTTTTAAAGATTCCGGTGCAATATTTTCATTATCCACAGCTGATGGTTATGTGAAAATTCCAAAATTAATAGAACTGGTTGATGAAGGAGAAGAAGTAGAAGTTTATTTATTCAATTAATATTAAAATTTAATTAAGGTGTTATTATGGATTATGAAGTAAAAGTAATTCCAGAACAAAAATTAGGAGTAATCAATTGTAAAACTCCAATTGAAGATTTAGGAGTATTCCTTTCTATGTTAATGGGTTGGGTTGATGCAGAAGAAATTGAAACTGATGGCGAGCCTTTCATTGTTTATTTCTCACCAAGACATGAAGTTAATCAGGGAGATGTTGTTTATGATGTTAGCATTGCGATTAAAGGAGATGCTGATGAAACTGATAGGATTCGTGTTGTGGACATGATTGAAAATAAGGTTTTGGCAGGTAAACACTTCGGTCCAACAGACAGTATTATGGACACTTATGCAGAATTGGTTGAAGTTGCCCAAGAAAACCATTACGATATTATCGGATCTCCCAAAGAGGTTTTAATTAAAAATTTCCATAACTGTGATGATGAAAAAGAATTTATAACTGAAATTCAATTACCTATCATTGAGATGTAGGTGATAAAATGTCTAAAAAAGAGAAATTTGATGTTGATAAGGAAATCGAAAGACTTTCACGCAAATCCAATGTGAACATGAGAAAGTCAGAATACTCATTCGACAATAGATTAAAAAAATTAGAAAGTGAAATCGATAAAATCATGGATAGGAAAATAAAAGAATTTGATGATAACAAAAAGTTAACATCTGATTATTTGGGCATTGACTACAAACAGGATACAATTGATAGATATAGAGAAAAATTAAAAAAGATTTAATTTTCTCTTTTTTTCTAATTTTGACCAACCACTCTCAAATCATGCACCAGTAATTTCGGAATGATGAATGATCCGTATTGTTTTATTTCAGAATTTAGGCCTTCTACTTTTTTCATGATTTCAAAAATGTTTCCAGAAATCATTGCCTTATTAATAGGGTCAGTCAACTCTCCATTTTCAATTTTAAATGCATTACTTGCTTCAACAGAAAAATCACCAGAAATAGGATTTGCTGTGTGAGCTCCTAACACGCTAGTTGTCAAAACGCCTTTGTCAATTTCTGATAAGTCCTTCATTTCACTGAATTTGAATTCAAGGTTTGTAGGGGCAATCATAGGTGTTGTCAAATAGGATCCTCTAAGTCCGTTGGAGGTTGTTTTAACTCCGGCTTTATTTGCAGTGTAAATGTCATAGATGAATGAATTTAAAACGCCATCTTTTATTAAATCAGTTTTTTGACTTACGCTACCTTCTCCATCACATTTTGCGGTATACATCCCTTTTTCAAGAAGAGGATTGTCAGTTAATGTTAAGCTTGGGTTGGCTATTTCGGTACTGACTTTATCTTTTAAGATAGACCTCCCTCTCATAACATTTTCACCGTTGAATGCTCCCAAAAAGGTTTGTAAAAGTCCGGTAGCAGCATAGTAATCAAGAACCACACTGTAATTGTCGGTTTCAATAGGTTTTGTATCAAGTGAGCTTTTTGCCAAATCGCATACATCACCAGCTAATTTTTCACCGTCCAAATCAAAGAATCTTGAAGACTGGGAGTTGTATGCAGTTGCAATTTTTCCATCTTCCTGTATGGTTACAGATAATCCTAGACCAAATCCAGTTCCTTCATCTTCAATTGAAACTCCATTTGAGTTCAGAATTAATGATCTTCCTTCGCTTGATGAAAAACCGGCTCCAGTCACTTCACATCCACTGTCTAATGCGGTATCAATGGTACTTTTTAAAAATTCCACTGACTCATCAAGGCTTAAATCATTGAATTTTTTATCATAAACATCCTTGACGGTAGGTACCTTTTCAACTTCTGAAAATGTATAATTCTCATCAACTTTATTCAATTTTGTATTTTCAATGGCTTGCCTTGCTGTTTCCTGGATTTTTTCCATATTTGAAGTGAATGCAAAACCTACTTTGTTATCTTTGATTACACGAATTCCTACTCCGCACTCGATTTCCTCTTTAGCAAAATTCAGTTCTTCTTTTCTGGAATCAAGTTCTATGGATTTGGATTCATCAATATAAATTTCATAAGCATCACAATCATTTTTAATTGCTTTTTCTGCTTCCTGTGCTATATTATATATCATATTATCACTATAATGCAAATTTTTCAATTGCTTCAGCCACTCCATCACCAAACATTCCTTTACATGTGTAAGTGCTGATTTCCTTGAGTTTATCTTCCGCATTGCCGACAGCTATTTTATATCCGACTTCTTTTAGGAAATCCTCATCGTTTTGGCTGTCGCCGATGGCCATAACATTTTCCATGTTGATGCCGTTTCTTTCACATAAGTATCTAAGTGAAGTTCCCTTATTCACGCGTTTGTCTGTAATGTGAAGTGCAAAACCGCTGTCATAGATTTCAAGCTGGTCAAGATATTCGAAATCTTTCAAAGCTTCATCCAGTTCTTGTTTATCAAGAGTTTTGTAAAACACGGTTTCTGTTAGTCTGTACATGTTGTCATGTGAAGCGTGCTGGTCGAATTTCTCGCCTAATTTTTCTTTCAGGTGCTTTTCAGCGGATGTGACAAAATCCCTTTCAACCATTGTTTCCACGGCATTGTTGTTTTCTCCTTCTTTGAAAACAACTCCTCCATTTTCACATACGAGTCCTCCGCTGCAACCGATAAGGACTTCTGTTGCATATGCATAATTCACCACATTTCCTGTAACGATTATTGTTGGAATTCCCGCATCTTCAGCTTTCCTTAGTGCTTCTATTGCAGATATGCAGATTTGCCTTTTTTCATCAGTTATTGTTCCGTCAATATCAACTGCAATTGCTTCTATTGCCATATTATCCCCTTGAATATCTGTGTGCGATGTTACATGTTCCTTCCTTACTTACCATACATGCTCCGATTGGGTGTAGAGGATTACATGCTTTTCTAAATAATTTGCAGTCTTCAGGTCTTGCAAGGCCTCTTAGAATAGGTCCGCAGATACAACCTTTTGGAGCTTCATTGACATCCTTGACTTCAATGTCATACTTTTCACGGGCATTGAATTCACTGAATTCATCTTTTATTTCTAAGATGGAATTTGGTATTTTAGGAAATCCTCTCCATTCTCTTGAGGTCACGTCAAACACTTGATTGATCATATCTTGAGCAATGACATTTCCTTCATCTCTGACTGCTCTTTTGTATTCATTTTCTATTTTCGGTGTTTCATTATGAATTTGTCTTAGAATCATGTAAACAGACATTAATATGTCTAATGGGTTAAATCCGGCTACTGCCTGTGGGATTCCAAAGTCAGTTGAGAAGTATTCGAATGGTTTTGTTCCGATAATGGTACAAACGTGTCCTGGTTGAATTAATGCATTTAAACTGGTTTCTCCTGAGTTGATTAAAAAGTCAATTGCCGGAGGAATCAGTCTGTGGCATGAAAGCACTGAGAAGTTTTCAGGAGGTGTTGCAAGCAATTCTGCTGCTGTTGTTGGGGCGGTTGTTTCGAAACCTGCAGATATGAACGCAACATCATTGTCTTCCTTTTCAGCTATTTCAATGGCTCTGTTGATTCCATATACTACTCTGACATCTCCTCCTTCAGCTTTGGCATCTGCAAGTGACCTTTCAGAACCTGGGACTCTTAACATGTCTCCAAAGGTGGTGATTGTAACTCCTTTGTCAATCAATTCCAATGCTTCATCTATTTCACGTGATGGAACTACACATACAGGACATCCTGGACCTGCAATGATTTCTACTTCGTCAGGAAGCAGGCTTCTTATCCCATTTTCCATAATTGTATGTTCATGGGAACCACACACGTGCATTATTTTAACAGGTGTAGATAATTCGTTTATTTTCTCTAATAGCTTTTGTGACATATTTTTCATATTCATTTTAACACCGAAGATTTAATATTATATTATAACTATATGTATTAGTATTGCATTAATTAAATTTTTTTGTACTTTATTAAGGGATAAACATGTTTAACAATAATAAAATTTTAGTAGTTATTCCAGTTATTAAGGCATCAATGGAAATTCCGAAGATGTATTCTCGTTTACTCAAGTATAAACCATTGATTGCCTATTCAATTGAAATTGCAAAGTCATCTCAATATGTTGATGATGTTGTCGTAACTACTGATGATTCTGAAATTGCATTAATCTCTGAAAAATTTGGCGCCAGCGTTATCAGAAGGTCTGGTGAGGAAGGTTCCTTTGATTCAGTGATTTATGATGCAATGGTTCAAAAAGAAAAACAAGCTTTTGATGAATATGATATTGTAATTATTATGCAGCCTACCTCTCCTTTGCTTAAAGTTGAGACATTGGACGCAAGCATTGAAAAATTTGAAGATTTTGGAATTGATAGCGTAATAAGCGTTGTTGAAGATTCACATTTGAGTTGGGGGTATGATGAAAATAACGAAAGATTCTTCCCGAATTACATTGAAAGGGTCACTAAACAAGATTTGCCAAAATCTTTTAGGGAAACTGGTGCTATTGTAGCTAGTCGCAGAGGATTCATTCAGGAAGGTTCACATATTGGAACCAGCATTAATCTAATTCAATTGTCCAAAGAGGAATCTTTGGTTTGTGATGATTTTGACAATTGGGCGATTGTGGAAAATCATTTAAAAAAGAAAAGGATTGCCTTTGTCGTAAATGCAAGTGCTGAAATTGGAACCAGGCATATCTATAATTGTATTTCCCTGGCTTCTAAGCTTTCAACTTCTGAGTTTACTTTCATTTTAGATGAGCATTATGAATTAGGCATAAAAATTATCAGGGATTATGGTTTTGACTGCAAGATATATGATGGAGTTAAAGAGTTATATGCATTGCTTGAGGAATATGGTCCTCAAATTGTTGTCAATGACATATTGGATACTTCTGAAGAATATATGCTTGATTTAAAAGAAAAAGGTTATTTTGTTGTTAATTTTGATGATTTGGGTGTTGGCGCACAACATGCTGATGTATTGTTTGATTCATTATATGAGCATGACTTTGGTGAAGCTAATGTATTCATTGGATATAAGTATTGCATGCTGAAAGATGAGTTTTACTTCCAATCACCTAAGGTAATCACCCAGGATGTCAACAGAGTATTAATTCTTTTTGAAGGCGATGATTCCAATAATCTCACAGAACAAATTCTGGATGTGATTCTTTCAACAGCTTATGATAATAAAATTGACATTGTTGTTGATAGGGGATATGAAAACACTGAGGAATTGGTTTCCAGACATGAATCAAACCCTTTAATTCAGATATATCAAAATGTAAGCAATATAAGCGAGTTCATGTTTAAGGCAGATATCATTATCACTTCAGCCAGTAAAACAATGTATGATGCATGTTCATTGGCAATTCCAACAATATGTGTTTGCCAAAATGATGTGGAAATGACCCATAGTTTTGCAAGTGAAAAAAATGGTATAATAAATATGGGACCTGGCGATAATTTAACTAAGCAGGACTTTGCCAGCCAATTTGTGGAGTTGGTTAATAATTATGAACTCCGTATGGAAATGCATGATAAAATGAATCACATTGATTTGAAACATGGTTTTGAAAATATTAAATCAGTAGTGCAAGAGGAATATGTTAAGTTTGAACTGAATAGATAGTGGTTTTATGACTTTATTTAATAAATCTCCATTTTTAATTGGTGAAATCAGTTTTAATTTTTATGAAATTGCTGAAAGGGAAGAGTGCTCCTATTTGGATGTTGCAAAATTATTGATTAGGGAAGCCAAGACATGTGGCGTTAATGCAGTCAATTTTCATGTGGGTGATTCAGAATATTTACATTGTGACTATGATGAGGAATCCTTAGATATTTCTGATAAATTAACTGTGGATGACTACATAGAACTATCAGATTATTGTAGGGAAATTGGAATTCTTTTTATGATTACTCCCTCAAAATTTGAGGATGTTTCTAGTTTGGATGAGTATGTTGGCGCATATAAGATATCAGCATCTGATTTAACAAATATTCCATTTATCAAATATGTTTCCACTAAAAAGAAACCGATTATTTTATCAACTGCGGCATCAACATTAAAGGAGATTA
>CAMNJW010000067.1 GCA_946541845.1 uncultured Methanobrevibacter sp.
CAGGTGCTCGGTAAAGTCCTCAAGCTTAACATCATTTGTCATGAATGTGAAAATAGATAAATCATCATAAGTATTCTGGAAATAATCAAGGTTATCCACTGCCTGTGCAATATAAGACCCTTGAGATTGGTTAAATGTCTCTGCTTTTTTCGCAGTGGATTTGAATTCGTTTTTGGCTTTTATGATATTGACATTTTCAATAATGTCAATACCATCACTTACAGTGAAGTCACTGAATGCCAAAAAGTGATTCGGATTATTTATGCAAATCCCATAATCTTTCTTGATGATATTTAATTTCATATTATAACCTATTGATAATATATATTAATTATTTAATTTAAATTTTATATTATACGATTAAAAGGACTTATCACTATGACAATTATTATTGACCCACAGGGCAGTGGAATAGCTGGAAATATGCTAATTGGAGCATTTGTTGATTTAGGGGCAGATGCTAATGAATTAAAAGAAATAATGGAAAAAACAGCTTATGAATTTGGAAAAGTAGATGTCACATTTGAAAAAGTTTCAAAACAAGGCATCGATTCCACATTCTGCCATGTCGAAATGCTTGAGCACAAACAATCCATTAATTTTCCTGAATTTATCGAAAAAATAAATAATTTGGATTTGGATGAGAATGTGAAAGAAACCTCAATCAAGGTTTTTGAAAGAATTGCAAAAGCTGAAAGCAAAGTTCATGGAAAAACACTTGAAACCGTTCATTTTCATGAGGTGGGAGCCAGTGATGCAGTTGCAGATGTGATAGGTTCAATTTATGCATACTACAGCCTAGGTTTGAATAATCAAAAAGTCATCGGCCTTCCGATAGCAGTTGGCGGAGGAAGAGTCAAAACCGCACATGGAATAATACCAGTCCCTGCACCTGCAGTAGTGGAAATCCTAACTGGCGCAAAGATGATTGGAGGGCCTATTGACAGCGAACTTGCAACACCGACAGGATCTGCAATTTATATGGAAATCTGCGATGAAATAAAAGAGTTCATTCCACAAATCAAACCTAAAAAAGTAGGCTATGGAGCCGGAAGAAAAGACTTTGACCACCCTAATGTATTGAGAGTCATTGAAAGCTCAGATATGTCTGAAAGTGATAAGATTGACGTTATTGAAACAAATATCGACCACCTGACCGGTGAGGAAATAGGGTACCTGTTTGACAAGATACTTTCCAAGGGAGCATCCGACGTTTCAATCACCCCAATAATAATGAAAAAGAACAGACAGGGAAGCCTTCTGAAGGTGATTTCCAGAAAAGAGAAAAGAGAAGAAATAATTGACACCATCTTTAAGGAAACAGGCAGTTTAGGCATAAGAATAGCTCCCAATATGCATAGAGGCATTGCAAAAAGAGAATTTGAAACAAAAACATTTGAAATAAACGGCAATGAATATGATGTTACCTTCAAAATAGGATATGTTAATGGAGAAATCATCTCCAAAAGGCCGGAATACGAAGACTTGAAAAGAATAGCTGAAGATAGTGGACTTGCATTAAGAAAAGTAAAGGAGATAATACAATGAAAAAAGCAATTTCCGTTTTCTCAGGGGGCCTTGACTGCACCGTTGCAACAAGTGTTTTTGATAAGGATTATGAAATCCATGCAATAACATTCAACTACGGACAAAAGGCATTCAAAAGAGAATTGAGGGCTTCAAGGGAAATCTGTGAAAGAATGAACTGGAATCATGAAGTGATTGACCTTCCATGGCTTGCCAAAATCAGCAACTCCAGCTTAAATACAGATGATGAAATTCCTGAAGTTTCCAATGCCGACTTGGACGATTTAGATGCAAGCAGCGAAAGTGCAAGCAATGTCTGGGTTCCTGCAAGAAATACCGTGTTTACATCCATTGCATTATCCTATGCAGAAAGCATTGATGCTGAAATAATAATCGTTGGATGGAACGGAGAGGAAGGAGCCACATTTCCTGACAATTCCAAAGAGTATATGGAAGAATTTAATGAACTGATTAATGTTGGTTCACCAAATAAAATAAGAATTGAAGCACCTGCCATTGATTTGAATAAAGAGGAAATTGTTAAGCTAGGCCTTGATGTTGGTGCTCCAATGGAATTGAGCTATTCATGTTACAAAGGTGATGATAAACCTTGTGGTGTTTGTGAAAGCTGCATGAGACGAAAAAGGGCTTTTAAAAACTTAGGAATACATGATGGAAACTAGTCATATTTGTTTAGATTTTCCTTCCAGTTAGCATCATCCAAGTCACAATTATTTCTTACACACATTGCCGCATCCCTAACTGATGTAAATAAATCATCATAACCTTCTTTAGATTTCCTATAATTAGCTACGCGTGATTTTTTAATACCAATATGGCCTGCTTCAGCATAGGAATCGATGTCAGCACCAATGAATATGAATTCCCAATTATGGTTATTGATCATGTTACGAATTTGGGACTTTGAAAATTCAATGGATGCGTTTTCCATTCCATCAGTCATTATAACAAACAACACCTTGTTGTCAACTTCCTTATCCAAGCTGATAATTGTTTTTCCGATTGCATCTAAAAGTGCGGTTGATCCTCTTACAAAGTACTCTTTTTCAGTTAATGGACAAACATCATCGATTGGTTTTCTCCTGTATAAAACGTCATATCCATGGTCGAATAATACTGTGGTAACATTTGTGTTAAACTCATTGTCTCTTTCTTTTTCGATAAATGAATTAAATCCACCCATTGTGTCCTTTTCTGACCCGTACATTGATCCACTCCTGTCAATCAAGAACACCAAATCCAAATCCTTATCGTTGATTACAGTAGTCATGTTTTATCACATCCTGAAATTTTTTTTATAGGTGTTAAAAAAGTTACTTATAAGTATGTTATTAGTAACTTACACACAATATGTTAATATCTTATAGTATTTAAACATTTCGATTATCGAAAAAAAATAGCAAAAATAAAAATTAAAAAAAGTAAAAAAATAGTTATTCAAGTTCATCTAAGATATCCAATCCATTATCGGATAATCTATAAAGACGACCTTTCCTAACTTCAGGATTAATACATTCAACAATATCTTTTTCTTTTAATTGCCTTAACACATTAGAAATATGATTCGGCAATATTCCACTATCTGATGCAATTTCTTTAGGCATCTTTGCATCTTCACCTAATGATTTTAAAACTCTAACCCTATATGAAGACCTATTAACATATTTTACAAGTTGTTCCATTATTTTCCCTCTTAAAGCTTGTTTCCACAATTTGTACAAAATTTTGAATCTTGTTCAATAGAAGCCCCGCATTTAGGGCATGTTGAATCAACCACAAATTTAGCGCCACAATTTGTACAGAACTTATCTTCAGGACCTACTGGAGTGCCGCAATTTGAGCATTTTAGTTCTGTGTTACTTGCATTAGAATTTTTAGAATTACTTGAATTACCACCAATTACCGGTTTGTCATGAAAACTCTCATCATTTTCAATTTCAACAATCAACTCATTCATTGCAGCAATTCTTTTTGAATCAGCAGGATGTGTTGAAAAAAAGTCATGCTGATTAGAGTTTTTAGAAGACATTGCCTGCCAGAATGCAGGAATCTGAGAAATGTCATAACCTGCCCAATGAATTATCATCATTCCCAACCTATCAGCTTCAAGCTCCTGGTCTCGACCCCATGGGTTCATCAGCAAGAATTGGGAACCTACACTTGCCACATTAGTAGCGGCACGGGTCAGATTTCCAAGACCTCCCAAACCCATAATGTCCATGGCAATACTGCCAACCCAAGCAGCAGAAGTAATGGCATTTTGAGCACTTTGAGCACTGGCCCTTGTTCTTGAGTGATCAAGAAGTGCATGAGCCATCTCATGGCCTAGAATAAAGGCAACTCTCTCTTCAGTATTTGCAACTGAAAGAATTCCTGAGAACATGACAATTTTACCGCCAGGCATGCAAAAAGCATTTACAGTATTATCTGCAACCAAATGAAAATCCCAATCATAATAATTCTCTACATAATCCAAACGGCCGATTTTAGCCAAATAATTATTTACTGCATTAATTAAATTCACAGCAACATTCCTGACAATCTGACCGTTTTGAGTATTATCCAAAAGCTGCGCTTTATTTATCAAAGCATAATACTCATTATATGACTGCTGTAGAAACTTATCATCATTGACAATATCAAAATGCTTTTTACCGGTAAATGGATTTACGCCACTTCTGTCATCTTTCGCCATGATTAATTATATGTTAAAAACATTATTTAAAATTGTGTTTAAAAATTATTTTAAACAATGAATTATATACTAGATTTATGAAAAAAATAATGATTTTAATCATTACATCCATTTTTCTTATAGGATGCGTTTACGCACAGGAAGATTCCCTTGAAATAAATGGAATAACGTTTAAAGTGCCTGAGGAATTTTGTGGAGGAGACAACATTACAAACGGGTACAGATATGACAATAATTTTTCAATAATCTGCATTGATGAAGATATTCCAAATGCAATCGGTCTTTGGGCAATGGAATATGATTATACCAATGATTTAAAAATAGGAAAACATCCTGTCAGACATTACTGCAAAAACAATGAATATGTAGGAGACAATCACTCACATGCTTATTTTGCATCAGGAAAATCCATTTATGAAATTAGTTGGGTCGGCAAGAATATTACAAACGACATTGAAAATCTAATTAAAAACACCCCAAAATCAAAAATAAATGATGATGCATTTTATGAGAAGTTGGATGAATCTGTTAAAATATATAAACTACAGAAAATCGACAAACTAAATCAAGAAGCAGAATACGATTATTTAGAATCAAAATATAATGTCCAAAATAATCAAAAACCAACACATGATGATGCTCAATTTAAACAAATATTATTATCTCATTATCTAGAATTACTTTAAAATTTCTTAAAATTCAAAAATATTTATATAATTTAATTTAAAAAAATAAAATATGAATTGTTTTATTAATAAAACAATATCATTTTAAATCATGCATGGGAATTAAAATGAAGAGAAGTAAAAAATTGATTATAGCAATACTTGTGGTTATTCTTATTGGATTGCTTGCAGTTATTGCTGGCGCATTGTTTATGGGACCGGATTTAACTAATGAAAGTAAGAATATACTTGTATTGGCTTCAGATAAATATGAACAACCTAACGGTGGTGTGGATATGGCTTACATGGTTCATTTAGAAAATGGAAGCCTTGCAAATTACACTCCAGTCTATCCTGGAGAAATGTATCACCCGTCACAACCTGCTCCAGGAGAGCTTAGTGGAAACATGATGCTTCACGACTGTCTATGGAACGGATTGGACAGCGGTATGCAGTATGCTGCAGAAATTGTTGAAATTCACACCGGAATGCATGCTGATGCTGTGGTTGTTGTTTATGATGAAGGTGTCGATAACGTTATTGATTCAATCAGACCACTTTATGTTGACGGTCAAGAAACAAACCTTAGTGCAACAGACATTATCCGTGAAAACGACGCTTACCAAGGATATCCTGGTAATGACAATGTAAAAGGAAACATGTCTAGGGCAGATGCGGTTATGGTATTGACCAAAGCACTTGCTAATGCAAGTAAAGACCCTGTCAAAAAGAGCACTATGGTACAAGCAGCATTGCAAGAATACACCAATGGAAATATCGTTATGAAACCTGATGGAGCATTCACAAGATTGCTTGCTACAAAAGGATTTGAAAATATAGCGGGATAATTTAATCTTTAAAGAATTTTTATTCTTTAAAGAACTTTTTTTATTTAAAAAAATTAAAAAAAAAATTTTATTTTAAATACCATTTAAAGTCCAAAAAAAGACTTGACTATGATTGGAGTGATATGTCCTTCAATTATTGCGGCAATTGCCAAAAGAATCACCATTACAATGACCAAAACCAAAATATCTTTTAATTCTGTTTTTGAATCTCTTAAAGTTCCTTTGAAACTTCTGTTTTTTATCATTGCAATTTCAAGTTTAGTTATTAAAAATGCCGCAGCAAGCGCTATAACAGTTGCAGTATATTCAAAGATACTGTGAGGCAAAATTGCAACAAGTGAATATGTTAAGTCAGTTCCAAAAGGTGACGCTATTGAAACAGCATTGAAAGCAGCAATCAAAACCGAAATAATTGAAAAGAATAAACCTCCAACAATTATAATAATATTCGCAACCAGGTTATGTACAAAAATATCAAGAGAACTAATATCTAGGCCAACATCCTGATTTGTCTCATTTTTCGGCAAGTTTAATAATGCTTTTGTAATCTGTCCCTCATTATCTCCAATCATCATGTGTGAAATCAACATTCCTGAAACAGCAAATACCAAAAATATGATTAATGATATTAAAATAATTTTTTTATTTCTCTTAAGGAAACCTTTTTCAACTAATTTCATAATTATACATTTAATTAATTTAATTTATATATTTCATCCACATCATTGAATACACTTATTTAACAAACAATTAAATTAGCAATATAATGAGTAGAATCACTATTAAAAATAATATTTTTTGATGAAAATATAATTTAATAATAGCTAAAATCAATTTAAACTATGTTTAGACTATTATGATAAGGCATGGCATTTAATCCACCTTTGTTAATTTCATCTTTTAATATGATTTCAGAAGGTCCAAATTTTTTCCAAATTTCCATGAATAGCCATAAATAAATAATTAA
>CAMNJW010000068.1 GCA_946541845.1 uncultured Methanobrevibacter sp.
GTTTAGCAATTTTACCTCACAAAGCTGAAAAAACCGCAAAAGAATACTTGGATGATTTTGTGGCAACATGTCCGTACTTAAAGAATGCTCAGGCTGTTGAAATGAATGTTGGTGGAGATCCTGTTGGTGGAATGACCAAAAAACTTTATGATGATAACATTTTAGTATGTGGAGACGCTGCTGGTCAAGTAAATCCTTTAACCGGTGGAGGAATCATTTCCGGTATGACCGGTGGAATGTGCGCAGGTCAAGTGGCTGCACAAGCTATTAAGGAAGATTGTTCCAAAAAATTCTTTAAACAATATGATGAAATGGCTCATGCAGAATTAGACCATGAAATCAAAAGATACAAAAAAGTTCAAGAATACTTGCTCACTTTATCTGATGAAGAGCTTGACAGCATTGCACATGCTTTCCAAGGAGAAAGCTTTGACAAAATTTCAACCACTGAAATTGTTAAAAAATTAGTTAAAGTATCTCCAAAGGCTTTACTTAAATTAGGTAAATTTATCTAGGTGTTATAATGATTTTAGTTACTGGTGGAGCAGGTTTTATAGGTTCCCATACAAATAAGGCATTGCATCAGGCAGGTTATGATACTGTTGTGGTTGATAACCTCTGCAAAGGATATGAAAACTTTGTAAAGTGGGGACACTTTGAAGAATATGACTTTGGAAGCAAAGACTTAAGGGAAGTTTTTGAAAAATATGATATTGACGGAGTTATTCACTTCGCAGCCTTTTCATCTGTAGCAGAATCAGTTCAAATGCCTCAAAAATACTTTAAAAACAATTATAAAAATACTCTAAATCTTTTACAAATCATGAGGGAATTTGGCGTTGATAAATTTATTTTATCTTCAACTGCAGCAGTTTATGGAAATCCTGAAAAGGTCCCAATAACAGAAGACCAGGAATTAAAACCAATCAATCCTTATGGACATTCCAAATTCATCACTGAAAAGGCTTTGGAGCGTGAAGCTGAAAAAGGTGATTTCAATTATGTATCCTTAAGATATTTCAACGCTGCAGGATCTGATTTTGATGGAGAAATTGGGGAATTGCATGACCCTGAAACCCATCTCATTCCTTTGATTTTGGATGCCGCTATCGGAAAGAGAGACAGCATTTCAATATTCGGAGATGATTATGATACTCCTGACGGAACTTGCGTCCGTGATTACATACATGTAAACGATTTGGCTGATGCACATATCAAGGCATATGAATATCTATGCAGTGAAAAGGAATCCAACATTTTCAATCTTGGAAATGGAAAAGGATATTCCGTTCGTGAAGTGATTGACATGTGCAAGAAGGTCACAGGCCGTGACTTTGAAGTTAAAATTGATGAGCGCCGTGAAGGCGATCCGGCTATTCTGATAGCTGATTCAACAAAAATTAGAGAAAAACTGGGCTGGACTCCTCAATACAATTTGGAGCAAATTGTTGAGTCCGCTTGGAATTGGCATGAAAAAATGAATGTAATTTAGGTAATGTTCATGGAAAACCAAAATCATGAATCAAAAATTGATGTTCGTATAATTGTGTCAGGTTTGGATATTGCGCAGCTTGTTTCAAAAGCTGTAAATAATATTCACCTTGAAAGAGATTATAATATCATTGTTTCATCAATTATTCCAACTGTGGAACTGGATATAGTTAAGAAAGTAGCCAGTGGTGCAGATATCCTTCTGATTGGAGGGTATGGTCATGATGAAACATACAACATTCTTTTTAATGAATTAAAAACTGATTTTAATCACATTGGATTATTTGATTATAACAACATTATTATTGAAGATGAATCCATTGATTTCAACCTTGCGGAAAAGGAAATCTTAAACTCAATAATAAAATCAACATTGTCTTATTCTTTAAATCTGATAAATATCCACACTTTGGAAAATAAATTAATGAAAGTAACTCATAATTATAATAATTTATTGGATGATTATAATCAGGTTCTCAAGGAAAATGAAGTCTTAACTCAGGAGAATAATGAATTAAGGGAAGATTTCAAAGAACTTAAATCTGATTTTGAAGCTTTTAAATTACGCTATGAAGATGTCTACTCAAAAGACATTCTTGAAATTTTTAATTTGGATGAATTATGGCAGGAATCATTCAGGCAGGAATTGACTGATGAGGACAGGATTGTAATCGCTACAAATAAATTCAGACCTGATAATATCATTGTTGGTCAAGGATATATTGCAGCAGAATCCAAATCCAAAGCTATTGAATGGTTAAAAATTGTTAGAACTGCACTGATATTTGTAGATGATAATACTGAAGATTTAATAAAAGAATTGGATGAAACTAATGAAGAAAAAGTTCCTGAAGTTAGGGAAGATTATGATATTTCCAACACATTCGAAAATTTCTGGGACTGAACAAATTAAAACAATTATTATTTTATACTAGTTTTTAGATAATTATTATTATACTATTTTATAGGGAGTTTATAAATGCACGGTGAAATGGAAGACAAGTGTGGTATAGTTGGAATTCATTGTCCGGATGAATCCAAAAATGTTACATCTTTTGTTTATTATTGTTTGTATGCTTTACAGCACAGAGGTCAAGAATCAGCAGGTATTGCTACTTTTAATCCAGAAACTGGTTTAAATCACCATTGTGGAATGGGTTTGATTACTGATGTATTTGATGATGATTTAATCCAAAATCTACATGGTAACATGTCTATTGGTCATGTAAGATATTCAACCACTGGTCAATCAAAATTGGAAAATTCACAGCCTTTTGTAACTGATTTTGGTGATGGATTTATTGCAATGGCTCATAATGGGGACATTGTCAATTCTGATGAGTTGAAAAAAGAGCTAATTGACCAAGGTTTTTACTTCAAATCTGACAGCGATTCTGAAGTGATATGTTACATGCTTAAAAAAGAGCATTATGATAACGGTAAAAATGTTTTGGATGCCATTGAAGCGGTATGTAAGAAACTTGTAGGATCATATGCATTAACTATTTTAGTTGATGGTGAACTGTACGGTGTAAGGGATCCTATGGGAATTAAACCTCTTGCTGTTGCAAAGAGGGATGATGAATTTATTTTGGCTTCTGAAACTGTTGCTTTTGATGTTATTAATGCAGAATATGTTAGAGATATTGTGCCTGGGGAAGTTGTTTACTTCGATAATGATGAAATTAACTCCCACATGTTGGAAAGTGCAGGAAAATGCAAGCTTTCCCACTGTATGTTTGAATATGTTTACTTTGCAAGACCTGACAGTACAATCGACGGCATTAATGTATATGAAACTAGGATGAATATAGGCCGTCAACTGCATGAACTCTACCCTATTGATGCTGATATTGTTATTCCGGTACCGGATTCATCAATTCCTGCAGCAATCGGATACTCCAGAGCTTCCGGAATTCCATATGGTGAAGGTTTAATCAAAAATAGATATGTCGGAAGGACATTTATTATGCCAACCCAGGAAGAGAGGGAACTGGCTGTAAGACTTAAGTTGAACCCGATTAAAGAGGCTATCAAGGGCAAAAAAATTATTTTAATCGATGACAGTATTGTAAGGGGAACAACCTCTAAACAATTACTTGATCTTGTAAAAGAAGCTGAACCTGCAGAAATTCATTTCCTTGTAGGTTGTCCTCCTGTTATTGCACCATGTTATTATGGTGTAGCAATGGCAACCAAAAAAGAGTTGATTGCTGCAAATTATTCAGTAGAAGAAATCCAAAAGCAACTTGACATTGACTCTTTAGGTTACATTACTTTACCTGCTTTAGTTAAAGCAATCGGAATGGATAAAGAAAAATTATGCTTAGGTTGCCTGAATGAGGAGTACCCTACTGAAATTCCTGAAGGACTTGAGGCTGAAACTTACTATAAACCGTAGATAATTATGGTTGAACTGTTAGCTCCTGCTGGAAATTTCATTTCATTGCGCGCCGTTTTGGAAAATGGTGCTGATGCAGTTTATTTTGGCCTTGATGATTATAACATGAGGGCCAATGCAAAAAATTTTTCATTAAATGATTTGCCTGAAGTGTCTAGAATAGCAAAAGAGTATGGAGCTAAAACCTATTTATGCACTAATATAATTTTGAATGAAAGACTCGCATGCGAGTTGGAAAATAATTTAGAAGCCATTTCCGAAGCTGAAATGGACGGACTTATTTTATCTGACATTGGACTGATTGAAGATGTCGTGTCCCATGGTCTTGAAGCGCACATCAGCGTTCAGGAAAATGTGACAAATTCATATACCTTGAAGACGCTTAAGAAGTTGGGTGCTAAGAGGGCAATTCTTTCCCGTGAGTTATCCCTATCTGAAATCACTGAAATCACCCGTAAATCTCCAATTGAAACTGAAATTTTTGTACATGGAGCAATCTGCATGGCAATTTCAGGAAGATGCTTTTTAAGTTACGGATTATATGGAAGAAGCGCCAACTGCGGGGACTGCCTACAGCCATGCCGCAAGAACTGGACATTGACATATGAGGAAGGAGAGGACAATGTCATTAACTTCTCTGAGGTTGAGGATGAATCCTTCATAATAACCGGCAGTGATGACGGAAGCTATAGGACCAACTTTTTTTCACCAAAAGACATGTGCATGATTGAATACATTCCCGAATTGATGAAAAGCGGTGTTGCTTCTTTTAAGATTGAAGGAAGAGCACGCAGTCCGGATTACGGTGCTATGGTTACAGGGATATATAGGGAAGCTATCGACAGCTACCAGAATGATCCTGTTAATTATCAGGTTAAGGATGAATGGATGGATGAGCTGACAAGCGTGTTCAATCGTGGATTTGACACAAACTTTTACTTTTCAACTCCATTTGAGAGAAGTGAAGACAACCAGTCAAAATATATCAAAAAGGACATTGGCCAGGTTGTTAACTATTACAATAAAGTTGGGGCAGCAGAGCTGAGGATATGGGATGATTTAAAAGTTGGAGATAAGATAATCATTCAGGGCCAAACTACAGGTTCAATAACCCATACTATTGATTCCATGCAGATTGAAGGCAAATCAGTTGACAGTGTCACAAAAAATTCCAATGTTGCCGTATTGATTCCTAAAGTCAGAAAAAATGATTTTGTCTATAAGCTTATAGAAAGAGAATGATTGTAGCAAAAGACTTTGAGTGAAATCATGAACAGGCGTGTAGTCAATGCATTATCAGTTTCCAGAATAGTTTTTGGAGTGTTGTTTTTATATTTTGCAGTTTTTGAATTCAGCATTGCATATTTAATAATTATTTTTGCTTTAGCTATTGCCAGTGACATTTTAGACGGGTATTGGGCTCGCAAATATGATTTGATTGTTGACAACGGATCTAAAATAGATGTGATTTGCGACTTCCTGTTTATCATTTTTGCATCATTGGCAGTTGTGTTAATTGATTTGGCTCCCGTTTGGTTTTTATTAATCATTATTTTAAAGCTAATAGAATTTTTCGCAACATCAGGCTGGGGAGCTTTAAAATATGACAGATTCGGAACATTTGTTGCATACATGTTTTATGCATTTCCGATTGTCGCAATATTAATAAATTCTAAAAATATAACATTAATATTGACTATATTTATAACTGTATGCGCAGTTGCATCTTCACTTTTAAGAATTAAAAACATGAGAGAATTAAATGATTAAGAAAATAGCTATTTATGGAAAAGGTGGAATCGGAAAAAGTACAACAGTGGCCAATCTGTCTGCTGTGTGGGGCAGTGATGATTTGAATTGTCTTGTAATAGGATGCGATCCTAAAGCGGACACCACACGTACATTATACGGTTCAAGAATTCCAACAGTTGTCAATACATTAAAGGATAACAGAAAACCCGAAAGGGATGATTTGGTTTTCAAGGGTTTTAAAGACATTTTATGTGTTGAAAGCGGAGGTCCCGAGCCAGGTGTTGGCTGTGCTGGACGTGGTGTGATTGTAGCTATGAAGCGCCTTGAGCAATTGGGATTATTTGATGAGGACTTGGATGTTGTTGTCTATGATGTTCTGGGTGATGTCGTTTGCGGAGGTTTTTCAGTTCCGTTGCGTGAAAAATATGCAGATGAAGTATTGATTATTACTTCCGGTGAATATATGGCATTGTATGCGGCAAATAATATTGTTAAGGGTGTTAAAAAACTTAAGGGCAATTTAAGCGGTATAGTGTGTAACTGCAGAAATGTCGATAATGAGGAACAGATTGTCAATGACTTTGCTGAAAAGATTGGAACACATGTTATTGGCACTATCCATAGAAGCAATTTGATTCAAGATGCTGAATTAGATGCAAAAACCGTTGTAGAAAAATATCCTGATAGTGATGAGGCACAGGAATACAGGGACCTTGCTTCAAGTATAATGAATAATGAAAAGATATCAACTCCAGAGCCAATGGATGATGAGGAATTTGAAGCATTCTTTAAGTCTTACTTGTAGATAATATGATTTCACTTAGAAAGATAAACAGCATATT
>CAMNJW010000069.1 GCA_946541845.1 uncultured Methanobrevibacter sp.
TTTAAAACCATGCATCAAGGCTTCCCTGTGAGGAAGTCAGGTTTTTAAGCTTGTCTGATGCCTTGTTGACACGGTCTGTGGAAAAGCCATGTTCATAACACATGAATTCAATCAGTTTTTCCTTATCGGGTTTTTCCCATTTTATTTTATAGTCGGTATTGACGTTATGGTTTAGGAATATCTCACGGACTTCATCCAGATCATGTGTGGATTCCTTTTGAAGCTCGGCTAATTTTTCTTTTAACTGTCCCTTGCGAGCAAGTTTAAGGGCGGTTTTAGCACCCACTCCCTTCAAGCCTTCACAAAAGTCGGTTCCAATCAATATTCCCATATCAATCAGCTCTTCTCTTGTGATGTCCAATTCTTTTAGAACCCTGTTCAGTTCATAGTATTCAAGGTTTCCAAGGTTTGAATTGACAGCAAGGTTTCTAACGACTCTTTTTGCTCCAAACAACAGGCAGTCATAATCCTGGGATGCAACTGCATATGCGTCCCCGTTTTGAACAAGGTATGCCGCTTGCGCTTCACCTTCCCCTTTGGCCTCAACATATGGAATTCCCATCAATGTCAATAGCTTTTTAGAGGATTCGATGATGTATGGGGATAGCTTGGATGACCTCATTGCGTATTTTCGAGCCTTTTCAGTGTCTCCTTGTGCAAGAGCTTCCTTATAAATCTTTTCAGATTCCTCCCTCACCTCTCTTCTTTTTGCCTGGGTTTCGCTTTTAAGTTCAGGTGCTTTTCCGTCAAAGACATATATTGGCTTTATTCCCTTTTCGACCATAGATGAGTTTCTGTAAAGTATTCCGCTTAAATGGGAGGTAACATTTCCATTTTCATCGGTCAATGGTCTTCCGTCCCTTTGCCTGATTGTAGAAAGGAATTGGTATAATGTATTGAATGCGTCAATTGACACGCTTCTTCCTTCTAAATCTTTAAAATTAATTTGTTCAGGTTCGATGATGTCTTTTAATTTCACTCCCATTTTAACACCCTTAAATTTCAGTAAAGTAGCTTACAGGGAATACCTCTTTAATCCACATTAATATTTCACCGTTGCTGATGATTACATAATCCCTTGCAAGCATGTCCTCATCGGTTTCGAACAGTTCCTTTAGTGTGTCGTTCGGTTTTTCGATGAAGATGTTGTTGATTTCTCTTCTGGATTCAATGTTATAATTCTTTAAAATTCTTCCGATTGGTATGTCTGCCCTAATCAAATCAGCACAAACTTCTCTTGAACATCTTGATAATGGAATGTGGGATATTGCATATATCAAAGGCTTGCCTTCCCTATGCATTATAACTTCCCTGTAATTGATTTCCTCTCCTTCATCAACGTTGACCAATTTCGCATGGCTTTTGTCGGCATCCTCGAAATGCTGGTCAAGTGTGGACAGGGTAATCTTTCCATACAGGACGTCCAAAATCGCTGTAATAGAACCGTCTGTTGTTAGAAGGATTTTTTGTGTGTTTGAAAAAGTCTTACCGTATTGTTCTTCCAGGTCTCTTATTTTTTCAATAAGGCCTCTATTTGCTTCATTTTTTGACATTGGCATTTAAATCACTTATAAATCTTTTGGATTGGTAATCACTCCAGTAAGTGCTGAAGCAGCTACCACTTTTGAATTAGATAAATAAACTGAGGATTTAGGATCTCCCATTCTGCCCTTGAAGTTTCTGTTGGTAGTGGAGATACAGGATTCTCCTTCAGACAATACTCCCATATGTCCTCCGAGGCATGGTCCGCATCCAGGATTGCAGATGATTGCTCCTGCATCTATGAATGTGTCGATATAGCCTAGGTGCATGGCCTGCTTGTAGATTTCTCTTGAGGCCGGAAGTATGATTAATCTAATATTATCGTTAATTTTATTGCCATTTAAAATGTCTGCGGCGTCCTTCAAGTCGGAAAGCCTTCCGTTGGTACATGATCCTACAAGGCATTGGTCAATTGCAGTTCCTTCAATTTTTGAGATGTCGCAAACATTGTCCACGTCATTTGGACAAGCTATTTGAGGTTCCATGTCTGTGATGTCAAAGTGCATTTCCTTTGAATACACTGCATCTTCATCTGACCTTACAACATTCAATTCAGATTCCTTTTTGCCGGTTCTTTGGCAGATGTAATCGATGACATCCCGGTTAGGTTCCATTATTCCGTTTTTGGCACCCATTTCTATTGCCATGTTACACATGGTGGCTCTTCCTTCAACGCCCATCTCTTCAATGGTCTGGCCGCAGAATTCGGCTGTCTTATAGGTTGCTCCAGCTATTCCCACTTCGCCTATGATATTCAATATTATGTCTTTTGGCGCGATATATGGATTTAATTCTCCTTCAACTTCCATCCTGATAGCTTCCGGAACCATGAACCATGTTTTTCCTGTTGCCCATACCATTGCAAGGTCAGTTGCACCCATGCCTGTGGAAAATGCTCCGAATGCACCGTAGGTACATGTGTGTGAGTCAGCACCCACTATCACCTTGCCCGGCTCGACCAATCCCATTTCGGGAACGACCTGATGGCAAATTCCTTCTCCGTGAATGAAGTTCTTTGTAATGTTTTGGGTTTTTATAAAGTCACGGCAAACCTTTTGAAACTCTGCGGAACCGATTGTATTTGCTGGGATATTGTGGTCAAATATAATGGCTATTTTTTCGGGATCCCATACCTTGTCCGCCACCTTTTCAAAGGTTTTGATTGCAGGCGGTGAGGTTCCGTCGTGGGACATTGCGAGGTCTACCGGAATTTCGATGATTTCTCCTGGTGTAACCTCATGTCCTGCTTTTGAGGATAATATCTTTTCAGTAATATTCATAATCCTTACCTATTCCTTTTTACTAATTTTTTTAACGATATCTTTGAATACTTGGTCGTTGATGTATTTTCCTTCTTCTCTGGATTTTTTAACTTGTCTTACGATTTCAACAAGTTCCTCATCGCTGACATCAAGTTCGCATTCATTCAATTTGGCCCTTACGGCTCTGCATCCGGAATGCTTACCTAAAACAAGCTGCCTTTTTTGACCCACTAATTCCGGAACATACGGTTCGTAACATAAAGGCTCTTCAATAACTGCATCCACGTGAATTCCGGATTCGTGCCTGAACACGTTGTTTCCAACAACAGGCTTGTTGTATGGAATTGGAAGTCCGCTTGCTTTTGATACGAGGTCTGACAATTCCTTGATGTATTTTGTTTTGAATCCTAAGTCCTTGCCGTATAAAATTTTCAATGCCATGATGAGCTCTTCAAGTGATGCGTTACCTGCCCTTTCACCAATACCGTTCACGGTTGTGGAAATACCTTTAGCTCCTGCTAGGACACCGGTGATTGAGTTTATCACTGCAAGTCCGAAGTCATTGTGGCAGTGAAGCGCAATATTGATGTCAAGGTCTTTAACAAGTTCTCTGACAAGGTAGTCAATACCCTGTGGTGTGATAGCGCCTGTGGTGTCTGCAATGTGAACCCTGTCAGCACCGCATTCTTGTGCTTTTGAATAGATTCTTTTCAGGAATTCGATATCTGTTCTTGTAGCGTCTTCTGCAGAAAATGCAACGTATAATCCATGGTCTTTAGCGTAATCTACTGCAGTTTCACATAAGTTAATGGCATCCTGACGGGTGATGTGCATCTTGTGGTCCAAGTGGATGTCTGAAGTTCCAACGAATGTAATTATACCGTCCACGTCACAGTCAAGTGCAACATCAATGTCTTCATGTTTTGTCCTGGTTAAAGCTAAAATGTCAGCGTTCAATCCTTCATTGGCGATTGCCTTTACGGTTTCCTGTTCCCTTTGGGAGACTATTGGGAAACCCGCTTCGATTTGATGTATCTTAAATTGATCGAGCTTGCGGGCAATCTCTAATTTTTCATCAAAGCTGAAACAAACTCCAGGAGTTTGTTCTCCATCTCTTAAAGTTGTATCATATATTATAAAATCCTCAGGGAATGCGATTTCACATTCCTTATTATAATGACTAATAAAATATTGCAATATAATCACATCTTAAAAAATTAAATTTAATATTATTAATATGCATTTATTTACTATATAAATTTTCTAAAAGTTCGAGGTATGATGTTCTTTCAAATCCGTCTGTGATGCCCAATTTTTCAAAAAGTTCAAAAATGGATTTCTGGGCTTCGCTGTAATCGGATCCGTCTTCGAGAGCTATTTCGATTTCCATATACGGGTCAAGCCCTTCAATGTCATCGAGGGATATCTCAAAATTTTCGTAATTGTAGTATTGTCTGTTTTTCCTGACTGTCCTGACCTTCCTGAAGCCTATTGCCTCAAAGATGTCGGAACATTTTTGGGAGTCCTCTATTCCCATTTCGATTTCCTTTCGTGTTTTTGATTCCTTGTCTATTTTCGGACCTTTGTAGGTTATGAAAATGTTGACGTTGTCATCTTCTTTTGTTGTTCTGATTCTTAATGCTTCATCGGTTTCGGCAAAATCAACGACTGGACTATTGAAGTAGATGTCTTCCTGAAATTCATTTTTGCTTTTTTGAGCTCCAATGCTTTCCAGTTTTTCCTCCATTTCAATGAAGCTATTTATTTTTGCTTTGACTTCAACTTCTATCATGATAATCTAATTATATATTATTAGCTCTTTGAGATTAAATATTTGATGTGCTAAATTTTTTTCAATTAATTCTTTTGAAAAATATGTTATGTCATAGTCATTTGAAATTAATGTTGTATTTTTTTCTTTCGAAAATGCAATTAACTTAATATCTATTAAAGAAGGTTTAATTGTGTCTGTTTTTTTCAGTCTTAAAAATTCCTTTGATTTAGGTTCATTACAAATGGTGCTGTAAAATTCTTCAATTTGGTTAATTGATTTTTCAGTTGGACAATATTCATCAATTGTAATCCATTCCCTTTTTAAAAATTTTTCAAATTTTTTACGAATTTTTCCTTCTAGTTCTATTCTAAAAAGATATGTGGGATTTTTTGGAAGATGGGTAACTTCTGACCGTTTAGTTATATAGTTAAACACAATTTCTGAAAAGGTTATGTTTTTAATTTCATCTATGATAAATTGAGGAAGGATGATTTCAGAATTATTATTAATCAAATATTCGGTTAATTTTTTAGTTTTTGATGTTAATTCTATTATTTCATGATTTTTTGTTGAAAAACAGTAATATATAATTAAATTTGAGTCATAGGTGATTAATTGATTTTTGATGCGATTCATTATATCACCTACCTTAATAAAAATTGGCATAATTGAACTCTTCATCATCAACTCGAGAAATAATGTTGAGTTCTTGATTAACATAATCCTGGAATTGATTAAATAACTTTTCAATAAGATTTAAATCCAGTGCATCGATTTTTTCATTTAGTTGCAATTTTAAATTTAATTCTATTTGTTTTATATAAAAATCAATGAATTTTAATAAGTCTCTTTTATATGAAGGTTTCAAATGTTCCTGTTTTATAATGACTTGCATATATTCTAAAGATCCTAAAATAAGTGTTTGGTTTCGACATACTTTTAATGTATCAACTTCCTTTTGAATTTCTTGTATTTTTCTTTTAAGGCGGTTTTTATATTCTATGGTCTCATAAGTCGAAAATACTTTTTCAATGTTAAAAAGGATATTGAATTTTTTAATATTATCGAATGCATCTAATTTAATTTTTAATGGGATATCCGGTTTTAATTCATTCAATAATGTTATACTATTTGTTTTGCTAAAAGATGAGGGCTCATTTTTGAACACATATATTAATGTTGAGGAGGCTTCTAAAAATTCATTTGATTTTTCTTCAATAAATTCGAAAAACTCTTCAATCTTAAAATTATGTATTTCTATTGCATTTTCATTAAATAACTTATTGTCATAATAATTATCTGCTAAATTGATGGAATACGGACCTCTTTCATTTAATGTAAAAATGTATGAATTTTCCCATCCGAAAAATTTGGATAGGTATACAAGTTTCTGGATTCTTATTCTAAATTCTTTGCTTTCATTAATCTTCTTTTGAAAGTCATTTGGATTTTCGAATTTTAATACTTCTTTCATGGCATTCAAAAAATATATTAGATTGTTAATTTCACTAATGTTAACACGTCCTATTATTATTTGAGTATTTCACCATGGTGGTGTTTGTAATTGCTATGGGGGTTATGAAATATATATTTTTAGTTGTTTTTGGGAGCAATTTTTCAGTATGAAAGCAATCTATAATGTTTTATGCGAATTCTTCGATTAAAATTATTTTCATTTCTTTTTTTTCACAAAAAAATACTTAAAATTAGTAACATTTATTAATGGTTAGTCATAATACGATGTTTGTTAATTGTTTATAAATAAAATCGTTATTTGAAAATTAAAAAATTTTTATTTTTTTTAATAATTTTCATATATAATTTAAATAAACATACCTTTATATACTATTTAAATTAAATATTTTATTAGTAAAAA
>CAMNJW010000070.1 GCA_946541845.1 uncultured Methanobrevibacter sp.
GTATTTTTTATAATGAAATGACATCTATTTTTTACATTTTATAATATTTTACCACTTTAATGCAATTTTTTTCCAGTTAATATTCAGTTATAGCTATTCAATCTAATTAAAAATTATTATTTTTAAAATATATTATTATATTCACCATTAAATTTTATAATCATGATTAATTATGATTAATTAATTATTTCATGGATTTTGGAAGTTTTGGGCCAATTTAAACCGTTCCTTGTTTATTTTCAATTAATATTTAATTATATTAAACTATTCTTTATTTATATGCTGTACATTATTTATTTTATAAATTTAAACAGTTTTTAAATATTATTATTAATTTTATAATACTGTATAGTTATGTTTATATGTTATTAGAAAGTAAAGTTTAATTGACTTAACATTTTTTTTGTTAAGTCGAAAAATATAGAGGTTTAATTAAATGTTTAAATTTGATAAAGAACAAGTAGTATTTGACTTCGCTGGAGTTCAAATGGGTGGACAACCAGGAGAATATCCTACTGTTTTAGCAGGAACTATTTTCTATGGTGGACACAATATTCTTAATGACGAATTAACTGGAGACTTCGACAAGGACAGAGCCGAACAATTGGTGAATGATATGGCAGAAATTTCCGATGTAACCGGTAACCCATACATTGTACAAGTTTTCGGACAAACTGTGGAAGCTCTTCCAAAATACATTGAATACATCGGTGATATTTGTGATGCTCCTTTCCTTATAGATTCAACATCTGGTGACGCTAGGGTAGCTGGTGCACAATATGCTGATGAAGTGGGATTAACTGAAAGAGCAATTTATAACTCAATTAACATGGCAGCTGACAAGTCCGAATTGGATGCTCTCGCTGAAACCGACATTTCTGCATCTATCATCTTAGGATTCAACCCAATGAACGCTACCGTTGACGGTAAAATGAACATGTGGGAAAACGGGGATGACGGTGCTTACGAAAAAGGTTTACTCGAAGTAGCTGCTGACTGTGGTATCGATAAATTTATGATGGATACTGCTGTTACTCCTTTAGGTCAAGGTGCAGGTATCGCTGCTAGAACCTCCTTTGCTGAAAAGGCAAAATGGGGTTATCCTGTTGGATCTGGTATTCACAACGTTCCATCCGCATGGGACTGGTTGAGAGATTATAAAAAGGCAGGAAACAAGACTGCATTTACTGTTTGTGATATTGGTGCAAACATCGTGCAAGTTATGTGTGCAGGGGATTTCGTTTTATTTGGACCTATTGAAAACGCAAAAATCGCTTTCCCTGCTGTAGCTCAAACAGATATGTTTGTTTGTGAAGCTGCAAAAGCTTTAGGAACAGAACCTGTTGACTACCACCCAATGAATAAGTTAGTGTGATTTGTCAAAGATTAAACCATTTTTAAAAACCTCGACATCAATTTGTTCGAATATCATTGAGATATTTAACAAATCTAAACATTAATCCAAAATACCGAATTAGCACTGGGTTTTCCGAAACACGCCCAGTGCTTGATTAAGCTTTTTTCAGAATTTTTTTATAGAATTTGTCCTTTTTTCGAATAGTTGAAACTAACAATCGTTAGTTTTATATGGTTCCGCTTCAATAGTATAACTAACAAGTGTTAGTTAATGATAATATGGCTATGAGAAGTAACAATAAGGAAAGGATATTCGACGTTTCCATTGATCTGTTTTCCGAGTATGGATATGATGGAGTTTCCATCCGGCAGATTGCTCAAAACGTTGGAATAAAGGAGAGTTCAATATATAACCATTATAAAAGCAAGGAATCCATATTGGAGTCAATACTGGAATATTATATTGGTGAAATGACAAGGGATGAAATTCCTCTTGATGAGGCAGGTCAGAATCTGGACCGGGGTTTCGATTATTTTTATGAAGCTGGATTGAGCCTTTATAAGTCAGTCCTGGGCGAGTCCCGGATGATGAAGATTACAAGGATAATTCTTGTTGAAGCATATCACAATGACAAGATAAGGGGTTTTGTCAAGAATGCGATGATTGAAGGGCCGGTTAATGGATGGATTGAACTTTTTGAGCTGATGAAACATAAAAAGTTGATAAGGGATGACTGCGATTCAAGACAGCTTGCCGAATCATTTTTCTACTATGGATTTTTCCTGCTGGTTGAGCATTTCATCATTAACTATCCTGAAGATGACAATATGTTTTTGGAGAATTTGGCCGATAAGAGTGAAAGGCACATGAAACTGATATTTGATTCGGTTAAGGTATAGGGGGTTTTGGATTTGAAAATTAGGTTGGAAGAGGAAACTGATTATAGGGAAGTTGAAGAACTTGTCCGAAATGCATTCTGGAACATATATCGCCCCGGAGCTTTCGAACATTTTATAGTGCATAACCTAAGAAATGATGATTGCCGTATTCAGAAATTGGCATATGTAATTGAAAAGGATGATTTAATTGTAGGTAGCATCAATTATTCGAGGGGTAAAATTTTCTTTGAAAATGATGTTGTGGATGCGGTCGTATTGGGTCCTGTGGCAATTGACGGGAATTGTCAAGGTCAGGGTTTGGGCACTGAACTAATCGGATACACATTGGATTTGGCTGACAGGTGCGGCATTCCATTGATTTTTGTAATAGGTGATGAAAACTATTATTCCAGGTTCGGTTTTGAAAGTGCTTCAAAATACAATTTGTATCTTGAAGGAACCTCTCTGGATGATGAAAACCCCTTTTTCATGGTAAGGATATTTGATGATGCAAGTCTTGACGGCAATTTGGGAATATTCCATAATCCTGATGTTTTTGATGTGGATGAAAGTGACGTTGATGAATTTGACAAGGATTTTGAGTATAGGGAAAAGCTAATACTTGATGGGCAGTTGGTGTTTGAATGAAATATGTAATCATAAACGGATCTCCAAGAAAGAAGAATACTTGGAGCGTTGTAAAACAGGTAAAGAGCAATCTTGAAGGAGAGTTTGAAGAAATCCATTTGGCAAGTAGGAAAATTCCAATGTGCAACGGCTGCTTTAAGTGCATTATGGAAGGCGAGAATGTCTGCCCTCATTTCGATTATGTCAATCCGATTGTTGAGAAATTGAAAGAGTGCGACGGAATAATAATCGCTTCTCCGGTTTACGCCATGAATGTCACAGCTCTTCTAAAGAACTTCCTTGACCACACTGCATACTTTTACCACCGGCCTGAGTTTTTCACAAAAAAGGCGTTGGTCGTTGTCACAACTGCAGGGGCAGGTCATAAGAAGGTTGCAAAATACATTGACGAAACATTGAGGCATTGGGGTGTGAACAGGGTTTATACCATAGCGATGGCCTGCGGAGGAAAGGACCATCTTGAAACCTCCGAAATTGACAAGACTTCGAGGAAATTCCTTGATGATTTGAAGTCTGGTGGATTGCACTCTCCAAAATTTGGGGATATCGTGTTTTTTGATGTATGGAAAGCGATGGCATTATCGAAGGACCCGATAAAAGCAGACAGTGAATTCTGGCACAATACCGGTTTGGTCAATCATGATTTCGCACCGGAAGTCAAGCTGAATGTCTTCAAAAAATTATTTTCAAAAATAATGTTTTTCATTTTAAAAAGGGTCATGAAATAACTTTTAATATATGAACAACTAATTAAATATTAGGTGTAAAATATGGTCAATTTTAATTCATTGGAAGAGGCAAGGGAATTTTTCTACAAGGATAAGTTTGCAGTAAACACAGGGATTGTGTTGGATGAAATCACTGAAGACGTTGCAGTTTGCAGTTTGGAGCTAACCGATGAGCACAGAAACGCTTATGGTGGTGTCATGGGGGGTGTAATATTCACCTTGGCTGATTTTGCCTTTGCGGTATTGTCTAATCAGATTCATCAGTTGACTGTTGCTCAACAGGTTGACATACATTACTTGTCCGCCCCAAAAGGAGACAAACTATTCGCCAAGGCAACATGCAGAAAAAGCGGAAGGACATCATCAATCGTCAATGTTGACATTTCAGATGATACTGGTCGTGACGTTGCTCAGTTTATCGGAACAGGCTTTAAGCTATAAGTTTGGCTATTTCAAATAATATTTTTTTATTGTATGGATTAATTTTTATTAATTCATCTATTGCTTCTATTGTTTTGTATGTTTTATTTAGTTTTTTGAGAGATCTTATCTTAAAAAACATCATTTTCTCATTTTTTGGATGCCTGTCGCAGATTTCAACAATTTTTGCATGGGCATGTGCATTGTTTTTTGAGAAATTCGATAGCGAAAGTATTTTCATATAATCAATAGTAATTTTTAAGTCAATATTGCTTTTAAATCTCATAGTATTTGCCTTGCTTATTTTATAATTGATTATTCTTCTTTTAATGCTTTTTAAATCTATTGTTTTAGTTTATATCAATTTAGCACGAGGATTTAATTGTTTCCTCGTGCTTGAAGGTTATAGGAAAAATTCCGCTTCCTTTCTCTCGAAATTGTTTATCATTGCATCTCTCATTTGACTGTTGTATTCGGGACCTTCAAATGATCTTGCCGCTTCAGAGCATACATTGATGCATGTACTGCAGGTGGTGCATAATCCTCTGTCGGTCTGTGTTGGTGAATCCATTGGAATTGCATCCTCGGGACATGTGTATGCGCAGTCAAGGCACTCTGTGCAAAGGTCCTCATCGCAGCTGACTGAAAATGAAGGTTTTACATAATCTTGGTATGGCTTGTAGCCACTTACGAAAATCTCGTTTTCAATGCCGTTTTCCAATTTTTCAACGATTTTTTTGGAAAATTCATTTATCTTTTCCAAATCGTCATTGTCCGGACGGTTATGGCCAATTTCACTAAAGTGGGAGTGTTGGCTGACGGTTGTTGCAACACCTATGATTTGGAAATTGTTTTCCTTTAAAAGTTCGGTTAACTCTAAAAGGGCATCTCCGTAGCTGATGTTTCCATAATTTAGAATCACGATTGCCTTGGTGTTTGTCCCTTTCATTTTTGAAAGCCTTTTGCAAACCAATTTAGGGATTCTTCCGTCAAAAACCGGAACTCCGATTATGACTAATTCGTCAGTGAATGTCTTTTCCTCATCAAAACTCAATAAGTTGTAGTTTTCACGATTCAAGTTAAAATGCTTGGCGACTTCGTTTACAATTTTTTCCGTGGTCCCTGAAGGACTGAAATATACTTTTGAAAGTTTTTTAAACTTTAACATTCTATCACCTTGACATATCATTATTTTAAAGAGTATTTAAGGATTTGGTGATTATTTGGTTACTTCATTGCTTTAACTCTGTAAAATTGATTTAAACTTGTTAAATTGTCTTATTTTTTAGAATAAATAGTTTTAAATAGTATTTAAGACAAATAGGTTCTTCAGGTGATAATTATGGTGCAATCAAAAGACGCATCTTTTAAATACATTTCAAAAGAGCATTTAATGGAATTGTTTGACATTCTGAATGTTGAGTTTGGTGTGGATTTAGACTTTTCAAATGTAGAAGTTTTAACAAGCGAGGAAGTAATAATCAAACCCTCCTTGATTCGTCCGGATTATATTGTCAAAATTGGAAATACCATTTTCATGATTGAATTTGAAAGTTCATATGTGGGTAGAAAAAAGAAAAAGCTATTTAAATTGTATGTTGCAGCATTTGATTACAAGAATAATGAAGAGGACAATGAAATAATCTTTTTTGTAGTTTCCACTAAGGAAAAATCAAAAATGGCAAATTATAGATTAAACGATTGGGATAATTTCAATTTTCCAATCGTTTCACTTAAAGATTTGGACAAGGAAAAAATTATAAATAATATTGAGATGAAAATTAAAGATAATGATGATTTCACAAATAGGGATTTGCTTGAATTGGCTTTAACTCCTATTTTAGAGGAAAATCATGATAAAATCGTCAACCAATTTTATGAAACAAAGGACCTGATTGGGGAGATTGATTTTCCGAATATAGAAATCAAAGAGTCTGTATATGGGTTAGTTCTAATGTTGAGTAGTATGTTTTTTGATGAACTTGATCCATTAAGAAAAGAACTTCAGGGTGAGTTGATGGCTAAGGTTGATTGTGTTCAGGAGGCTTGTCGTAATAGTTTTATTGAGGGTGAGTCTAAAGGTATTGCAAAGGGTATTGCAAAGGGTATTGC
>CAMNJW010000071.1 GCA_946541845.1 uncultured Methanobrevibacter sp.
GGATGTTCCAATTATCCGGACTGCACTACAAGCTATTCAATTCCGAAAGGAACAAACTTCCTTAAAAAGACTTGTGAAAAATGCGGGCTTCCTATCATTTCATTTGGAAAGCCTCGCCAGCGCGCATGTCTTGATCCAAACTGCGGAAAGCCAAAAACAAAGAAATATGCTCCTGAAGAGGTGGGGGAATGTCCTGAATGTGGTAAGCCATTGCTCAAGCGTTCAGGCCGTTACGGCGAATTCATAGGTTGTAAAGGATTTCCAAAATGCAGATTCACCTGTTCTGTCGATGAGCTTGAAAGCAAATTAAAATAATTTTTTTAATTTATTTTTATTTTTATTCAATTTTGCATTATTGTGAAAAATTTCGATTGTTTCAATAACATTAATGCTAATTTTTACCAATTTTAATCTATTTTTTTATTTTTTGTCAATATTGTAAAATTTAGGATATGCAAAATACTTAATAATGTTAAAAAATATAACTATAATCTAATAAAAATATTTTTCAAATTTTGACTTCAATATTTTTATTTTTATATTAAGATTTTAATTATTGTTTTGGATTTATTTTGAAACAATATTTACTCAATGAATTTAAATGAGGATTTAGATGAACAGACAAACAACAATGACAATAGTAAAGTCAGTAATCATCATTTTAATCTTGATGGCAGTTGTTTTTGCTCTTAAAGCGCCTGCTGCAGATTTGAATGTAATTTCTGACAGTGCTAAAGGAGAATATATTGATTCTTCAGGTCTTCCTTATTTCAGTGAAATGGATTCATATTATAACTTAAGGTTGACTGAAGATTATATTGATCACGGTTATGTCGGAGATGAGATAGTAAATGGTAGTGAATGGGATATGCACAGGTATGCTCCGACAGGTAATGAAATTAATTATGAGCTGGGTATTGTGTACCTGACTTCGTTCCTGCACGATATTGCTAACCAGTTCTTCGGAGACTATTCCGTAAGGGAAGTTGCATTCTGGACAGGAGCTATAATCTCTACACTTGCAGTTATTCCTGCATATATCTTCTCAAGAAGGTTGACAAATGATTATGGTGCAATTGTTGCGACATTGCTTATTGCTTTGGCTCCGAACTACTTTGCGCACACATTCCCAGGTTTCTTCGATACAGATATGTTCTATTATATCTGGTCTTTGTTCTTTATATTCTTCTTTGTAGAGAGTATAAGGGCAGAAAATATTATTTATAAAGTTTTATTTGCAATTCTATCAATTGTTTCAATTGGATTCTTCTCCCAATCATGGACTGGTTACATATTTTACATAGGTCTTATGGGAATTTTCTCAATTGTCTACTTGATTGCTTGCTATTACTTTAACGTTGGTGATGATGACCAAAACACATATTCAAGTAAATTGCAATGGTTTATTCACCAAATTGACTTAAAATCAATTGTGATTTTAGGGGTCGTTGGATTTGCAGGCCTTGCTATCTTCCAAGGTTTAGACGGTGTTACCGGATTATTCGGAAACTTATTGAACTTGCTTTCCTTGCAATCTGCTTCAAGGACCGTTGCAGGATTCCCGAACGTTCTTGTTTCCGTTGCAGAGATGCAAATTCCTGCAATGCTCGGTGGCGGAATGACTTCCATGTTTTTAGCAAATACAAACGGTGTAATCAACGGTTTAGGTGGTATATTAGTATTCTTCGCAGGATTGGCTGTTTTAGCTTTATTAGTCCTAAGAGTATTAAAACTCAGAGATGCTAATGTCAAAGTTAACAACACCGGCAAACCTCAAAAATCCCAAAGATTATCATCCGCTAAAAAACTTGATGACGAACGCAAATTTGGTGCTAGCTTAGGCAGCCTCAATCTGGACTCACTTAACAATCTTTTATCCAACAAACGTTTAGTTGTTTTATATGCTACATTGTTTATTGTATGGGTAGTAATCACCGCTCTTGCAGTAACCAGAGGTTCAAGGTTCATTACAACTATCGTATTGCCATTCGCTTTAATGACTGGATTGTTTGTAGGAATCGCAATGGACTACATCAAGAATAAATTGAACAATGACAAAATGTTACTGGCTGTCATATTCTTTGCTGCAATTTTTGCCGCAATTCCATTGGCAACAGTAAATACAATGTTAGGAATCGCATTGCTCATTGTTGTTGTTGCAGTTGGTGCAGCATCAATCTATGTGCTCAAATCAAATGCAAAATCAAGTAAAGGTGTTCCAATTAAAAAATACGTTGCTATAGTGGCTGTTATTTTGGCATTGGTCACACCATGTGTCTGCGGTGCTTATCAGACTTCAAACACAGTCGTTCCGGGTACCAGCGATGCAATGTGGAATGCAATGAAATGGGTTGACGATACCCAGCCTGAAGATACTGTACTCACATCCTGGTGGGACTTCGGTTACCTCTTTGAGATTGCTGCTGATAGACAGGTAACATTCGATGGGGGTTCACAATCCGGGGACCGTGCGTTCTGGTTAGGTCAGGCGATGACCACTGACGATCTGGAATTGTCTGCAGGTATCTTTAGAATGCTTGATACATCAGGTGAATCAGCTGTAGATGAATTGGTAAATATCACAGGAAGTGCAGGTAATGCAACCGATATCTTACTCGATATCTTGCCTAAGACATCTTCCGATGCTCAAAAGACATTGCAAAGCAAATACCACTTAACCGGTGCACAGGCTAAGGAAGTAGTTTCATACACTCACCCTAAAAACCCACGTCCGGTAACATTTGTAGCATCTTCAGATATGCTTCAAAAAGCTGGCTGGTGGAGTTACTTCGGTGCATGGGACTTTGATAACCAAAGCTCTCAAAACTACAACTACTATGTCCCAACCAGTCAAGTTGAGGTCAAAGCCGGCGAAACAGGAAAACTAGCTTTACTTGAAGACCAAGGTATGACTGTCAATGCGGTTATCCAAAGAGGTTCAGGCAACAACAGTACAACTGCATACACTGAGGCTGTTTACACTGAAAGCGGTGAGCAGATCATGGTAAACAATACTACATACAACCCATTGAACATTTCAAACATCATGGTTATTGAGGATGGATATCTCATGAAAAACGAATCCGTTGGAAATGTGAAAGATGCAAACTACACTTTGTTCCTGATGGGTGAAAAGAACCAGTACACACCAATTTTAATCAGTAATGAGCTTTCAAATTCAATGTTTACCAGATTATACCTTTTAGGAGGTTCTGGCCAAGACATATTTGAACCTGTTCACATGGAAAATGGTGTAATGTTGTTCAATGTAAACTTTGATAAAACTAAAGCTGGTGCATAGTCAGTTTTTGGATTAGGATTTTCCTAATCTTTCTTTTTTTATTTAATATGGTGATTTAATGGGGATTGAGGAGAAAATAAAAGATATTGAAGAAGAGATACAAAAGACACCATATAACAAAGCTACTTCACATCACATTGGTAAGCTTAAAGCAAAACTGTCAAAACTAAAAGAGGAATCTCTTCAAAGAAGCAGCGGAGGTCATAAGGGTCAAGGTTTTCATGTGAAAAAGACTGGTGACGCTACCGTCGTTTTAGTGGGATTTCCTTCTGTGGGCAAATCTACTCTCTTGAATGAAATTACTAATGCCGAAAGTAAGGTTGGAGCTTATCAATTCACAACACTTGACATTGTTCCGGGTGTTATGGAACATAAAAACGCAAAAATTCAGATTTTTGACATTCCTGGAATTATTACCGGAGCAAGTAGCGGTAAAGGAAGAGGTAAGGAAATCTTATCTGTTGCCAGAACTGCCGATTTGATTTTGATTGTTCTGGATACTTTGAATCCACAGCATATTGATGTTATCTTAAATGAGTTAAGAGCCATCGGTATTAGGCCGAATGAACAGCCACCTGATGTGACTGTTAAAAGAAAGAAACTTGGTGGTGTAAAGGTATCATCAACATGCAAATTGACAAACTTGGACGAAAAAACTATAAGATCTATCCTGAATGAATACGGCTATATAAATGCAGATGTTCTTTTCCGTGATGACGTGACAATGGACCAGTTTATTGATGTTCTTGACAGAAATAAATCATATGTTCCAATGTTGATATTGCTGAATAAAGTTGACCTCGTAGACGATGCATACATTGAGGAGCTCAAAAAATATATTCCGGAATTCATTCCGATTTCTGCTGACAAGAAGACCAACATCGATGAGTTAAAGGATATCATTTTCGATAACTTGGATTTGGTTAGGGTCTATTTGAAGCCACAGGGCAGAAAGGCAGATATGGAGGATCCGCTAGTTATTAAAAAAGGTTCTACTGTAATTGATGCATGCAGAAAACTCCACAGAGAATTTGTGAAAAACTTCCGCCATGCTAAGGTTTGGGGAACATCAGTTAAGTTTCCGGGCCAGAAGGTAGGTCCTGACCATGTACTTGAAGATGAAGATGTTTTAAGAGTTATTCTTAAAAAATAATTCTTCTTTTTTTTTGATAATATGAGAAATACTATTTTTATAACCGGGACTCCGTGTACCGGTAAGACAACCGTCAGTGAAATTTTATCCCAACGCCTAAACTGCAGATTAGTTAAAATCAATGATTTGGCCATTGAAAACGACTTTGTCTTAGGAATTGATGAGGATAAGGGATATAAGGTAATTGACATTGACGCTTTGAATGATGAGGTTTCTGAAATAATTTCCAAAAGCGATGAACTGATCATTTTTGAGGGGCACTTGGCTCACTTATGCTCAGGTGCGGATAAGGTAATTGTTTTAAGGGTTCATCCTGAGATATTAAGGCAAAGACTTGCTGCCCGTGATTATTCACAATCAAAGATTCGTGAAAATCTGGAGGCTGAAGCAATGGGCGTTTGCACTGCTGAAGCTTTTGAGGAGTACGGCGATAAGATATCTGAAATAGATGCAAGCGAACTGTCAGTTGAGGAGATTGTTTGCCTAATCTGTGATGTTATCTGTGACAAGATTGAATTTCCGGTCGGTGAAGTGGACTTCATGGACTGGATTATTTCAAACTCTTAATTCACATCAATTTTTTATAATCAATTCAATTTTTCTAATTCATTTTAATTTTTCTTTTTTAATGCAATAAATATGTCAAATCACTCTTTTTTTCAAATATGCTTTTGTGACTTGTTACATTTGAAAAATATTTAAATATATTGAATTTCATATATTAATCTGACTTTACTAGCTAGTTTGGTCCAAAAGTTTTAAATCTTTAAATGCTTTTGGACATATTGGACTTAATCAAGTGATATTATGGCAAAGATAAGTTTAGATATTGATGATAAGTTATTTGAGGATTTAAGCAACAAAGCTTTGGCAAATAAGTTACATATGGATGATTTAATTAGAATATATGTACAACAAGGATTGGCTTATAATGAGGTTGATACAGTGTTGATGGTATGTTTAAATGAAAATGTAGTTGAAAAAGTGAATATTGTGTCTAAACTAACTGACAGAAGTCCTGAAGAGGTTGTCAATGATACTCTTTGGGATAATTTGAGAAAAATTGAGGATGTCCCTGATGAAATAGATTATGAAAAAATTTGGAATATGCTGGATCATGATAAGCCTGAAGGCGATGATGTTTTGGATAATCTCATGCGTCTTGGTGAAGAAGGATGGGATTGAATTTTAATTTTTAAACACCACGGAGAATTTTAAAATGATTTTTTTAGATACCAATTATATAAATGGTTTAATAATCAAAAGAGATTCATATAATGATTTTTCAAGGAATATTAAACCCTTTTTGGAGAAGGAAACAAAAGCAACAAACATCACTGTTTTAGTAGAAGTCTTAAATAGTCTAAATTGAATAATTTCAACGGAAGTTTTGAAGGCATCCTTCATGAATTATTGCATCTGGATGTTTTTGATTATCTCTCCATTGAAGACTATCGAAAAGCAATGAGGTTATATAAGTTTTACAATTTCAGCATTAATTTTTCGGATTGTACTATTTTAGTATCAATGCAAAAGCATGGAATTAGTAAAATAATTACTACTGACTCAGATTTTGACAAAATCAGAGGCATCCAAAGGATAAGTGGATTTAATTAATCCATTTATTTTTTTTTAAATAAAATATTTTTAACTTAAAATTTTCAAAATTCCATAACCTTTATAAAT
>CAMNJW010000072.1 GCA_946541845.1 uncultured Methanobrevibacter sp.
GCAGTTTCCTTTTTGAGTTCATTATAATAAAATTGAGAAGATTCGGAAGTCACTTTAACCTTACCAACAGAAATGCTTCCTTCATCAATATGTTCAACACCCCTAAGTGCCCTCAATAATGTGGTTTTTCCGGAACCGCTTTTACCCATGATTCCTAATATCTCACCTTCTTCAACATCAAAACTTACATTTTTAAGAGCTGTAACCTTAGTTCCATCAGCCAATTCATAATCTTTGCTTACATTTTCGACTTTAATCATTCTTTTATGCCCCTTAAAATATCAATACAAATTTATATTAATGAAAGTATTTATATTTTATATTAATTAACTAAATAAAATTAAGTGATTTAAATGGCTAGCGATAATAAAATTCAAGAATACCAAAACAGCTTAGAAGAAGAAAAACTAATGATTGAAACTCATTTTGTAAATATTGAAAGGATCCTAAAAGAACACGACAAACTAGAACAGGACAAATTAGTTACATTAATGAATAACTTTAACACACTAAATATCCAATACGACCAGCTATGTAACGACCTAATCAAATTTATTCAAATCTTCGATAAGGACGCAAAGGAAATCAGATTATACAAGACTGATGAATTGATTGACATGTTGCAAGCAAAAATTAACCAGTTAGACTAATTTTAATAATTATAGTTTATTATAATTCTACCTGTAACATTTGTAGTTGAATTTTCAGCTACAACTTCACCATTTCTTAAAAGCTGAACTTTTAATTCCCCTTCATCATAATCATATTTTTGAATATCCACAGCAACCCTATCCCAAGCTGCACAGTCAAGTGTAAATGAGTCAGGACCATAACCGGATTCTTTCACAAGATAGTTAGGATTACCCATTTCACCACCCCAACTGCCTTCGTATTGAACGACAACTTTGTACGGATAAGAAGCAGTTTTATGTACACTACCATCATCGGTAATGACATTTAAAGTTTCATTATTGGACGGCTGTGTATTGTTATACACAAAAGAGAATAGTAACAGCGCTATAATAATAATCCCCAATACAATAACAATTTTTTTAGCAATACCTATATTCCAACTATTTTCACGTCGATTTAATTTTACTCTTCTCCCACTAGAGTCTGTTAGAAGATAGGCACAATTATCACAATATACGGCATCGGATGAATTTTCATACCCACACCGTGGACATTTAACCATAAATAATAATTCCTCTATTTTTCTTATGAAAACTTTTTTAAATTATTATATTTAAACTTAATGGAAAATTAGCCATTTTTCATAAAAAATAATATAACATTAGTGATAATAATTATAGACATTTTCAGCCGTTTTTTGATTCATGCCGTCAGTTTTGGCTAATTCATCGATTGATGCCTTTTTAATGTTTTCGATGGAGCCAAATTCTTTTAAAAGAGCAATCTTTCTTTTTTTACCAATTCCAACGATATCGTCAAGTGAAGAGGCTGAAATATTCTTACTGCGGAGTTTCCTGTGATAGGTTATTGCAAAACGGTGAGATTCGTCACGCACTTGCTGAAGCAAGTATAACGCCTGATTATTTTTAGGAATTATGATTGGACGTTTTGTATTTGGAAGATATATCTCCTCAAATTCCTTTGCAAGCCCAATAATAGGAATGTGAGTGAGATTTAATTTTTCCAAAACACCGCATGCCATCCCAAGCTGTCCCTTACCACCATCAATCACGATTAGGTCAGGTTCGGGATCAGAATCTATCAATTTCAATCTGCGAGTCAGCAATTCCTCCATCATTGCAAAATCGTTAGGTCCTGGCGTTTCCATTCTGAAATGTTTATACATTTTTTTGTTAGGCTTTCCATCCTTAAAGGATACTTTTGAACCGACAGCAAACTTGCCTGAAATGTTACTGATATCATATCCCTCAATCACATGGGGCATTTTTTCAAGTTTAAGGTATTTCTTAAGCTCTATCAATGAATTTTCCATCTTTTTCTTTTGATGCTTTATAATTTCAGCGTTTTTCTTAGCCATTTTGACAAGTCTTAATTTGACACCCTTTTGAGGAACTTTAATCTTGACTTTGTTTCCCCTTAAATCACTCAACCAGTCCTCAAGCAGTTCCTTGTCATCAATATCCTCATCCAAAAGAATTTGCTTTGGAATGTGCCTATTATAACCATAATACTGCTGGATGAATGCAAATATGATTTCAGATGATGAGTCATATTGCGATTTGCTCATCAGGAAGTCATCACGCCCGACAATCTTACCGTTTCTGATTGGCATTATTATGACCACAACCTCATTTTCGCCAGGGGCAATAGCTATCACATCCTGGTCCAAATCATCATCGACAAGATCAACAAACTGCTTTTCCATGATTTCCTCAATTGAAGAGATTTGGTCCCTTATTACAGCTGCCTTTTCAAATTCCTCATTTCCTGCAGCTTCCATCATTTCCTTTTTAAGGTTCTTGACAATTGTTGAGTACTTTCCCTGGAAGAACAAGTCAATCTTATTGATAATTTCTGAATATTCCTCTTTTGTAATGTTTCCACCACAAGGAGCAAAACACAAGTCAATCTGAAAATTCAGACAAGGCCCGTTCATATTCCTGCAGGTCCTTATCTTGAAAAGTGATTTTAAAAACTTAACTGTCTGCTTAACAGAGCCCACATCGGTGAAAGGCCCGAAATAAACACCATTTTTTGTGACGTTTCTTGTTATGACCAAACGTGGAAATTCCTCATCGGTGATTTTAACATAAGGGTATCTTTTGTCATCTTTTAGCTGAATGTTATATCTTGGCCTATGCTTTTTGATTAAGGTTGCCTCTAAAATCAAAGCCTCCTTTTCGGAATTGGTAACGATATACTCCAGGCTGTCAAAATGACTCATTAAAATTTGAGTTTTTGGCCTGTCCAGCTTTTCCCTAAAATAAGATTTAACTCTCTTTATGAGATTTTTAGCCTTGCCTATGTAAATGATGGTGTCGGTGTCATCCCTCATTATGTAGACACCAGGTTTGTTCGGCAAGTTATCTGGAGATTTAACTTTAGTTGACATGAGAAATCCTATTTGAGTTCGACAATGTCATTGTCAATTTTAACCTTATTGTTTGCAATCATCAAGTCCAAAACACTGTTTATCCTAGTGGCAGTCTTTTTAGATGTTGACCTGAATCCAAAGTTTCGTGAGGTTTCCTTTGCAATTTGGCTTGTTGTAACATCGGATTTGTGAAGTAATACGGTTTCAATGTTTTTGGCTATTTCCTCATCAGAAATCAAATCAATATTTGGTTTGTTCCTTTTTCTAATGATTATATTGTTATTTGAAGCGTCATATAAAAAGTCTCCAATTTTAATAATATCTCCAGATTTTTCCGCTTCACCAATAGCTGCATTAACACGTTTTTTCAAGTTGGATCCTGCCCTTTTAATGTTGCATGAATCCTTAATTCTTTTTGTTACCTCTTTAACATGAATAGGACCTTCAATATCGACAATGTCCTTAACTGATTTAGCTACCTTTTCTATTGGCTGCTTGTATAACTCATCGGATGAATGCAATCCAATGTCATCTATTTGAACATAACTGACTATTTCATCTTCCATCTTTCCTTTGCCTGGAAGCTTTTTATCGTCAAATGCCTTTAATTGATTATTCTTCATGTGCCTTTCTTTTTCGATTTCCTTATAATCCTCATTTGCACTTGAAATAATGTCTTCTAAAGCTTGGTCTTTAAGCTCTTCTCTTCTAAACTGTTCATGAACAGGAACAATAACATCCTCATCTGATGAGATTTCCTTTTCAAGAGCATCCATCATCATTTCCTTTTCGATTCTTTGCTCTTCTTTTTCAGCAAATGTTAATTCCTCTTCTTTTTCTATGATTTTATCAGAATCATCATCACTTGGTCTGCTCAAGTAATCGTTAGGGTCGTATTCTTCTGTTCTGTCCACTACAGAAACATAATCAATATGAGTTGGATTTTCAATTTCCTTTAATGATTTATTGATGTACGCCATGTCCTTTTTGATTCCTTTAATAGAGTCACGGACAGACTTAGGTTTTTCATCATCATAATAGAAATTATTTTTTCTCAGCTTGCTTCTTACATCATTTGATCCCTGATAATAAGTAACACCATCACCTATGTCTTCAACAGGTGCTTTTTTAACTTCTTTAGTATCCATATTATTTTCTTCAATAATCACTTCATTAACTTGAGGTTTTTCGGTTTCAATATCTTTTTGCGAACTTTTACTTTCAAATAAATCATCAGCAGTTACATCCTCATGTAATCTTTTATCATAGGAATCATTACCCTTGAACATGTTATCGCCAGATGATTCAACAACAGGTTTTTCATTAGATGAAGTCTTATCCTCACCGACCACCTCATTTTGTAACTCTTCATTATCAAATATGTCATCAAGGAATTCATCCATTGCACGGCCTACAATATCGACTGCCTCATCATGAACTTTATCATTATGCAAATCAGGCAACTCATCAGTGAAAATATTTAATTCTTCACCTTCAGTATAATCCATTTTAGGAGCGGGCCTTTTAAGAGGAGCGTCATCATCAGAGAAATCATCATTTAAAACATTTAATTCCTCACCATCCAAAATGATTTCAGCCTCAACCACAGAATCATCGCGAGGAGCAGGTTTGTGAAGAGGAACTTCATTTTCTTCCATTATTTCCCCTTTAACTGTTTCAATTTCTTCTTGTTCCAAATGAGATTCACCAGTTACAACATCCGCAATGATTGATTTTACGAAGTTGGTTCTTCTGGATTTTGGTTTTTGCCTTGGAGGTTCCGGAACTTCCTCAGTTGGTTCATCCTTATGTTCAAAGTCCTCAAAATTGACCTCATCAGGTTCATCATCCACCACACGTTCTTCCTTATATGCAAAGTCTCCTATATTGACCTTATCAGGCTCATCCATCACATGCTCATCATCATGACTGTGGTCTACATAAATATAATCTTCATCATTACCCAAATCAACTCTTTCATCATCAATAATTTCTTCCCCAGAATTATCGTCGTTTCCAGAGTCCGCATTTATGGAATCGTCATAATCATGACCTGAATCCTCATCATGGGAATGGTTTACAATAATATCATCATTACTACCCAAATCAACCTTATCATCAGAAGGTTTCTTATCTGTTACTTTTTCTTTGGATTTTTTTGTTGCAGTTCTTTTGACTGCTTGATCTTGATGTTTAGGTTCAGGTGTTTCTTCAACAGCCTCCTCATCGCCATGGTCAACAACAATATAGTCATCATCAGAACCCAAATCAACAGTATTGCCAAATTTAATGTTATTTTTTGGGTCTGGAATTTCAGGTTCAACATCAACATCTTCAATAACTACATCATCAATGTTTGAATTATCTTTTGGATTTGGAATCTCCGGTTCAATGTCAACATCATCTTTCAATCCTTCTTGCATATCCTCAGTTATTTCAGATGATTCATCGTCCAAATCAGAATCATCACCTATGTCTTTAGTAAATT
This sequence comes from uncultured Methanobrevibacter sp., assembly GCA_946541845.1. Taxonomy (GTDB): domain Archaea; phylum Methanobacteriota; class Methanobacteria; order Methanobacteriales; family Methanobacteriaceae; genus Methanocatella. The sequence goes on from CAMNJW010000072.1 coordinate 5,517, forward strand.
TAAGGGATGAGAAAAAGGAAGTTTTATCTTTTTCTGTTTTTTCCTCATCATCAGATTTAAGGATTGATTTAAATTTATCTGTAATGATTTTTGAAACAGTATTCTGTGATTCATCAGAGTAATCATCTTCATTTTCCCAAACTTCTGTATCGTCTTCAGGTGAAGTTCCTTCCTCAGATTCCCAAACTTCAGCACCAAGGTCGTCAAAATCATCTTCAGATCCCTCCTCTATAGAAGGTTCTGCCTTGATGGTATCAGGTTCTTCTTTTACATCGAATGTTTCATCAATTTTTTCATCGATTGAATCATTTTCAGATACAATTTTTTCTTCTGGATTATCAACAACCTCTTGAGATTGAATATCAACATTAGGACTTTCATCAACCTTATCAGAAGAATCATCATAAGATTTGTTATCTGTATTTTCAGGATTATCGATGAATTC
>CAMNJW010000073.1 GCA_946541845.1 uncultured Methanobrevibacter sp.
TTTTCAATGTTTTAAAAGGAGACATGAGCGTTGTCGGTCCAAGACCTGAAAGGCCGTATTTTGTTGAACAATTTAAGGAAACCGTTCCAAAATATATGGTAAAGCATCAGGTAAAGCCTGGATTAACAGGATGGGCTCAAATTCATGGGTGCCGTGGAGACACTTCCATTACAAAACGTATAGAATATGATATTGAATACGTAGAAAACTGGCACATGGGTTTGGATTTAGCTATCATGATTAAGACAGCATTAAAGAAAAATCCTAATGCTTATTAGATTATGTGCATTTTCATAAATGTGCACATGGGCAAATTTTTTATTAAATTTTTTATTAATTTATAAATTATATTACTTTTCAAATGCTCTCTCTAATAATTTATATACACTCTAATTATAAAATAATAATTAACTTTCTATGAGGGGTTTGGTATGCAAGAAAAAATTTTAGAATTATACGAAAAAATTAAAGATCAAATTTCACAAGAAGAATTCCAAGCTGAAATGGAAGAAATTCTTGAAAGAAATAAGGATGTGCCATTTTTCGATGAATTGAATGCGGCACAGGAAGTTTTAAAGAATCATGGAATTGATGTTCTTTCAAAAGCTGAAGAATTGCCTTTTGAAGTTTCAATAAATAATGATAATGAAACAGCTAGTGAAACTGAAGAGGATGCTATTGAATCAACCGATGAGGAGGTTCAGGAAGAATCCGCAGGTTTTACAATGGATGAAGTTGTTTTAGAGAAATATAATAAAGTTAAAGATAAAATATCTGAGGAAGATTTTTTAGCTAGAATGGAAGAATTCAAGCAAAAAGAAATTGACAATCCATTTATGGATGCATCTGGACTTGCTGACATGGTTGTTGGTGAATTAATTACAGAAGAGGTTGAAGTTGTTTCTGAAAAACCAGAATTCTCAAGCAAAACAATCAGCAGTCTTGAAGATGGTGCTAAAGATGAAATAGTTTCCGGTAGGGTTATTTCCATTTCAAATCCAAGAACCTTTAAAACACGTAAAGGTGGCGAAGGTCAAGTTTGCAATGTTGAATTAAAAGATAATACTGGCACTATGAGGACTGTTTTTTGGACTCCAAATATCAAACTTCTTAAAAATGTAAATGAAGGAGATATTATCCAGATTAAAAATGTTGATATTAAAGAGGGATATTCTGGCCTTGAAGCTAATTTAAGACCAAGATCAACAGTTGTGCATTTAGAAGAAGACCCTTCAAAATTCCCTGTTTATGAAGAAAACATTACAGATATTGCAGACATTATGCCTGATACAAAGGTAAATATTATTGCAAGGATTGTCAGAATCCCAACTGTCAGAACATATGAAAAAAATGGAAAAGAGGGAAGAGTAGCTTCATTGGAATTACAAGATGCCTCCGGTAAGATTACATACACATTATGGAATAATAATGTCGACCTTATTAAAACTTTAAAGCTAGAGGATGGAGATACTGTTAAAATCATTCAAGCTCAAGCCCGTGAAAGAGAAAATAGAGATGGCATAAAAGAAATTAACTTAACACATTGGGATGGCAGAATCATTAAGGGAGACTATGACGTTCCTGAAATTACCCAGGAATTTACTCCTATCGGTGATGTAAGTGAAAAAACAGATGTTTCCATCAAAGGTATTGTTTCTAGACTTCAGGATATCAGGACATTCACCAGAAAAACTGATAACACAGAAGGCAAATTAAGAAACTTTGATGTTAGGGACATGACCGGTGAAATTAGGGTAACAGTATGGGGCGATGACACTGCTTTACCAATTAATAAGGGAGATATAATTAAAATTATTGGCGGAAATGTCAGATTTGATGAGTACACTCAAAGCCAGTATTCAATGAATACAACTTTCAATACTCAAATTACTATTAACCCAGAAAATTTATCAGTTGAAGAATTGGAAGAATTAGAATCATTAAGAAATGAATTAAGACCAACCCCAATTGGTGAAATCGCCATGATGGATGATGATGGAATAGAATTAGATATCATCGGTAGAATTCTTTCAGTTGATGATGTTAGAGAATTCCAAAGAGATGATGGTACTGTAGGTACCGTTCGTTCAATTGTGTTCGCTGATGAATCTGGAAAAGTTAATTTATCCTTATGGAATGAACGTGCACAGGAAGAATATGATGTTGGAGCAGCATACCAAATCGAAAATGCTAGAACAAGACTTGGAATGTATAGTATAGATTTGAATATTGGTAGTGGAGCTCGTCTCATTAGATTATCTGATGAACAAGCTTCTGCAATGTTTATTCCTGAATTATCTACTTTAGAAAAAGCCCTTTATGATTATAAAAATATAGGTGATCTTGATGAAGATGACATGGATGTTATTGTAGTTGGTAGAATCATTGAATTAAATGATATCCATAAATTTGATAGGGACAGTGGCGATACTGGTTCCGTAAGAAATATCGAGATTGCAGATGAAACAGGCTCTTTGAAAGTTGTCCTTTGGGATGATGATGCTAAAAGAGAATATGAATTAGGTCAATCAATTAAAATACAAAATCCTCGTTTATCCTTAGATATGGATAATCGTATTGAAGCAAATGTTAATAGGAGCACAGCAATTTTAGAACCTAGCGAAAGTGAAATTGAAAAATTGCCTACTTATGAAGAGTTAATGGAAGCAATTTATGTTCCAAAACCTATTGAGGCATTAGCCGAAGATGATGTCAATGTCTGTGTGACAGGTACCATAGAAGAAATAGACCCTTCCAGAATTCTTCTTAAAAAATGTCCAAACTGCAACTCAAATGTTGATGGCAGTGAAGATGAATATATCTGTGATAATTGTGGTCATGTTTTCGATGAACCAAAATATACTCTCATGATTCCTACTAGAATCGCAGATGATACTGGTTCAATTTCTGTTACATTCTTCGATAGGTTAGCTGAAGAGTTAATCGGAATGAAAAAAGAGGAAGTAATAAGTCTTGTTGATGATGGTTACGGAATTGAAGGTAAACTTGAAGATTTAAATGGTCAAACTATTGAAATTATCGCTAATGTTAGTTTTAATGAGTACAGTGAAGAAAATAGGTTAAATCCTAAAAAAATATTATCTAAATATTATTAAATAAAACAAAGGAATGATTATAATGGTAGAATTAAGTGACTTACCAGGTGTTGGTGAAAAAACAGCAGAAAAATTAAAAGATGCAGGTTTTGCTGATATGATGAGATTAGCAACCGCTACTCCAAAAGAATTATCAGTTAAAGCAGAAATAGGTGAAGGTGTAGCTGAAAAAGTTATTGAAGCTGCTCGTAGATCTGAAAATATTGACTTTGAAACTGCAGCAGATGTATTGGAAAGAAGAAGAGATGTTGGTCATATCACTGTTGGAAGCCAAGAATTCAACGATTTAATTGGTGGTGGAATCGAAACCCAATCAATTACTGAAGTTTTCGGTGAATTTGGATCTGGTAAAAGTCAAATTTCTCATGAATTAGCTGTAACAGTTCAATTACCAGAAGAACTGGGTGGTCTTGATGGTGAATGCGTATTTGTAGACACTGAAAATACTTTCCGTCCTGAAAGAATTGAACAAATTGCAAATGGTTTTGAATTAGATGTAGATGATGTATTAAGAAGAATCCATGTTGCTCGTGCTTTTAACTCTTCTCACCAAATTTTAATGGTTGATAAAATTAATGAATTGATTCAAAGTGGTGTTAATGTTAAATTGGTTATTGTCGATTCATTAATGGCTCACTTCAGAGCCGAATATGTTGGAAGAGAATCATTAGCTGTAAGACAACAAAAATTAAATCAACATTTACATTCCCTTCAACAAATTGCAAACACTTATAATGTTGCAGTATTTATTACAAACCAAGTTCAAGCTAAACCGGATTCCTTCTTTGGAAGTCCAACCAAAGCAATCGGTGGTCACGTATTAGGTCACGCTTCCACTTACAGAATCTGGCTCAAAAAAGGTTTGGCTGGAAAAAGAATCGCACGTTTAGTGGATTCCCCTCATTTACCTGAAGGTGAATGTGTATTTAAAATTACTAGCGAAGGAATCGTTAGCTAATTTTAATTTTTCTTTTTTTTCTATTTTTTCTAATAACTTTTATATATTATCAAATTTAACTATATAGTATGAATGCGATTGAAATTACTATTTTATCAATTATTTTAATGATTGGATTGGGATATTTCCTTAAAAGAATCGATTTTTTAAGTGAAAACGATATCGATCCGTTAAATAAAATAGTAATGTATATATTATTGCCTTGTATGATTTTTTCAGCAATATTGTCTGCTGATTTATCACTGCTTCCCAAATTGGGAATTTTACCCTTTGTTATTCTTGCATCCTCAGGGGTTACTGGAATAATCTCTTTTATTATCTTAAAAAAATTGAATGTGGATGATATTAAATTATGGAGTGTATTAGTCACTGTCATGATTGCAAATACTGCATTTATGGGCTATCCAGTTAATATAGGAATCTATGGTCATGATGGGTTATTAAGAGCAATATTTTGTGATATTGCTACCATGTGTATTTTTTTAATCCTTTCATTTATCTTAGTTTTAAAATTTGGAGGCACTGCAAAAGCAGCTGTTAGAAAAATTGCATTATTCCCTCCATTATGGGCAATAGTTTTGGGTTTAGGTTTTAATTTATTAAATATTCCAATTGGTCCTGTTTTAGAAAATACTGTAAACTACTTGGGTCAGGGTACAATCCCTTTAATCATGCTTTCATTAGGTTTATCCATAAACTTTGAAGGAATTTCAAGAAGCAATTCAATGATTGCATTTACATCTGTCATGAAATTGGCGATTTTTCCATTAATTGCTTTTTTAATTGTATCTTTCATTGGTTTGGTTGACCTTCAATACAATGTTGCTATAATTGAAGCTGCAATGCCATCTGGTATGCTTTCATTATTGCTGTCTATCACATATAAGTTAGACTATGAGTTGACTTCAGACTGCATATTGATCAACACTGTAATCTCTTTGATTACACTGCCAGTAATTATGATGTTATTATAGCTAAAAAATCGATAATTTTAACAAACCTAAATTTTTTATTTTTAAAAATACTTAAAATTAATCTTTATTTGAACTAAATAGTCTTTATTAAGCTCTATTTATTAAATAAAGTTAATTTTACCAGTACTTTATTTCATCATATATAAAGGTTACTCCAAGTTTTTTATAGAAAGCTTTATAAATGTGTATTTACTACATATGTATATCTAATACTATGTAAAAATTTTTATATTCTATTTTTAAAATTGCAATTTTTTATATATATTAGATATTTTTCACGACTTGTACAAGGTGAATTATATGGCAGAAGAAATAAGAGATAATAATGAAGAATTAAGGATAGGTGTTTACGTCTGTCACTGTGGTGTAAACGTTGGTGGAGTTGTAGACTGTCCTAGTGTTGCAGAATATGCAAAGACATTACCAAATGTAGTACACGCTACAGACTACAAATACATGTGTTCCGACCCTGGTCAAGCTATGATCCAAGAGGACATTAAAGAGAAAAACTTAAACAGAATTGTTGTAGCTGCTTGTTCCCCTCGTCTTCACGAACCTACTTTCCGTAGATGTGTAGAAGAAGCTGGATTAAACAAATTCTTATTTGAATTTGCTAACTTAAGAGAACAAGACTCTTGGGTACACATGAACCAACCTGAAGAAGCTACCGCAAAAGCTAAAGACTTAACACGTATGGCTGTTGCAAAAGCTAGATTACTTGAACCATTAGAAGCTACCAAAGTACCTGTAGATAACAAAGCTTTAGTTATCGGTGGTGGAGTAGCTGGTATTCAAACCGCATTAGATTTAGGTGACATGGGATTCAAAACCTACATGGTAGAAAGAA
>CAMNJW010000074.1 GCA_946541845.1 uncultured Methanobrevibacter sp.
GGTGAACCACAATTAGAACAAAATTTTGCATCTATTACTTCTTTTCCACAATCAGGACAAATTACCACAATATCACCACATCTAATTTAATCAGATTAAACAACATCTTTTTTCATCACTTCTCTTAAAACAGCAGTAGCGTAAGATCCTTTATTTATTGAAAATTCACATAAAACACCTTCATCGGTAGGAATTGCAGATGCATCCCATACTTGGAACCTCATTGAACGTCTTAATCCATGGCTTCCCAAACGTGGCATTTTTGGAACTTCAAAATCTTCTTTAGTAATATTATAATTCTTTAAGATATTCTCCTCCATTTCACCGACTTCTCCTCCGGCAAATGGAACTTTTGTACCGAATAAAGGGCAGGTCGGATGGGCTTCGAAGTTTTCGATTAATTCCTGATATTCTTCAGGAGTCTTATCACGAACTATCTTTTCTTCATTATCTATGACTATGTCACCTTCAATATACTTGTTGATTCCCATATCTACCCTGTTACTTACAGCTTCATTAAATAAGTATGATTGATAAGCATGGACAAACATTCTTTGAAGTGGCTTTGGAAGAGCATGCAATGCATTCATATAGGATTTATCTGTTAATTCTCCTTTTTTAGAATCTCTTATCAACTCTTTTATCATCATCTTTTCATATCTCATTCCTTTACCCATTAAATTAAGAGATTCTTCAAGATTTCCATCATCATATGCCTGTCTTGCCATTTGATTTTCCTCAGATTCATCATCCTGAGGATTTCCAATGTATGTGCCTACGGCTTTCTCAAGGTCATTTTCCACCAGAGCCTCACCTACCAAATGAGTAATTGTTCTTGGCTTGCCGAATCTTTGCCAGCCGAAGTAATTAGGAACACCAGTTACTTCAAGCTCACTTAGAACTTCATTTGCAACTTCCGCACTGGCTTCAATGTCATCCAAATCCTTAACGAGTATCCTGAATTTGTTTCCTTTAAGCTGACCCATTCTAAGTTTCTTGCGGCCACGAACAACCTTTAAAAAATCAGTCTTGTAGATGTCCAATTTTTCAACTTGTCTGAATTGCTCTTCAGAGTCCATATTTGCTATGCAAATCCATTGACGAGTGATGGCTTTTTTATCTTTCATTCCTGCAAAACCCATTCTTTTTCTTGAAATATGCAAATCACGGGCAATGTCCAAGACAACATCCAGAGTTGTCCTTCCTAATTTCTCAATCCATACATAGACATTTGGCCCTTCACCGTCAGGAATGACTTCAGGAATTTCTTCAACGTAAAAATCTTCATATCTGTTTCTGATTGTCCCACCAATACCTTTTTGATGAGTAACATAAGTATTAGCATTTAACATAATAATCACGGAAAATAACAATGCCCTGGCCGGGATTTGAACCCGGGGAATGGGATCCGCAGTCCCATGTGTTATCCAAACTACACCACCAGGGCAAACAAAATAAGATAACAATTAATGTTATGATTTTTATACTATATAATAATTACCATGTTGATAGAGAATATGAATAATCATCATAATTCCTTGTAGCGACTGCAACATCCTTTGCTTTTGAATAATCCCCATTTGATGCCAATGTTTTTCCTTTTAAAACATTATTTTCAGTGAATCTATAATTTTCAAGATTAAAACTAGACAACCTGTCTTTGGAAATCTTTGAAACTTCCCGAACAGATTCCTTTGAATTTCCACCATCTTCCAAAATTTTTGAGATGTCACCTATGAACGTATTGTCCGTGAAATTCACCTTTGCGCTTAAAATCTCCATCACGTCCTGCGCATCCTTACTGTTTTTTATATCATCAGTGCTATCGTCTGAAATGGAAATTGCGCTGTTGACTATTAAAAATACGACTAAAAGCAAAACTACCGCAAGAATTGCATCAATTATGTAAAAATATCCTTTTTCATCTAACATGAATAGAAATAGGAATTTAAAATATTAAAAAAATAGGTAAGTGTGCAAAAGCTAATTTGCACGAATGTGTTTTATCACTTTTTCCTTTTTAGCAATTGCGGCATCAGAAGCCCTTTGAACTTTTTCTTTCATCTCTTCAAAGTCCTCAGGAGTTGTTTCCCCAACAAGCTTTTTGATTTTAGTGTAAGCAGCTTCTCTGAATAGCGGTACAAGCTTTTCTTCAGATGAATCTTCCTTAATCAATATAGGTTCTCCTGAATTGTTCACTTCACCAATTTCAGATATTGCAACATCATATTTTGCAACTGCCTTTTTGATATCTCCAACGATTTCAGGAGGTGCAATCAACATCAATGAATCAGTTGAAACCCCTAACGGGTCAATGTTTAATGTCTCAAGCATGTTCAATACGTTTGGAGCCACCATTTGCCTTATTTCCTTTTCATAAAATTCCAAACCAACACCTGTTGTATTGGAAATCTCATGGGCATCTCCTCTAAGACCTCCGTTTGTAACGTCAGTCATTGCATGAATGTCCTTTACAAGGTCCGCCTCGAATAATGCATGTGATGCCTGAACAAAGTTAACGTTCATTGTGTCCCATACGACATCAAAGAATCCATTGTATAATGCAGTTGTGGTAATTGTTCCACCACCGGAACCTTCAGTTAAAAGAATAATATCTCCTTCTGTTGCCCCTTTTCTTGCGGTCGGAGGATAGTTGGATACACCCACACTTCCAACGGCAGAAACAAACCTGTCACCTAAAACCATGTCTCCGCCAACACGAAGAGTACTTCCGGCAACAATAGGAACGTCAACAAGTTCTGAAACCGCAGCCACACCTGCTGTGAAGTCAAAGATTTTGGCAACGTCACCGTCATCAGCCAGGTGAACATCACTTAATATTGCAACAGGATCTGCTCCCATCACACAAACATCCCTTAAAGTAGCGCGAGTTACATGAAATCCGCCTAAAAACGGATATTCACTTAGTCTTGAATGGATTCCGTCAACTGCAGTTGTAATGTAAACTTCATCATTGTTTGCCTTTGCTTTTACAACACCACCATCATCCTGTTCGGATGGATTTACCAAAGAGGCGGTGTTTGTTGATGAGACAATTTCAGCTATTTTCCTGTGAACAAAGAAATCTCCAGCTCCACGGGAACCCACTCCCATTTCGCCCATCAAAACATCAGCCTTATTGACAGTGGCAATTTCCTTTAAGAATTCATCATCGCTTTGCCTTAATTTCAAAGTTGTTTGAACCTCATCGATGACCGCCTTCGCCATCTCCACAGAATTTTCCTCTGAAATCTTTTTGTATTCTCTTATTCTTACAGCTAAAATGTCAGCCAAATCATCATAATCCATTTCATCAATTCTAGCTCTTACAAATCCCTCAATATCCATAGTTATATCTCCAAGTTAGTGAAATTTTTCAAAATTTTAAGTCCTGCTATACCGCTTTTTTCTGGATGAAATTGAGTTGCAAACAAGTTGTTTTGGGATAGTGATGCAACGACATCTCCACCATATTCACAAGTACCTGCAATAATTTCCTCATTATCCGGAACAACATGATAAGAATGAACAAAATAAAAGTATTCTCCATCGATTCCCTCTAAAATAGATGAATCATTTACCACTTTGAGCTTATTCCAACCCATATGCGGAATCTTTACGCCTTCTCCTAAAAGTTCAACATGTCCCTTAAACAAATCAAGACCTTTAACGCCAGGCGATTCATCACTGGAACTCATCAATACCTGTTGGCCAAGACAGATTCCCAAAAATGGCTTGTCTGATTCGACATGTTCATAAATTACATCCTCAAATGATTTCAAATTTTCCATTGCACTTCCGAATGCTCCAACACCCGGTAAAACCAAATAATCGCTGTCTGCAATGACTTGCTTATCATCGGTGATTTGATAATCAACACCAATCTTTTTAAAGCCATTTGAAATGCTTTTTAAGTTTCCGCTCTTATAATCAATAATCGTTATCATTCGTCTAACCATCCAATAGCTGATCTAATCATTCCACCAAAGTCTGAAAATACAATTTCCTCAGTGCCTAATGTTTTTGAGTGCGCATCAAGTTCCGCTACAACATGAGTATAACCCAATTCCCTGAGAGGTTCTACAAGACGTGGCCCATCAGTTACAGCAACAGATTCAACATCAAACTCTTCAATTGGAAATGCATGAGGAACACCGAATACCACAATCAAATCCAAATCCTTATCTTTCAAGTATTCTGCAGCATTGTTTCCAGTGATTGGATACTCATCAAGGCCTCCGGTAATGTAATCCGGCTCAATATCCAATTGGTCTTTGATATTTACGGCATGTTGCCTTATTCTTGGCAATCCAATATTTTCATCCAAATTGGCAACGAAAATTGGCTTGTTTTCTGGATTAATCTCATTGTAGTCAAAATTAATGATATCTGCGAATAAATATGATGTTTCCTTTTTAACATTTAAAACAAATGCAACTTTTTTATCATCTTTTAGAGCTCTAACCACAGCTTTTGCTACACTTTCCTTTGAATCACCAAAGTTAGGCTTGATATATTTTCCTTGCGCCATACCACGGGTTTTTTCAACTTCAGTTGCTTTTTCAAGCATTTCAATCTGTCTTTCTGATTCTTCACGAGGAATTACGCCCGCTTCAACAGCCGCATCTAATGCCATAATTGCACCGACAGTATTGTCACCCTCACCTGATCCCCCATGTGATTCAACAGGTATCACTGTGCATGGCAAGTCTGCAGTTGCAATGGCTTCCTTTAAATCCTCCCCGATTATCATACTGGCACAGGTACCTGCAATTCCCATCAATTCAGGTTTAAATGCATCATAAGCTTCAGTCAATGATTCAACAAGTTTTTCACCGGCTCCCAATATAAAATCATTTTCGGACATTCCAGTAGTTACAACACGAACCCCATCGCTTTCCAACAGTCGGGCTGTTCTAAAACAGCACCCGGTAGGTCCATGCATAACAATAACATCAACGTTCATATCTCTTAGCGTGTAAAGAGTAGCCGCAATCGGACTTGGTCTTGGATGTATAATTTTTATCAACTCACAATTTTTAATGAATAAATATTTTAAATTCGTAGTTAATATAATTATACAATTATAAGTGGGAGATTGTATTATGAAACTTGACAAGCAGATTTTAGAAGAAAAAATCAGAGAATACCGAGTATTTAAAAGTTGTTCTGAGTCAACATTGATGGGGCTCTGTGAAACTGCCGGAGCAGACATTAGCGCTAAAGAGATGACCAAATTGGCATGCGGGTTTGCAGGTGGAATGGGTGGAACCTTTGACGAAGGAACCTGCGGTGCTGTAACAGGTGCATTGATGGCAAACGGAATATTGAATGATGATCCTTCTGTGATAAAATCAAATGCTAAAGAGATTTTTAACACCTTTAAAGAAGAATATGGAAGCGTTTGTTGCGGTACAATAACCAATAACGGAGAAGACAAATCACCATGCGTTGACTGTTGTGTTTTTATTGCAAATAAATTGGCTGATTTGCTAGACAAAGAATGAGGAAACCTAAGACTAAATTAGGCAAAATAATGTCCTCAAACCAAATAAAAATAACCCCATTTCAAACTTCGATTTGAAGAAATCAGCTGAGCAAAACAAAATAGTTAAATATGGTGAAATGTAAAATATAAGTGTTATTTTTAAAAATTTTTTCAATGGGCCCGTAGCTCAGTCTGGCAGAGCACTTGGCTCTTAACCTTGTTGTCGCGGGTTCAATTCCCGTCGGGCCCATTT
>CAMNJW010000075.1 GCA_946541845.1 uncultured Methanobrevibacter sp.
TTTATTTCTTTTGAATTAATAGAATAAGATCCATCATCAGTTAAAACGAAATAATCATTGTAAGTATCAAAAAAATTAAGTCTGCTTTCATTATTTCGACTACTTCTTTCGGCATCGAAACATTCATTCACCAAATCAAAGATGTCATCATTAATTATTCTAGCACTGTTTTCATAACTCATTTTATCTAGACTTAATTTTTAGACTTTATTTATAATGAATATTTAGGTTATCCACCAAACAATTTTATGGAATTCTACTTTTTTAATTATCAAAAATAATTATTCAAACCTAATATGAGCAAAATTTATATAATTTCTAATTATAAGTTTATTTAGATATATTATTCCAATTTTTTGGATAAAATTTTTTTAAATGAACTTATATTCTTTAACAATATTTTCTAGTTTTATGTATGAGTTCTCATTAATTAAACGATTAAGGTTAAATAAATGTTTGAAATTAAAGCTAAAGATAATATGGGGCGTGTTGGAGTTTTAAAGACCAAGCACGGTGATGTCAAAACCCCTGCATTGATGCCGGTTATCCATCCCCGCAAGCAGGCAATCGACGTTGGCAAGTATGGTGCGGATATTGTAATCACCAATGCATACCTGATTTACAAGGATGAGGATTTAAAGCAAAAGGCAATCGATGAGGGATTGCACAAGCTGATCAATTTCGATGGTCCTATCATGACTGATTCAGGGTCATTTCAGCTGTCCGTCTACGGTGATGTCGAGATAACCAACAAAGAAGTCATCGAGTTTCAGGAACTGATAAAAACAGACATCGGTACAAGCCTTGACATTCCGACAGCACCTTTTGTTGATAGGGAAAAGGCCGAAAGCGATTTGAAAATCACTTTGGAAAGGGCAAGAGAAGCAGTGGAATATAAAAAAGAGCAGAACATGGAAATGCTATTGAATTCCGTTGTTCAAGGTTCCACATTCATGGACTTGAGACGTGAATGTGCAAGAGAGCTTTCAAAGCTCGATGCAGATCTGTATCCAATCGGTGCGGTCGTTCCGCTGATGGAGTCATACCACTACAAGGACCTTGTCGATGTTGTGATGAATTCAATGAAGGACTTATCAGATACTGTTCCTCGCCATCTGATGGGAGCAGGACATCCTATGATATTTGCATTGTGCGTCGCAATGGGATGCGACCTCTTCGATTCAGCGGCTTACATTTTATATGCCGAAGATGACAGGTTATTGTCAACCAGAGGAACATTCAAGCTTGAAAACCTTCAGGAAATGCCATGCTCATGTGAAGTATGTACAAAATACACTCCGGATGACCTGAGGGCAATGCCTAAAAAGCAACGCAGGGAATTGATTGCACAACATAACCTGCATGTTTCATTTGCAGAACTCAGATTAATCAGACAAGCGATTTATGACGGAAACCTGATGGAGCTTGTAGAAGAAAGATGCAGAGCACATCCTGCACTTTTAGAAGCCGTAAGGCATCTTGGAAATTACTCTCAGGATTTGGAAAAATACGATCCGAGAAGCAAAAAGTCAGCATTTTTCTATACTGGTCCAGAATCATTATGCAGACCTGAAGTGTTAAGACATATGCAGAAGTTGCGCCAAATGCCTAAGAAAAGGGATTTAGTTATTTTGCCGCCGACCAGAAAGCCTTATTCCAAGTTCATCTCAGGAAAGCTTGGTGAGTTTTATGTCTATGGTGATGAGAAAGAAATAGATTTGGAAAACACTGATTTCATGGTCATGGACATTCCGTTCGGATTGATTCCACTTGAAATTGATGAAGTGTATCCGTTAAGCCAAAATGATGCTCCAAAAACAAAGGATGTCGATGCAATAGAATTTGTCGAGGATTTCATCAATGAATTTGTTGAATATTACGATCAGGTATTGATACACTCAAGGGTCATCAAGGACTATGATTTGGGATTCTATGACAAATGCGAAAGCTCAGATGAAATCAGATACCAAAAGGATGACATCAAGAAAATCAAGGCCATTGCAGACTATCAATTTGGAGTAGGTGCCGGCGAGGCTTTATTTACAGGTAACATTAACATTGAAAAGAGTAAGAAAACAGGAAAAATCCGCCACATATATGATGGAAAGGTCCTGATTGTGAACATGAGGGCATCAGATTCATTTTTAATATTATCAAAAGAGGGTGCAAAAAGACTTCACAATGCAATGAACTATCCTAAAAACAGGGTTGTTGTTAATAAGGACTCAGAACCATTTGCACTTGAAGGAAAAAGTGTGTTCTGTAAGTTCGTTGTAGATTGTGATGAGGATATCAGATCCAATGATGAAGTTTTAATTGTCAATGAGGAAGATAAGCTATTGGCATATGGAAAAGCATTGCTGGGAGCTTGTGAAATCGAACAGTTTGAAACAGGACAAGCTATCAAAACACGTAAAGGAATGAAAAAGTGATTATTATGAGTGATAATGATAAAGTAAACACTGGGCATCACGTTGAAAGTAAGGAACTGATTAAAAATGCAAGGAAGCCTGTCGGTGAATTGGGCCATCAGATTTTGGACAGGATGAACAAGTCCCATGAATCCATGGCACAATGGGGTGTAAGCCATTTTGAAGTAAAGGAAGACAGCAAGATATTGGATATTGGCTGCGGTGGTGGAAGAAACATCGAACGCTTTGCCGAACAGATTTCAAAAGATGGAAGGGTTGTCGGAATAGACTACTCAGAGGTAAGTGTTGAAAAGTCAATTGATTTGAATAAAAAGTTCATTGATGATGGAATTGTAAATGTTCTTCAGGGTTCAGTTTCTGAAATGCCTTTTTATGATGAAACCTTTGACATAGCAACAGCTTTTGAAACAATTTACTTCTGGCCAGATTTCATCAATGACCTGAAAGAAGTGAATAGGGTTCTTAAGAAAGGAGGATTCATATTCATATGTAATGAAGCAGTATACAGAGAGGGTGAAATGGATAAATATGATGATCTGGTTGAATTGCTGGACATGAAGATTTATTCAGAGGATGTTTTGGAGGAATCTCTTAAAACTGCAGGATTTGATGAATTTGAATCTTATATAAATGATGAAAACGATTGGATTTGCATAATAGCTAGAAAAAATTAAGGTAATATAAATGGCAAGTAAGGTAAAAACAATATTTGCAAATATGAGCTGGTTAATGTTTTCACAGGTTTTAACTAGCGTCTTAGCATTTATCTGGACAATTTTAACTGCACAATATTTGGGTCCTTCAGATTATGGGATTTTCGGTTCTGCAGTTTCAATTTCAACTATCTTTGGAGTATTTGCAACATTTGGTATTTTTACTTATCTTGTAAGAGCCATTTCCACGGATTTTGAAAATGAGGACAAATATGTTAACAATACATTGTCCCTGAAATTATTTTTGGCAATATTCTATTTTGCGATAATTATAGTGTCATTGCTGGTTCTTGGATGGAATCGCTATGTAATTGGAATCTGTTTGCTGTTCGCTTTTGAATACCTGATAAAGACATTTCATGATGTTTTCTTCTCATCATTCCAGGCACATGAAAAGATTAAGTATCAGGCTATAACAAACATTATCCTAAATGTATTGACATTAGTATTCATTGTTCTTGTTATTGTCACAGATTTTGGTTTAATAGGTATTGCATTTGCATATATCTTTGCAAACATTGCAGGATTGATTTATGCTGTATATGCGATGAGAAAGCATATCATGAAACCGAAATTCACCTTTGACTTTAGCTTTTATAAGGTATTGATTAAGGCAGGAATTCCATTTGCCTTAACCGGTCTTTTCTATACAATCTATTACTCAATTGACATAGTCATGATTACTCAATTTGCATCTACCTATGATACCGGACTTTACAATGCGGCATATAAGCTGATAAGCGTTCTGGCTTTATTCTATTCAATTTATTCAGCTGTGGTTTTCCCGGTAATGAGCAAGTTGTTCACAAATGAAAAAGATTTGCTTCACTTAAGCTTTATCAAATCCATAAAGTACTTGTCATTGGTTACAATCCCTATCGCGGTATTCACTTCATTTTATGGAGGTGACATCATTGCAATCTACGGTCCGGAATTTGTTGAAGCGGGAGATGTCTTGGCAATTCTGATTTGGACTGTTTGTTTCTTATTCATCAATGGTGCATGTTCATTGATCTTGAATTCATCCCATGAGGAATATTCAGTAACAAAAATTTATTCCATAGCTGCTGTTTTCAATGTCATTTTGAACTTGATACTGATACCTAAATACTCAGTTTACGGAGCTTCAGTCGCAACAGTATTAAGTGAAATTCTGATTTTAATTTTGGAATTGTACATGATTAGAAAAATCGGTCAACTTCCGGATAGGCACTTAATTTTCGATATTCTAAAGATTGTAATTGCCTCTGTAGTGATGGGATTGGTCTTATATTACTTCAACTTGAATTTATGGATTGCAATTGTTGTTTCAGTTATTGTATACTTTGCATTAGTGATTCTATTGAGGGTTGCCGATCAGGATGACAAGCTCATCATCAAGCAGATTATGGGAAAGTGATGCAAAGATTTATATATGATTAAAACATAAGTTTATTTGTTGTTAGTTTTCATGCGGTGTTAGTCCAGCCTGGTTAAGACTCTAGCCTGCCACGTTAGAGACCCGGGTTCAAATCCCGGACGCCGCATTTTTTTTTGCAGCTGTGGTATAGTCTGGTTATTACTTGGGCCTTCCAAGCCTACAACCCGGGTTCGAATCCCGGCGACTGCATCTTTATATCATTCTGTTTTTAAAATTCTTATTTTGTTAAAAAAATACTTATTTTTTAGTTAATTTTATATAATAATAAAAATATAATAGTAATAATTAAATTAATTTTTAATGTCGTTTAAGATTATTATTTAAGGTGATTTAATGGTAGGAATAGTAGGATATGGGGCACATGTGCCATCATATAGAATTAAGGTAGAAGAAATCGCTAAAGTATGGGGAGATGACCCTGTAGCTTTATCAAATGGATTAGTTGTTAACGAAAAATCCGTACCTTCTCCTGATGAAGACACTGCAACTATTGCAGTTACTGCTGCTAGATACGCTCTAGCAAGAGCTCAAATTGATCCATCAAAAATCGGTGCTGTTTACGTTGGTTCTGAATCACACCCTTATGCAGTAAAACCAACTGCTTCCATCGTTGCTGAAGCGGTTTGCGCAACTCCAAAATTAACTGCTGCTGATTTGGAATTCGCTTGTAAGGCAGGAACAGCAGGTATCCAAATGTCCATGGGTCTTGTTGAGTCAGGAATGGTTGAATATGCACTTGCTATTGGTGCTGATACTTCACAAGGAGCTCCTGGTGATGCATTGGAATACACTGCATCCGCTGGTGGTGCCGCTTACATTATAGGAAAAGAAAACACAATAGCTGATATTAATCACACATGCAGTTTCACAACAGACACTCCTGATTTCTACA
>CAMNJW010000076.1 GCA_946541845.1 uncultured Methanobrevibacter sp.
AAAAAAAGAAAGTTTAAAAGTAAATTTTAAACTTATTCACTGGACCAAAGTCCGTGTAGGTTACAGAATGCTAATGCAACAACATCATCAGTGGAGTTTACAGTGAAAGTTGCTTCTGCAACATCTCCAGGTTTGAAGCATTTTGCGTATTGTTCAGCGCCAGCTTCAACAACTAAGAATTGAATGTAGTGGTCATCATCCATTGGGTGAGCTGCTTCACCGACTTTTACGGTTACTTTGTCACCATCGATTTCAACTACAGGTTTGTGTTTAGGTGATTTTTCACCTTCTGTTTGTACAGGGATTTTGAGCATGTGTGTGTCACATGTGTCGCCATCGTCTTCAACTAAAACTTGGATAATACTTCCACAGTCATCACATTTTAAAATTTTTGCCATATAAAACATCTCCTAAAATAGATTAAAGATATTTTATTTCTCAAAGTATATATTATTATTGATAACCTATGAGTTATTCTCATAATAGTTTTCAATGGCAGCCTGAAGACCGTCCGCAGCAAGGTTTGAACAGTGCATTTTGATTGGTGGAAGACCATCTAACTCTTCTGCAACATCATTTCTTGATATTTTCAATGCTTCTTCTAAAGTTTTTCCAACAGCGATTTCAGTTATCATACTGCTTGTTGCAATTGCTGCACCGCAACCAAAGGTTTGGAAGGAAATATCCTGAATAACATCATCTTCAACCTTAATGTAAATTGTCATTAAATCCCCACAGGTAGGGTTTCCAACGGTCCCAACTCCATTAGCATCTTCCATCATTCTACAGTTTCTTGGGTTTGCAAAGTGATCCATTACTTTTTCTGAATAATCCATAATTAACATCTCCTACAATCATCATGATCTTTTTTACACATTACTCCATCATAATCAAGTTCTTGATTCCATAATGGGGACATTTGTCTCAATCTTGAAACAGCTTCCGCAATTGTATTAACAAATTCATCCACATCAAATGCATCGCTTTCAGGTGCAAGTGAAATTCTAAGTGAACCATGGACGTCCACTGGGTCAAGACCTAATGCAGTTAAAACAGGTGAAGCTTCCAATGTATTTGATGAACATGCTGAACCGGTTGAAGCCTGATATCCTTTGGCATCCAATAAAAGAATTAAAGACTCACCTTCAATAGCTTTGAATCTGAAGTTGACTAAGTTAGGCAATCTTATTTCTTTAGACCCATTCAAATATGCTTCAGGAATGGTGGTTAATACTTTTTCAATGAGCTCATCCCTTATGGAGGATAATTTCTCATAATGCTCATCTAAGTTTTCAGCAGCTAATTCGCAAGCTTTTCCAAATCCAACAATTCCAGGCACATTTTCAGTACCTGATCTGATTCCTCTTTCCTGACCTCCACCATGTATGAGAGGTACAACACGGGTTCCTTTTTTGATGTATAATGCTCCAACACCTTTTGGACCATTGATTTTGTGAGAGGATAAAGATAGTAAATCTACATTTAATTTCTCAACATCCACTTCAATTTTACCGAAGCTCTGTACTGCATCAGTGTGGAATTTGATGCCTTTTTCACGAGCTATTTTTCCAATCTCTTCAATAGGCTGGATAGTACCGAGTTCATTATTTGCATGCATAATGGTTATTAAGATTGTTTCATCAGTTATTGCATCTTTTAAATCGTCAATGCTGATTATACCTTCTTCATTAACAGGCAAATATGTTACTTTAAAGTCAAGGGATTCCAAGAATCCTAAAGTATTTTTGACAGCAGGGTGTTCAATATTTGTAGTGATAATATGTTTTCCTCTGCTTTTCAATTTGAATGCAATACCTTTAATTGCAAGATTATCAGATTCAGATCCTCCACTTGTGAAAATAATCTCTTCAGGTTTTGCATTAATAGCTTTTGCAACTCTTTCACGAGCTTGAGTTAAAGCTTTTTTTGATTCACGACCTATTCCGTAAAGAGTTGAAGGATTTCCAAACTCCTGTGTGAAATAAGGTTCCATTTCTTTAAATACTTCCTCACTAACTTGAGTGGTTGCTGAGTTATCCAAATACATTTCTTTATCTCCCAATCGTCTTTTTAATTAAATGAAAATTTTAATAATATATATGTTTTAAGTGATTAGATAGTAACTAGATACTATCTAATGCTTGACTTAAATCTGCAATTAAATCATCAACATCCTCCAAACCAATGGAAAGTCTGATGAAATCAGGTGTTACACCAGTAGCTTCCTGTTCTTCAGGAGTTAATTGTTGATGTGTTGTACTTGCCGGATGGATTGCAAGACTTTTTGCATCTCCAATGTTTGCAAGTATTGAGAATAATTCCAATTTTTCAATTACTTTTCTTCCTGCTTCCTCACCACCTTCAACACCAAATCCTAAGATTCCTGCGAAGTTATCTTTCAAGTATTTTTTGTTGATTTCATAGGTTGGGTGAGATTCAAGGCCCGGATAGTTAACCCAATTAACTTTAGGGTGTGATTCTAAAAATTTAGCTACTTTAATCGCATTTTCAGAATGTCTTTTTACACGTACATCCAAGCTTTCAAGTCCTTGCAGGAAAATGAAACTGTGTACAGGTGCCTGGGTTGCTCCAAGATCTCTTAAAAGTCTTGCTCTGGCTCTTACAGTAAATGCAATGTTTCCAAGTTCAGGAACATCACCGAATGCATCCCAGAATACCAATCCATGGTAACTTGGATCCGCTTTAGTGAAGTTTGCAAATTTGCCATTTCCCCAGTTGAATTTACCTGAATCCACAATGTATCCTCCGACTGCAGTACCATGTCCACCAACATATTTTGTTGCTGATGCGGCAATTACGTCTGCACCATGTTCCAATGGTCTGACAAGTCCTACTCCAACAGTATTGTCAACTATTAATGGAATATCATGAGAATGTGCGATTTCTGCAAGTGCTTCGAAGTCAGGTACATCTAATTTTGGATTTCCAATTGATTCAACGTAAATCGCTTTGGTCTTTTCATCAATTGCAGCTTCAAAGGCTTCAAGATCCTGTGAGTCAACAAACTTGACATCACGGGCTAAGTCCTTGAATGTGTAATTGAATAATTGGTAAGTTCCACCATAAAGGTTGTCTGCAGATACAATGTTATCACCAGGTTCAGTTACATTCAAAATTGCATATGTGATTGCTGCAAGACCACTTGATGTTGAAAGACCAGAGTTCCCGCCTTCGATAGCGGCAATTCTTGCTTCAAACACATCACTGGTAGGGTTTGTAAGTCTGGAATAAATTTGACCAAACTCTTGAAGGGCGAATCTTCTTGCAGCCTCATCAGAATCTTTAAACACATATGAAGTAGTCTGATAAATAGGAACAGCTTGAGCTCCTGTCGCTGGGTCTGGAGTTTGTCCTGCACGTACACCTAATGTTGCTAATCCGTATTCTTTTTTATTTGACATTAATAATCACCTTAATTATTTAGTTTTACACCATATTACATGATTTTAACTAGCTATATTTCAAATAGGTGCGTAATATTATTTTAATATAGGGTGCGCGTAAGTTTTAATAAAATATATCACGTGTTATATAGTGCTATATAACAATAGTTATTTTTTATATATAAATGTTTTGTATACCTAAACTACAGCATTCAAAAAATAATATAACTACTGTTATACAAATATAACATCTGTTATTTTTAGTATATAAACATTGTTATATTTTAAGAAAAAGTCATCGGCAATTAAAACATCAATTGTTCAAAACTAAAATTCAATTTATTAAATGATTTAATTAAATAAAAAAAGAAAAGGCAAATGAATGCCCTAAAATAGATTTACTGCATTTTAATAACAATGTTGTTTACAACTTCATTTCCGTTGTATTCGGCTTTTATTGTGTAGTTGCCTGCATTCAGGTTAATAGGTAGCCTTGCAATACCCTTTTCATCTGTTTTGACATTATATGACTTGTTCAGTATTGTGAATTTGACAACTAACCCTGCAACAGAAATTGCATTGCCTTCACCATCAATTAATTGAGCTTCATAAGAAGTTCCATCCTTGTATGTCATTTCGACATCACTTGCAACAATAGCTGCATCATATTCTTTAATGGTGATTGAGTTTGAAATCTCTTCTGATTCATATTTAGAGTCAACAACAATTGCATTTACCCCATATTCACCAACATTCAATGATATTGGCAACTTGGCAACACCATTAACATCTGTTTTGACACTATAAGACTTGCCAAGAATTGTAAATTTAACAAATACATTAGAAATTGGCTTACCGTTTAAATCAACCAGATAATTAACATATTCTGATCCATCCTTATAATTCATCACAAGATCATTACCTGATAAAATAAGCAAAGCCTTATTTACTGTAATGAAAGCTTCTATTAACTCAGCTTCATATTTATTGCTGGATAATGTGGCATTTACATTATAAGAACCCGGAGCTAAATTAACTGGTAATTTGGCGATGCCGTTAATGTCAGTCTTTACATTATATGTTTTACCTTTGATTCCAAATTCAATATTTACATCAGAAATTGCATTACCTTTATCATCATATGCAGAAACATCCCAACTTGAACCGTCCTTATAGGACATTGTGAGATTATATGATGACAAAACAACAACAGCCTTATTTACAGTCACTGTGGCATTGGTAAATGATGCATCATATTTGGAATTGCCTTTAAAAGTAGCATTAACCTCATAAGTGCCAGGTGCTAAATTGATTGTTAATCGAGCAACACCATTGGCATCACTCTTAACGTTGTATGTCCTGCCATTCACACCCAATGCAACATTCACATCAGAAATCGCATTACCATAATCATCAACCAAGGTGACCTCCCAGCTGGAGCCGTCCCTGTAAGACAGGACCAAGTCCTCAGAGCGTAATGATGTAGCGGCTTTATTGACAGTTATGGTTGCATTTGCAAATGAACCTGCATAATTCTCATTGCCTTCAAATGTAGCATTAATGTAATATGTGCCTGATGCTAAGTTGATTGGCAATTTAGCAATACCATTCTCATCAGTCTTAATATTGTAAACTTTACCTAAAAT
>CAMNJW010000077.1 GCA_946541845.1 uncultured Methanobrevibacter sp.
CCAAATTTTATATATAAAGAGAACGTATATTTTATGTAATAATATACAGTTAAAAAGAAAAGATACGAAGTCTTTATATACTCAAAAAATCAATAGTATAACAAGGGTTAGGTATAAAAATTTAGGAGATGGAAAAGCTTATGATAGAAGTTGATGAGCTAACAGACTACCTAGATGAATACTTAGAAGAAAAGCAAGAGGTAAAAAACTTAACTGAAGAAACAATAAAAAAACAGACATTTAATATATCCAAATTCATAGAATATTTGGAAAGTGAAGGAATAGATGAGTTAAACAGTAGCAATGTCAAAAAGCAATTAAGACATTATCGTAGGTATTGTTTAAAACAACGTGGGAATAAAAGGACTACTGTTAAAACATACATGATGAACATTTTGGAATTCATCAACTCTGAAGATGTTCAGGAAGAAATCCAGCATGATCCAATCAAAATGAAGGATATTATTGAAGTGAAGGCAGAAGACCCAGAAACTGCTAAAAAAAGAATCGAAAAGATTTCTCTAACCTGGCCACAATCTAATTTTTTCTTAGATACAATCCAACAGAGCGGAAACAAAAGAGATTATGCAATTTGCAGAACTTTCATTGATTCTGGAATGAGGCTTAAGGAATTGGTGTTACTAAACAAATCCGATATTCAGGTTCCAATTGATGAAAACGGATTTTACATCCTGCCGGAAGACACTAATGAATTTATAGACGTATATCTACGTGCAGAAACCACAAAAGGAGAATTGAAAGACCGTACTACTTTCATTACTTTTGATACTCTTGTTAGCCTTAACGACATGATTATGGATCGTATCACAAAGCTCAGGAAAAACACTCATGATGTCTACAGGCCTGTTATTCAAAGAAAGAAAGCAGCTGAAGAGGCAACACGCGAGGAACTATTCACCAACATAAAAGGCAATAGAATAGGAAAGCGTGGTGTTCAGGACATAATCAAAAAGCATGCACGTGAATGTGACGATAGAATTGAATCTGAAGGGATTGACTGTCCAGTAGATTATGGAAAAAATGTCAGTGTCCACATTCTAAGACACACAGCACTGTCCCATTATGCTGAAATCCTCACTGTTGCAGAGGTTCAGTCAATTGCGGGCCATTCCAACTCACAAACAACCGATAAGTATATACACATTGACCGTGAGCAAATGAAACATAAATTAAAAGTAAATTCAATGAGATTTAATAATTAATAATTAATGCTTTAATATAGAAAATAATAAATTTAAATACTATATAAGTCAAATGTAAAGATAAGAATAAATAAAATTGGTTTATATGAATTTGAATAAAAAACTTTTTATATTAAGCATTATTATAATTTCTATTTTTTTAATCGGAGCATATTATGCTCAAGATTTTCAAAATACAGATTATCCAATAGTTGCTGCTGATTACAGCAATGAAACTGACATATTTGGGTGCTGCTCCATTGTATTGCAACTGGAAAATAATGATACAATTATGTCCTATAGACGTGATTCAAATGTAACTGCCGATGTTCATATTGAAAACGTTCAGTGGCATGGAAAAAATGTAATCAAGCAATATAAAACTGAAGAGGGCTATTTCTGCCATGTAATAATCACTAATGACGGTTGGGTAATCGGATTAGGCGGTATCGATGAGGGTATTGACAATGAGAAATGTGAAAATATCACTGCAGATATGATTTCTGATGATTATAGCATCTCCAAAGAAAGTTTGGCCAAGATTCAAAAAATAAAAAAACCATACGGCCGTGGACATGTTCTTATTAAAGCTCCGAATGGAAATTATGGCTTCGCTAATGTGGACAAGCTTAAAACTGGAAAATTGAAACCCGGACAGTATATTTCCATTCCAAATAATTATTCTTATTCAAGAGCAGGGAACGTTTCACTTGATACACCAGATAAAATAAAAGCAATGACTGAATTGTCACAATCTGATAAATATGGTGTTGATAGAAGGGAAATCATCACTTATGACTTCCATAGCAACGTAACCAACAACACTACTGACATTTATGTTTCAAATGAAGATGGATCTAAATTAGGAATCAATTATACAGATTGTATTGATGATGTTTATCTCAATAAAACATTAATTAAAGGAAAAGACATACCTATTGGTCCTGATTACAAAAAGATTGGATCAGTTAGCTTTTCTAATGAGCAATCCAATTTTATTAAACTTTACACATTGATAATTATTGTAGCATTTGTAATTTTTGTTGGATTACTTTTCTTTGCAGTATTGAAATTTGTAAGATTTATTAAATTTAAGATAAAACGTCAATTTCGACGATAAATTTTATAAAATTTAATAAAAAATAGTAAAAATTGAAGAAAATAGTCTATATCAATAACTTGATATATATGAAGCTATTGATTTATTGCATTTTCTCAATATTACTTGAGCATAAGTAGTATTATATGTATAATAAGTATAATCTGTAAATACAGAAATAGGGTAAATATATATTATCCTTATTTATATATTATAATGATTTATATAGTATTCCTATAACTATCATAATACATAATATCCTTAAAATAGGTATAATACTATTAATAGGTATTATTGGTAAATACATATAATACCTATAAATCTATGTTTACCTACTACTTCATATTTAAGGTAAATATACGGAAATACTATGCCGACTATAGTAATATTACACTAACTGAATTCATAGCAAAAATAATGATTTTAATCAATTATTTTTGTATTTTAAGACTAGAAATAACTTATTTTTAAATTATAATTATATTTTAATGCAATTTTAGTTAATTCAACTAATTCAATAATGTCAAATCCTTAAAACTCTTCTAAATACCGTTATTTTTTATAAATTTTATTAATTTTTATGAAATCTGTTAATTTCTTAAAAAAATTAATTTTTTCATAATTTTCATAATCTTGAGAAACTGCTATAAGTCAACTACTTCATCTATATGTAGTTAACTAAATACAACAATTTCGTAAAATTTAAAAAAAATTAGTGAAAAAGATGAAAAATTTTTCACTCTTCAGCTATCATATGACATGTACTGGTCTTTTTCCAATAGCAATTATTGCAGGTAGTGCAACCTGATTCACCTTCACCATTTTTCTTCCAGTCTGAGAGAAATGTGGGATTATATACAAATGGCCTTTGCATGGACACATAATCAATATCTGTCTTATTGATCAAATCGTTGATGTCACTCATATTTGATAATCCGCCACCTAAAATGACCGGAATGTCAACATGTTTAGAAATTTTATCAGTCAAGTCAAATAAGATGTTCTTGTCCGGACTTTCCTTTTTAAAGAATTGTGGAGATGAAGGTTTGGTAACCTGAAGACTGTCAGCACCATATTTTTCAAGCAATGCAGCAATTTCCAAGGTTTCATCCTCATCTTGGGGATTAATATTGAACCTGCAGTTAATGTGCAATGTGGTGGTTTTTTTAATTGCCTGAATCAATTCAATTACCATTCTTAAGCGATTGAATACTGACCCACCATAATTATCACTTCTCTTGTTTTCGCGAGGATCTATTACTTTTGATAGGAAATAGTTGTTTCCAATATTCAACTGAATTCCATCGAAACCTGCAAAAGAAATCTTACGTGCCGCAATGAGATAATCAGACTGGATTTGTCTGATGTCTTCCATTGTCAAGTCATTGACGCCTATCATTTGCTTTCCATTGACATTGCAGTTGGCAAATGCAATCTGTGCAAAGATTGGAACATCTGATTCATGTGTGATTTCAGTCAACATCTTAAAATCCTTCATGAATAATGGATAGTTAATGCTGTGGGAATAATCACTGAATTTGTCATGAGGATATAATGAAATCAATTCAGTTATGATAAGCCCGACATTATTTTTTGCAAGTCTTTCATACCTTAAGAATACTTCAGGTTTGAGATATCCATGCTGCCTGTTTTGTGATTCCCATAATCCTGTTCTAACAATACGACTGTTAAGTTTCAAGTCTCCAAATTGGCATTCATCGAATATGTCTTTCATATTCTAATCTTTATAATATTCTCATATATATCTTTAACAGAAAAAAAGACCTAAAATCCAAGCAAAATCTTGATTCCTATTAGAATAAGAATCACACCACCTAGAATTTGGAATTTGCCC
Organism: uncultured Methanobrevibacter sp.; assembly: GCA_946541845.1. GTDB lineage: Archaea > Methanobacteriota > Methanobacteria > Methanobacteriales > Methanobacteriaceae > Methanocatella. Next base: position 4,157 of record CAMNJW010000077.1, read on the forward strand.
CCTACAAAATGGCCGATTTTTCTTCCTATAAACACACCCACAACACTGAATAAAAATGCAACTATACCAATGATTATGGAAGATATTAATATAGGATCCTTTAGAAGGGCTATGGTTATTCCAACTGCAAATGCATCAATGCTTGTAGCGATTGCAAGCAAAGTAACCTCACTGAATGAAAATTCATCAGTTATCTCATCTTCATCTGAAGATAAGCTTTCACGTATCATATTTAATCCGATTGCCAGAAGCAGAACGAAACCAACAATTGATGCAATGGATTCTACAAAACTGGAAATGATATTTCCACAAAAATAGCCGATAATAGGCATTATAAACTGAAAGCCACCAAAAAATAAACCATAATATAAAATCTGTGAATTTTTCAAATGCTTTTGGGTGAAACCCTTTGTCATTGAAACGCTAAAAGCATCCATTGCAAGCGCAACTGCAATCAAAAAAACAGATATTACATTAAATGACATAATCTAATTTTATGTAAATTATTTTATATATAATTATTTAATCAAATAAGGTTTAAAAAAAGTTTAATTTATATACTATGTAAACATAATCTATAAATGTAAAAAGTAAAACTGATATTACATTTTAGAGGTGAAAATATATGGATTCAAAAAGAATTGCATGTCTTTTTGTACTTTTAGCACTTCTTATAGCATGTACTGGTGTTACTTTTGCATCAAGTGATATCGATGATTCAGACATATCCGATGATTCAATTGACGTAGACAATGACTTAGACATTGATGA
>CAMNJW010000078.1 GCA_946541845.1 uncultured Methanobrevibacter sp.
AAGAAAAAGACACAACAGAAGAAGAACTTCCAGAAGACAAAACTGAAGAAAAAGAAGTTGAAGACAAACCTTCACAAGAAAACGAAAAACAAGAAAATTCAAAATATTGTCCATTTTGTAATTCTGAAATAGATGAAGAGACTGAATTCTGCCAAGAATGTGGAAAATCAGTTAATATTGATAAACAATCATTTGAAGGAATTAAAGCAACAATTGAAACAAAAAGACTAATTATCCTGACAATTATTTCAATAATTGCAACAACACTACTTTCATTAGTACTATCTTATATTTTCGGATTAATTAGCCAAACAATAGATTTATACCCAATTGCAATTATTATCAGTGTAATAATAGGCGTTGGAATATTTGGATCATTTAAAGAATTAGTCAATGGCGGTCTTTTAGGTATAATCACAGGATTATTTATTGGATTGATTGCTAATAATATTGTTGAAATATCCAACGGATTTACATTCAGTTATGAAATGTTTTCAGGATATGCACCTATACTTTTAACAATTATTGGTGCCATAATTGGAATTATTTCAACAAAATACCTAAGAACATATGTTTTAAAATATATAGATGTTGAAAAATTATTTTAAATAGTTTTTAAAAACTATTTTTCAAATTTATCCTCATCTAATTTTTTTACAACCTTTGCAGGAACACCAACTGCCACTTCATAGTCACCAACGTCTTTAGTAACAATTGCGCCCGCACCAACGATTGCATACTTGCCTATTGTCACACCTGGAAGAATGCTGGCGCCAGCTCCAATCCAGGCTCCCTTTTTAATGTGAATCGGTTTGCAGAGCAAAACGTTTCTATCGTATTCATCATGGTTATTGGACAATAACTGAACGTTTGCCGCAAGCATTACGTCATCCTCAATTGTTATTCCTCCACGAGCCATTGCAAGGCAATTGGAGTTGATGAATACATTGTCTCCGATTACAAGCTTGTCCAATGCTGCACCTGACAACGGCGCCTGAACAGTTGAGTTTTCACCAATGTTATCTCCGAACAGTTCCTTTAGAATGTCTTCATATTCGGGTGTCATCGGCATTGTGTGATTAAGTTTAAACAAAAGCTGGTTCATGCGGAATGCTTCCTGCAATTCCTCTTCAGTGATGTCATCCATGTCCACCCTTTCAAAATCCATCCTAATCATCCCTTAATCTTGTCTTAAATGAATTTGCATGGGCAAAGAATCCTTCATATTCTGCAATAGGAACAGAAGTTTTTGACAATTCCTTCAAACCGTCTTTAGTGATTCTTTGAACAGTCGGTTTTTTGATAAATGCTTCTGTGGACAAGCCAGAATACATTTTAGCACCACCACCTGTAGGTAATACATGGTTTGTACCGGATCCATAATCCCCTGCCGCAACTGGAGAATAGGAACCTAAAAATATTGAACCCGCATTGTTAATGTGTGATAATGTTTCATCATCATCTGCAGTGGATATGATTAAATGTTCAGGAGCATATTCATTTGTAACATGAATTGCTTCATCAAAAGTGTCAGTGATAATGATTTTTCCACTTTTAGACAATGATTCCTCTATAATTTCACGCCTTGGAGCGACTTCAGTTAATTTAGCTACAAATTCATCAGTTTTCAATGCCAATTCTTCACAATCAGTCACTAAAAAGCATGAAGCATTAGGGTCATGCTCTGCTTGCGCTAAAATGTCAGTTGCCAAAAATTCTGGATTTGCAGTTTCATCAGCTAAAATCAACACTTCAGATGGTCCTGCAGGAAACTCAATATCTACTTGACCATAGACCAGTTTCTTAGCCGCTGTAACAAATATATTTCCAGGACCGACAATCTTTTCTACACGAGGTATGGATTCGGTTCCATAAGCAAGACCTGCAATCGCCTGTGCACCTCCGACTTTATATATTTCATCAGCACCTGCAATGTCGGCTGCAACGAGAATCGCATCAAGAATTTTGCCATCCTTTTGTGGAGGTGTCACACATACAACTTTTTTGACTCCTGCAATCTTAGCAGGGATAACGGTCATCAGAATTGATGATGGGTAAGCAGCCCTTCCTCCTGGAATATAGCATCCTGCAGAATTGATTGGTCTTACGATTTGGCCTGCAACAATTCCCGGATTTACTTCAATTTCCCATTCTGACGGAATTTGTTTTTTATGGAATTTTTCAATGTTTGCTGCTGCCTGCTTTAATGCAACAAGCAATTCATCATCCAATGTATCATAGGCCTGGCTAATTTCATCTTCAGATACTTTCAGATTTTCTATTGTAACTCCATCAAATTTTTCTGTATATTCCCTAATGGCATTGTCCTTATTCTCTCGAACATTATTTAAAATATCAGATACTATGTCCAGAACCTTGTTTACATCCTCTTCAGATCTTTTGATAGTTTCAGCTAAGTCTATTTCTGAATATTTTAACATTTCCATTTTTAACACTACCTTAAAATAGCACCGGTATCAGCGGAGTGAACCAGTTTCTGATATAGTTTCAGCCATCCGGTTACTTCTCTTTCAGGGTGTTTTACTTCTTTTAGCCTTACTTCAATCTCTTCATCGGACAATTCCACATTGATATATCTGTTTTCAATATCGATTTCAATGATGTCACCATTTTGGATTGCTGCAATAGGACCGTCTTCCATTGCTTCAGGAGATACATGTCCAATACATGGTCCTCTTGTTCCTCCGGAGAATCTTCCATCAGTAATCAAGCCTACATCCTTGATGTTCATTCCGGCAAGTGCTGAAGTTGGGTTTAACATTTCACGCATTCCAGGACCTCCCTTAGGACCTTCATACCTGATTACAACAATGTCTCCCTCTTCAATTTCATGGTCAAATATTGCCTTTGTGACATCTTCCTCACAGTCATATACCTTTGCAGGACCCTTAAGATGCATCAGGTGTTCTGCAACAGCACCTTTTTTGACAACACTGCCGTTAGGGGCAAGATTTCCTTTAAGAATTGCAATACCGCCATCCTCATGGACAGGATTGTCCAATGTATGAATCACTTCTGTGTTTTTGTTTTCGACTGTTTGCAAGTTTTCTTTAATTGTTTTACCAGTTACTGTTAACTGGTCAGTGTCAATCTTATCACCCAAAGTCTTAAGCACCGCCTGTATACCTCCAGCCAAATGCAAGTCCATCATTGAATCTTCACCAGCTGGTGAAATGAGTGCAATGTGAGGTACTTTTCTTGAGATTTCGTCAAACAATTCCAAATCCACATCAACACCATCGACTTCACTTGCAAGCGCAGGAATGTGCAGTGCAGTGTTGGAAGAACCGCCTAATGCCATGTCAACCGCAATTGCATTGTTGAATGCACCTTGGGTCATGATGTCTGATGGCTTGATGTCCTCTTCAACGAGTTTTACAATCTGTTTACCTGATTCAAATGCAATGTTATTGTTCTCTTCAGTGCATGCATGAGTAGTTGCGCATGTCGGAAGGGATAAACCAATTGTTTCTGTAATGCATGCCATAGTATTGGCGGTGAATAGTCCTGAACAGCTTCCTGCTCCCGGACATGCACATTTTTCAAGTTCGTAAACCTCTTCTTCAGTCATTGTACCTGCAGAATATGAACCGACAGCTTCAAAAACTGTAATCAAATCAGCAGGTTTGTCATTATATGAACCCGCTTCCATCGGCCCACCGGTTACAACGATTGATGGCACATTGACACGGGCAGCGCCCATAATCATTCCAGGGACAACCTTATCACAACTTGGAATCAATACCAATCCGTCAAATGCATGCCCTTTAGTCATACTTTCAACTGTTGCAGCAATAATTTCCCTTGAAGGCAGTGAATATTTCATACCTTCATGGTTCATACTGATTCCGTCACACACTGCCATTGTATCAAATTCAAATGGAATACCTCCAGCAGCAATAATTCCTTCCTTTACAAACTCGACAAGGTCCTTCAAGTGAATGTGACCAGGCACAATGTCTGTAAAACTGTTTGCTATACCGATGAACGGCTTTTTGAAATCCTCATCATCAAGTCCGCAAGCCCTCAGAAGTGACCTGTGCGGAGCTCTTTGAATTCCTTTTTTTATACTATCACTTTTCATTTAATCACACAATTTAATCAATCAATATTATATATTTCATTAATAACTTTTATAATGTTTGAATCTGACTGTTAACATATGGTTAGATTAGTCAAATTATCTTTTGAAAATAGATTTATAAATTAAAATTTTAAAAATAGTGTACCATAGCGTCGTAATGTATTAATTTATAAATAATTTTTAATTATATGAGATAATACTAAAGTCAACAGTATATTAAAAAAATATGAAAATAATATTTAAATCGAGATAATATTATAAAAATTAGAGAAAAAATAATATAAATAACTATTATTCAGCCATTAAAAACCAAAACTGATTAAAAATAACTGATGTGATAAAAATCAATGCATAGTTATTTAGATTATTTGAACAAACTATCAAACTCGACCATTAAAATGGACCAGTATCTTAACAATCAAATACGATAGATCATTTGTTTTTTACTAGTTTAACTTTCTAGAACTGAATTTTCATAAGAAAATTAAGACATTTGTTATAAGCCTTACATTTCTAAAAGAGAAATGATTTATTTCATTTAAATTTTTTAATACTATTTTAAACATTTTTCATTAACACATACATTCTGATTATATTTTCTATAATCCAAATACATATGCATAAAAAATTTTATTATTTTATAAATAAATATTTTTCTATTAAAAAAGTATGAAATATATACATTATC
>CAMNJW010000079.1 GCA_946541845.1 uncultured Methanobrevibacter sp.
ATTATAAAAATATTTAAAAATTAATAAAAAAATATTTAAGAATTATTTTTTCAAAATAACCCTTAAAACATCCTCGTCTTCTAAAACATGGTCAGGACCTACCTTCTGGCCAGGGAATTTTACAGAAGTTCCCCAGATTTTCGCATGGCGGAAGTTCTTTACAAACTCCCTGTGCAATTTGCCGCATGCTTCAATTACTGTGGTTCCCTTTTTAATGACAAGAGGATCCTCCATGTCAGCTTTTCTGCCTTGAGGCTTCAAATAAACTCTGACAAGATGCAAGTTGTTGAAAATCTCCTCTCTAAGAGCGTCAATATTCATATTCTTATCAGCGGAAATTGGAATGGCTCCTGGAATCTGTTCCATGACCTCTTCAAGATATGCCCTGTCAACAAGGTCCACCTTGTTTAAAAGAACCATCATTGGAACATAGGACTTATTGTCCTCAATACAGTCGATGAACTGATCCACATTGACATCATCCCTGAAGAGGACATCCGCATTGTGAATTCCATACTCATTGATTACTGAACGAATTGTCTTCTCATCCATTTGAGTCAGAGGCATTGTTGAGGAAACATGAACTCCGCCTTTTCTTGTTTTTTTGATTTTAACATCAGGCTTGGTTTCATTAGGCCTTACACCAACATTTCTAAGCTCCCTAAGGATTGTATCGAACTGTTTGATGTTGAATATGTCTAAAACTACAATGATCAAATCGGCGGTTCTTGCAACTGAGAGAATCTCCTTACCTCTTCCTTTTCCGCTTGCAGCACCGGTGATGATTCCGGGAATATCAAAAATTTGTATTTGAGCATTGTTGTATTCCATTATTCCTGGAATAATCTCCAAGGTTGTGAACTCATAAGCTCCAACCTTACTTTCAGCATTGGTCAGCTCATTGAGTAAAGTGGACTTTCCTACAGAAGGAAAACCTACAAGAACGGCTGTAGCATCTCCGCTTTTCTTAATGTGGAAACCTTCTCCCTTACTTCCACCACTACTTCTTTTAATCTGCTCTTCCTTGAGTTTAGAGATTTTTGCCTTTAGCTTGCCTATATGGTGAGAAGTAGCTTTATTATATGATGTTTTTGAAATTTCCTCTTCAATAGCTTTTATTTTCTCTTCGATATTGTCCATATGCTCACCATTAATAAGAATATGTGATATGTTTAATTAGATTGAAAATTTGATTAATCATTTTTATAGTCTTGTTTCATGATTGCCAAATAATTAATCATTGAATTAATAAAATTGATAAAAATTTTTTTCTTGAAAATAGATATATTAAAGTTCGGATTTTGAAAATTTTGAAAAAATCAGAATTTTAATAGAAAACTGTAAGAAAATTTATCATAATAAAGTATTATTCTTTAAAACATATAAAATATTTGGTAAGAAATGGTAGAAAAAATATATGAAAAAGGGATTGATAATCTAAAAAAATAGCTAAACTAAAAAAATAGTCTTAACCCGATTTGAAAAAAATATAAAAATATCTGAAATAACTTTATTATCTAAAAAAAATAGTTTTAACCTGATTTAAAAAAATAAAAAAATAAAAAAAGTAAATAATCAAATTACTTGTCATGATTTAGTAAAAAACCATTGAGGCTTGACTTGAAAATATTGATTTTCAAGATAATCATGTAAATAATCCGATTATTTTGTTTTTAATTTTATACTTACTCAATAGCTAAGCTTCCGTTTCTGATGATGAACCATCATTGATAGTCCAGACAGCAACACCATTTTCCATATGGCTTAATGTGAATGTATCCTGTCCAGCACCACCAAGCAGGAATAGATTGGTGAATACTGAGTCCTTAAGATCATTGGTCATCAGAATTGCTGTGTATTCATTATCCTGACCTAAGACGAATAATGTGAAATTGCCATCACTGTTGCCTTTTATGGTATCATTATACTTGAGGTAGCCGTCTTCGACAAGAATAAGGTCGCTTGCCTTGAGAGGGTTGTATTCAGTACCGTTTAAATCAACAGGAGTCTTGTTGCTGTCCCAGACAGTTGCTATCTGAGCAGTTGTGTTGTTATTGGCTCCACGTGTAACAACGGCATTGTATAGGATTCCGCTGTCGTTCAGCACTGTGATGTTTCCAGACTGACCGCTCTTGATAGGAACATAGCTGTTAGCCACATAATATTGGGAATTGCTACTTTCCTGATTGTCGAAGTCCCAGTTACCGAAGTAGGACCACCATCCTGCCTTTCCAATCATGTCTGAACTTAAGATCAATGAAACATTGTTAGGATTGGATGGGTGTGATTCCTTTACAACAGCCTTTGCTTGGCTTTGAGTTAAGTTATACTTGGTCACCAAGGTCTTCTGGGCATCTGACCTGTCCTGTGGAAGTGTGTCAATCAAAGCATCTACCGCTGTGGCATTGCTTCCAGTATAGTTTGCAAGCAGATTGGTTGCATTATCACCTGTGGTTGCCAGCATCTGCAGTATTCCCTTGGATAAGTCGAAGTCTGATGTTGACAGCAGCCGTCCTACCCAGAATGCGCGGTCACCTGATTGTGAACCACCATCAAAGCTTGTTGGATGGTCGGATGCGATCTGGAACAGATAACCGTAGTCCCACCAGGATACGACAATAGTGTCATTAGTTGAATTCTCCTTGACATAATCCATTGCATTCCACATAGGATCGCTTGAACCAGGACCAACCATGTAAGTTGCAGAGTATGCACCTGCAAGAGTTGGAGAAATCAATGCAAGGGTGATTAAAACCACTACAATTGACTTCTTAATGGAAACATCTGAATCTTTAAGGGCTTTCATGCCCATAATTCCGACAGAAGAAATTGCAACAAGGACAAGGAATACCACTATTCCAATCATGCGGCTGTTTTCAAGTGCCGGAGATAAGTTGGCAATTGGGAAAGCAATCAGGAATGAACAGCAGAAAGCTATAATCATCAAAGTTCTTTCCTTATCAACATTTGATTTGATGTAATCCACAGCGTAACCTACGAAAATACCTGCACAAAGACCCATAGGGATGACCAGTACCTGAATGAACCTGGTACCCTGGGATACTGCAATCAAGGATGAAACAATCCATACAACAAACAAGCTTAAGTAAAAAGCGTTCAAACGTTTGTTTTTCTTGATTTCCTCATCAGAGCCAAATACATTGTCATCCTTGAATAAAACTCCGAATCTTTTCTGTTCAGTCCTTACGGAAGTGGATTTGCGTTTGGATTTATGTGGCTTTTTACTGTCTTCAGTAGTCTTGACTGGATTTAACCTGAAAGCTCTGTGAGCAAAGACATATAATACTATTAAAACACCAAATAAACATACAATTCCACCAATACCGTTTACAACACCATTTGTACTGGCTAAAAATGCTCCTGCCAATCCTCCTGATAAAACAGTTGGAATCTGCATCTCTGCAACGGAAACAAGTACATTAGGCCATACATTAACAGTAGAGGCAGATTGAAGGGAAAGACCTCCGGTAAGTCCACCGATAGCAGTCATTATTCCGCCTACTCCAACAGTTGCAAGCAATCCGATTATTCCAAGAACAGCAATAAATACAACAGAGAACAATTCCTTCTGATTGACCAGCCATTGGAATATGCTGCCATATTTTTTAGTTGATTCTATAACAGGAATGCGGAGATAGAAGCATAAAACGAAGAACACTATCATTACAAGTATCATGACTGCAGGATAGAACATGAATCCAGTCCATGAAAGGGAGTATATTCCTAGTGATATGACAGAGAGCAATGCAAAAATTACTCTGCTGGACAGCTTTTCAGCCCTTATTGATTCTACAAAGAACAATATAAAGAACAATGGAAGTGTCACATTGAACATATCTGTATCGAAAAATCCTGCAAAGGTATGTGATATGTAATTCGGACCTAAAGCCACAAGCAATGCAGCTGCAACAGCACCATAATCGTTGGTGATTCTCCTAACAAATATGTATGCCGGAATTACGGCAAATGAAGAAATGAATGCACCAGTCCAGAATGCCACTTCAGTAAGGGACATTTCCTTGAACATGTTTATAAAGCCGTATAATGCTGAAGTCACATATGCAATCATAGGCTGGTAGTTACCTACTTCCCTTCCCGTTGGATAATAAGAGTGCATGTCCCAACCGGAACCATTTACAAGTGTATCTCCGAAATAACCATGATCCATATAATCCTGAGTCATCCTCAAGTTGAAGTATGAGTCCATTTCACTGAAGTAAGGAAGACCATTGGCATCCACATAATCTGCTTTGATTTCATTAGGAATTCCATGAATATCTGCAGCTTGAGCTCTTAATGCAAATGCAATAGCAAACAGGATGAGTATGATCGCCACGGATTTTAAAATTGTTTTTACTTTCTGATTTTCCATATAAAATCCTCTAATACATATTTTACAATTAATTCGAAGGAATAAGTCATCAATCTTATAATCCTCGAATCATGCAATAAAATCATTAAAATCATTATTCATGTCTGTCTAGAATTGACATGCGATTAATGATTCCAAAGATTTAATCAATAAAATATTCATTTTTAAAAATATTTTTAAAAAAGATATTGAAAAATATCTGATAAAATTATTAAATGAAATTAAAATTAAAAAATTCTAATTAACAAATTGATTATTATTTTCATTTCGCCCAAAACAGGTTTTGAAATAAAAATTAGAAAAATCAATTTAAATTTAATAATAATTAATTATTATTTTATATAATTTATATAATTTACTAAAAAATTAGTTTTAAATAAATAAAACAATAGT
>CAMNJW010000080.1 GCA_946541845.1 uncultured Methanobrevibacter sp.
GCCTAAATTAACTGTTAAATAATATAAAAATAAAAGATAGATACAATGAAACTTGAAGACATAAAACATCCGGAGTTAAAAAATCACATCAATATGATATATATGCATGGTGAAAACCATAATCAGGAAGCTATTGATAAAACTGAAGAAGAAATAAAAGAATACATTAAAGATAAAGAGTTCATTATCTCTACTGAAGATTCTGAACCTGTTAAAATACCTTATGCTAATGATGGCGAATATTTAGTCCCTATTTTTACTGATGAGGCAGAATACATCAACGGAATGCAATACTTTTCATTGAATGTGATGGATGAAAACAAGGAATATATTATTGAAAAACTAGATTACTTTAAAAAATTAAAGGAAGATCCTAATTTCTTAGGATACATCGTAAACATTGCTCGCGTGAGCTATATAATTAATCTTAATCTTTTGTGAATTTCTCTTGAATCTCTTCAACGATTTCCACAAATCTTTTTGAAACTTCATCATCCGGATCGATGGTTGAAATAACACCATCATGATTTGGTGAATCAGATACTTTTTCTTCGATTGGCAAATCACCTAAATATGTGATTTCCATCTCTTCAGCAAACTTCTCACCATTGCCTTCACCGAAAATGTGAAGTTTTTCATCACAGTGTGGGCAAATATAATAAGCCATGTTTTCAATAAGCCCAATGTGATTGATGTTCATCATGCCAACCATCTTAACACATTTCAAAACATCTTCCTGGGATACGACATTAGGTGTTGTTACCATGATTACTGCATCAGCATCAGGAATGGTCTGTAAAACGGTTAAAGGTTCGTCACCTGTTCCAGGAGGGTTATCAATGATTAGATAATCAAGTTCTCCCCAGTTACAGTCAGAAATCAATTGTTTGATTGCACCTGTTTTTTGAGGTCCTCTCCAGATGATTGGTGTGTCAATGCTTTCAAGCAAGAATGCCATGGACATGACTTTTAAGCCGCTAGGCAATTGTACAGGAAACATTGTGGTATTGAACTCCTGTTTAATGGATTCAATGAATGCTAATTTATCTTCATCATTATCAAAGTTCTTTTCAGCCAATCTGGATTCAGTGATTTGTTTGAAGGTTTCAAACTGGTTTTCGCTGAATGCTTCACCGTATATGTCCTCCAAACCTAACATTTTAGGAATGTTTGGACCGTGAATATCAGCATCCAAAATACCTGTTTTGTATCCTAACTTTTGTAATGTTTCAGCAAGGTTAGCTGCTACGGTAGATTTTCCAACTCCACCTTTTCCACTCATAACAACTATCTTATGCTTGATTTGACCTAAATTTTTAGCTAATCTTAACTCTTGTTCAATCATTTGTCTTTGTTGTTCAGGAGTCATTTGGCCTCCGTGACCATGATGACCGTGATGACCTTGTTCTGGCATATTTATCATCTCCAAAATGTTATTTAATTAAATTTTTTACTTACTTCTTCAACAGCAATGATTAACGGATCTGTTACCATTGATACAGGTGGCGCATAAGCGAATTCCATGTTACTTAAATCAAAGCAGGTTAATCCTTCTGTAATAGCTAATGTCATTGTATCGATTCTTTCAGCTACCCTTTCTTCCGCTATGATTTGGCAACCGATAATGGTTCCGTTTCCGTCACAAATAACTTTGATATCCATTGGTTTTGCATTTGGATAATAACGTGCTCTTGTGAGTGCCTGCACCTTTTGGACCACTGGCCTGATTCTGTTTTGTTGAGCAAAACTTGTAGTGTATCCTACAGCACCAAATTCCAATTTACCAACTTTTGAAACCATGGAATTTAAAACAGGATTGAATTTGGATTTTTTACCGCAAATGGTACGGGCCAATGTTTTTGATTCACGCACCGCAGTAGTACCTAATTGGGAAATAGTATTGGAACCTAAAATCAAGTCTTTTGATTCAACACAGTCTCCAACTGCATAAACATCCTCTACTGAAGTTTCCATTCTGTCATTTACAAGGATAGCCCATCTTCCGATTTCACAACCTGCCATTCTAGCCAAGTCCAATTCAGCTCTTACACCTGTTGCCATGATAACCATGTCAGCATCATATATTTCCTCGTCACCGAAGCATGCCTTTTCAACCTTTCCGTCTCCAATCAATTTGGTAATCGGTTTTCCTAAAACCACCTTGATTCCTTCCATTTCCAGGTATTTTACCAAAATATCAGACATGTCCTTATCTAGGGACCTTGGCACAATTTGAGGTAACATTTCACTTAAGATGACATCAAGCCCTTGTTTTTTAAGAGCAAATGCAATTTCAATACCAATTAAACCAGCACCAGTGACAATAGCACTTTTAGCTTCTTTCATTGCTTCTTGAACTTTGATACCATCATCAATGTTTCTGATTCTGAATACACCATCCAATTCAACACCTTGCATTGGTGGAACAAATGGATTTCCTCCAGTTGCAAGAACAAGCTTATCATAATCAAGTACAGTTTCCTTACCATCCTTTTCGTAAGTAACTGTTTTCTTGTCGGAATCGACCGCAGTTACTTCAGCCTCGATGATAACGTCAATGTTCTTTTCCTTATAATCTTCAGGAGTTCTCATTACAATATCATCAAAAGATTCAATTGTTCCGGATAATACGTAAGGAATAGCGCATGGTGAATATGCAACCTTATCATCTCTTGTGATTACTGTAATTTCTATTTCTTTATCAAGTTTACGAATATTTGAAGCTGTAGAAATTCCTCCAGCTCCACCACCTACAATTACTACTTTCATTATAACAAAACCACATATGATTTATACAGTATAAGATATATAATAAAATAATATATAAAGATTAAGGTAAAAAAAATGAGAGAAATTGAATTTAATCTAAAAGAGAACCCGTTTATAAATTTTTTATCTGCCAGATATGCAATGTCCGCCAGAATCAATGTAGAAAAATTATGGAACTGGTGCCATGACAATGACAAATCATTTTACGTGATGAGCTTAGGATGCTTATTGAATGCAACAAATTCAGTTCCCCAACTTAAAAGAAGAATAATTGATGAGAAAGCTATTGAATACGATTATCTTGATGGAGTTACACCTATCATGGATGAAGACAATGACATTTACAGGGAAATGAGAGTTAAGACCCCACAGGAATTCAGCGACATTATTGAATGGCACGATTACGTGCGAGAACTAATTTCAGACATTTTAAATCAGAAAAATGACGGTTTTGTCTGTGAAATGGAAGACCGAGACAAGACAAACATCGTTAACCTATCATGCATCCCATGGGTTGATTTTGACATGATTACAAATTGTGTAGTTGATGGAAGCGCAATTCAGCCATTGATAACTTGGGGAAAAGTGAACAAAAACTATGAAATGAGCGTGTCAATTACAGTCAGTCACATCTTCGTAAACGGCCGTGAACTGGGATACTTCTATGAAAATGCTCAAAAAGAGTTTAACAGTGAATTATTCGATTAAAAAAAATAATATAACATCTATTTCTAAAATTAACTGCAATAGAATATCGGATTAGCAGATATGCTAATCTGCTATTGCTTCAATATCTGTGGCCTCAAGTTTCATGATAACTGGCCTTAAACCATCATTGCAGGAAACGATTGCAACACCCGGAGTCTTAATCCAATCGGAATAATACCAAACCTCACTGGCTCCATGCGCCAGCGCAAAAACATACTGGTAAATAGCTTTCCAGGCCTCATCGCAAAACCCATCCGGTTTGGCATAGTCAGCATAATATACCTCACCTTCTTTCATTAATGGACAGGTTGAAAGACCTTCAACCCCATATTCCTCTGCAAGATCCTTCTGAAGCGTTGTTTTTAGAATAGTAATCCTTACTTTTTTCATAATATCCTCTTATTGTAAAAAACTAAAAATTGATTTATTCGTCAAACTCATCCCAATCTAAAAGATCGGGACTGTCAGACAAGTCAGAACCGCACTCTTCACAGACCACACTTGAAGGATCATTTAAATGTCCACATACACTACAAGTAATCATAATTAACCTCTTTGTAACTAATTTCATTGATAATCTTTTGCAGATATTTCTTTTTCAATACAAATTCACGCTTTACAGCCAATCTTTCACTATTTGGCTGAGATACCTTTTCATCTAACCGGCTTGCACCCAAATACTTGGTATCGCCTTCAGTTAAATTATGTGCCTCGCCATTATCAATAGCTTTCTTAATATAATAGTAGTCTTCAAATAAGATATCGAAGTCATTGCTTAAATAATAAACTTCCAAATCTGTTATTATTCCATCCTCATTATGCCAAATGATTAGAATTGCTTCCTTTTTAAACAATTGAGAAAATGAAATAAGGTTAAAATAATCTATATCTGCCAATTTATATTTTGATGATGGATATCTTCTTCCGCAAAGCTTGGTTGAATAGCTTAACGGTGCAATAAAAAAATTTGGTGATTCATCTAAACAGACATCATTGATATTTTCACCGATTAACTGTTCAAATGAATCCATATTAATCAAAGCTATTCTTTGTCTAAAGCTGGAATTCCGGTAATTCTTAATCCACCGTAATGGGATTTGTATTTGATGTTTAATCCTATTAATAATGGAGTTATTTTTTCAATGATTCTAGCTTTTTCTAGGATACCTGTGTCGATTGTTTTTACTCCAGGTATTTTGTCGATTATTTCTGCTGCGGTTTCTTTTGCTTCCTTGTCGTCACC
>CAMNJW010000081.1 GCA_946541845.1 uncultured Methanobrevibacter sp.
CATACCTGCGCTTGCCACTACAGCTAATAAACCACCAAATGCAATATATGCTCCTGCTAAGAAGGAGAGTAATATTACATTAACAATATTTGCAGAGTTTTTTGATCCAGCAGTTGCAGAAATTGCTTTTGCAGTTTCTACTGGACTTTTAAAAGATGAACTCATATTATCAACCTCTTTATTCCCTTTAAATTAATTTTTATAATACTAATGAATTCCACAATTTAAGATGTTCAAAGTATTATGATACTATATTAGTCTTTTATATATAAAAAGGGTTTGTCATTAGATTGTAAAAGAAATATTTAAATAGTACCAACGAATAAAATTAAACATAATGATAAATCATGATGAATACTATTAATATCGTGAAATACTTCTTTTTTTAACTAAATAATTATTAGTGAATTTCTATTTCTTTAAATAAACAATTAAATCGAATAATTTTATAAAAACCCAATAAATTAATCCCATATTTTAAATTAAAGGATTTAAAATTAAAAATTGAATTGCCTCAAAGTTATTTTTAGTCACATCAAAACCTAAAAAAGATGAGAAAGACGTTTTAAAAAATAAATTATAATTAAAAAATCGAATAAAATATAAGATAGCAATCGTTATATAATAATGGGGGAGCGAGATATGAAAATTGAAGAAATTGATGCAATTCAATATAAGGACAACAAAGCAGTTGAAAAAACTGAAAGAGTTGTAAAAGATGAAACAATAACATTAACAATCAACGGAGA
Organism: uncultured Methanobrevibacter sp.; assembly: GCA_946541845.1. Classification (GTDB taxonomy): domain Archaea; phylum Methanobacteriota; class Methanobacteria; order Methanobacteriales; family Methanobacteriaceae; genus Methanocatella. The sequence continues at coordinate 750 of CAMNJW010000081.1, forward strand.
GATTTCACGTAGCCTGTCTGCAATCGAGGATTCCCTCAAGGAATTTGCAGTAGGATATCTGTTTAATGAGAATATGGTAAAGTCATTGGAAGACATCAAAAAGATAGAAATAGACGGACCTCAAATCAATGCGGAAATCGATGATACATTACTTAAGACAAATGAAACCGTGCTATGTTCCGATTCAGCAGGAGGCTGGAGAAGCAAAATAAAAGAAGTGAATCCTGTTGAGTCCGATTTTCAGGTCAATGTCCATGAGCTAATCGACAGAATTGAAGAGCTGAAGGACAATGCAGAAATATGGCAGGCCACCGGAGGGACACACGTTGCAGGAATTGTTTATGATGGACAATTTGTTGTAAAAGAGGACGTGAGCCGTCACGTTGCAGTCGATAAGGTGATAGGGTATGGATTATTGAATGGTTTTGATCTAAACCACTCCTATGTCATTTACAGCGGAAGGATGCCTGCAGACATGGTTATCAAAATGACAAGAGCAGGTGTTCCTATACTGGCATCAAATGCTGCTCCTGCAAATTCAGGATATAACATTGCAAAAAAAGGAAATATTACATTGGTTGGATTCCTGAGAGGCCAACGCTGTAATATATATAATAATAATGGTAGAATAATTTTTGACTAAATTATTCTAAAACTGTGTGTCTTGCTTTCAAATCGCTTTCAGTTTGTTGCATTTTTTCCATCAATTCGGAAACAATTGCATCAAGAAATACCAAAGTGGTCAATTCGAAAGCAGTACCTAAAGGAGTTAGGGAAGTATAGTTACCGTGGATTTGACGTTTGATATAATTTTCATCATCCACTTCTTTTTTTGTTCTTCCTTTAACAAGAATATAAGAATCAGCCAATTGTCCTAATGAAGATTCAGGATAAGAAGTTAATGCTAAAACTTTTGAACCTCTATTTTTAGCTATTCTGGCTGCTGATACGATAGTATTGGTTTCACCTGATCCTGATATTGCAATAATACAGTCATCTTCATAAATAGCCGGAGAAATAGTTTCACCTACAACATAAGCACTTAAACCTAAATGCATTAATCTCATTGCAAAAGCCTTTGCAGCAAGTCCAGATCTTCCAGCACCAGTGACAAAGATGTTTTTTGATTCAATAATAATATTCTCAAATTTTTCAATTTCATCCTCATCCAAAAATTCTTCTGCGTTTTTAATATTATCCAATATAGCTTTAATAGAAGTTTTCATTATTTCCATTTTATCTAATTCCCAAAATCAATATTATTATTTATGATTAAAATTTTATATATAATTGATGGAATTACACAGTAAAGGACTAATAAGTTTGGATATAAATGGTGACATTTATGACTATAAGCTACATGAAAGTCTAGAATCATTGTCCAAAACAAAATCCCAAAGGCAATCTGCAAAGGAATTGAACATATCACATACTGTTTTTAATAGAAGATTACTTAAAGCAGAGGAGAAATTAGGCGTTAAAATTACAGAAAAGGTAGGCAATGGTACAATCCTTACTAGGGAAGGTCTGAATTTACTTGATGAATTCAGGAAATATGCTATTCAAATTGAAAAAACATCCGACATCAACATTGTCGGAGGCCATATCAGCACAGGACTTTTGGAAAGCATTGAACTTCCATTCAACACCAATATTTACAGCAGCAGCGATGAAGATGCATTTGAACTTGCAAAAAGAGGAGTTGTTGATATCTTAACTTTGGATGATCCGTTAATAGCTTTTGAAAGAGATTTGAATTTCATTCCAATAGCATATGATTATCTGGTATTGATTTCAAGCCCGAATTCAAAGAAAATCGAAAGCATCTCCGATTTGGAGGGACTTGATTTCGTGAACGTAAACGGTTCCGCCCAAAGGCTTGCATGGAACAGCCTGCAACATTATGACATCAATTACAACATTGCAAAAACTGTAAATTCACAGTTTGATGCTTTCAAACTGGTTAGGAATTCTGAAAATTTACATACTTTTTTAAATGCCAGTTATTTCAAAGGAAATGAGCTTTTGAAATTCGATACAAGGCATGTTATCAGTTTGGTCAAGGTAAATGAAGATAAACCTGAAATCGATGAGTTTATTGATTATCTGACAATTACCGCTCAGGAAGACATTGAAAACCAAGGTTTCGCACCAATGTGATAATACTTTTCAAATGCTCTTAGAAAAATAAGATTATATTATAATAATATATTATAACCTACACTCATACGACACCATGTTTTTATGTTTTTTCATATTTTGAAAACATTAAATAATGATAAGAAACAATATTAAATTGAAATAATTAAAGGCGATATTATGGCGAAAAACAGAGATTTACTAGCGATTGGTCACTCTGCTCATGATTATATTATTAGAGTGCCTGAATTTCCAAAAGCAAACTTTTCTGCTCCAATAACCAATATGAAAACATTTAATGGTGGAGCGGCTGCAAATGTTGCTTGTGTTGGAGCTAAACTAGGATTAAAAACTTCATTAGTTTCAGCAGTCGGCGGAGATTTCAAAAAAACTGAATATTATGAACACATGCAAAATCTAGGTATTGACACTGACTCATTAATTATTGTTCCGGGGGAAGCCACCCCAACAGCATTTGTTTTGACTGATGACAATGACGACCAAATAAGTTATTTCTACTGGGGAGCTGCACGTGAATTTGCAGAAAGCAAAGTCCCTACAAATGCAATCAAAAATGCTGAAGCAATCCATCTTGCAACAGGAGATCCTAATTTCAATTGGAAATGTTCCGAAGAAGCAAAAGATCAAGAATTGCTTGTTTCCTTTGACCCTGGTCAAGACCTTGGAATGTATGAAACCAAAAAATTAAGAGAGGTTATTGAAAACACAACCATTCTTTTCGGTAATCATCATGAAATTGAAAGAATTTTAACTGCATTAGAAGTGGATTTAACCGGACTTAGGGAACTAGGACCAAAAATAATTGTCAAAACCTGTGGAGCTAACGGCAGCGAAATCTATTCAAATGAAGAAAAGATAAAAATAGATGCCATCACAACCGAAGCTGTTGACCCTACCGGTGCAGGAGATTCCTATAGAGCAGGATTCTTATCAAGATTCCTAAATGGAGAATCACTAGAAGAGTCCGCTAAATTTGCATCTACCGTTTCATCATTCATAATTGAGCATCAAGGTTGTCAAACCAATATGCCAACATTTGATGAAGCATTTGAAAGAATGAATGAATTTTATTAAATTTATTCTTTTTTAATTTTTTTTAAAGTTAACTTTATTTTTATCAATATTGCTTTATTTTATTGTTATCAACCTAAAATTACTGATTTTTCAAAAATATTTTATATATATCAATATTATTTGAATTAAATTAAATCCTATTAATTTAAATACTATTAAAAAAAGATAAGAGATTATCAACTTAATATGAGAAAATTATAAAATAAATTTGACTGTTTTAAATCTTATTTGACTATGATGTGATAACATGACTCAAATCAGTGATGCAAAAAAGGGAATTTTAACCGAAGAAATGAAACACGTTGCAGAAATAGAAGGCGTTTCAGAAGATTTTATATTAAAATCAGTAGCTGAAGGTACAATCGTAATACCAAGCAACGTGAACAGAGATATTGAAGCATCAGGTATTGGTGCAGGACTTAGAACAAAAGTTAACGCAACCGTTGGAACCTCCACAGACATCGTTAACTTTGATGAAGAAGTATTGAAAGCACAAATTGCAATAGACAACGGTGCAGACTGCTTAATGGAATTAAGTATTGGCGGAGACTTGGATGTCATCAGAAGAAGAGTTCTTGACATGTCCCCATTGCCAGTGGGTTCCGTACCAGTATACCAAGCTGCCATCGAAAGTATCAGAAGGGATGGCTCTGTAGTTTACATGGATGAAGATGACTTATTCAAAACCATCGAAAAACAAGCAAAAGATGGTATTGACTTTATGGC
>CAMNJW010000082.1 GCA_946541845.1 uncultured Methanobrevibacter sp.
CCGAATCAGCTACAGTCATATTATCAGATGCCCCTGCAGCGCCAATTGTGAAAACGGCCAGCAGCAGCCCCACTAATAAAATTCTTTTAAGTTTCATAATTAATGTATTGCACTACAAATTATAAAATACACCATTCTTATTTTAAGAATACAAAAGCCCATTAATCATTGTTTGTTTAATGAATTATATTCATAATTTAATAATATCCCATTATAAGCATTCCTTTATAAAAATTTACACATGAAAACCTATAAGATCATTTTGGCCAGCATGATTCTTTTGGCCATACTTACATTAGGTGCAGTTAGCGCTGAAGACAATGCTACCGTCGACAGCCTAGCGGCCGATGATGTTGATGATTCAATATCAGCATCACAAGATGAACTGCAAGCATCCAGTGCAGACGATTCAATATTGTCTGCCAAAAAGGATAGCGGAATGACAGTCGACTTTGTGACACAGGATTCCGACAAGGGAATCTATACGATTGACGAACAGGAAGACATCTCTGCAGACGTCTACAACCAGGACTACCTTAGGGTGAAATTTCCAAGCAAGGTCAGCGGAAAGCTGTCACTTTACATAGACGATGCATTCAAGGCAGACAGGAACATTACCGCAAAGACACATTACCTGTTTGCAAATGACGTCAAGTATAACCTGAAAGAAGGAACACATTCCTGGATGATGAAATACTCCGGAGATGCCAGCTACAGTGCAAAAACCCTCAAGGGAACCTTCGCCCTGAACCTTAAAAACGACACCGACCTGAAAATCGGATTTGTCAGCCAGGACGAAAACGGCAAGATTTATGAAATCGATGAGAACAGGGACATCTTCGTAAACGACCATGACAGCGACTACATCATGGTGAAGATGCCTGAAAGGATTTCCGGAAAGCTATCACTCTACATCGACAAGAAGCTTTCAGCAACCAGAGAGATAACCGGAAAAACCCACTATCTTTTCATAAACTCCAAAATCTATAATCTCTCAGAGGGAACTCACACCTGGAAGATAAGATACAGCGGAGATGACGACCACAGGCCTAAGGTCATGAACGGAACATTCACATTGAACCCTGCAGACCCTTCATTTGTCAAGAAGGATTCAAAGATGCAGGCATACATCGTCACCAAGGACCTGATCGACAGCTCAATATACAAGATAAATGCAACCAATGACATCGGACAGGACACCAAGGGAAATGACTACTTCAAGATACAGTTCCCTAAATACGTGAGCGGAACCCTATCCCTTTATATCGACGGCAAACTTAAGGCCGAAAAGAAAATAAGCAAAAAGACACATTACATGTACGTGAATGTTGAAAGCTACAATCTGAACTCAGGAAACCACAAATGGGAAATAAGATATTCCGGCGATGACGAATACAACTCATCCTCCCAGACCGGAACATTCACCCTGCACAAGGTTTCAAAGATACTCAAGCCTTCAAAGACAACCACAATGACTGTCGTCAAGACAAAAAACTACAAAAAGAAGACAGCCATCAAAAAATATTACGTGACACTTAAGTCCAACAAGAAAGCATTGAAAAAGGTCTATGTCTATCTTACAATCACAGGCAAGAAATACAAGAAGACATTCTATGCAAAAACCAATGCCAAAGGCGTTGCAACCATAAAAATCAAGGGACTGACCAAAAAGGGAAGCTATACCGGAACTCTAAAATTCAAAGGAAACAAGAACTACCCTGCAGTCAAGAATACCGTGACAATCAAGATTGACAAAAAGACATGCAAGATAACCGCAAAGAAAAAGACAGTTACTGTCAAGACCAAGCCGGTTCTTGGAAGCACTTCCGACTACTCATACAACGGATTTGTTGACGTTTCAGAGGCATATGACCTTCTCAACGCATTCCGTGCAGAAAAAGGCGTATGGGTATGGAATCCGGACAATGTGACAAAAACATATTATAATACTAATTCATCAAATGCCCTCGAAGCCCTTGAGGTCAACACAGAATTTGAAAGAACCGCACAAATCAGGGCGCTTGAGCTTGTCGAAAACTTCAGCCATACAAGACCTGATGGTAACTCATGCTGGACTGTTTATCCAAATGAGGTAGATGTGTATTATCCTTCCGGAGAAAACATTGCAATGAGACATACCAGCTGCAAAAAAGTCATTGAGGCATGGACAGAATTAAATGACCCATATGACGGCCAAGGACACAGACGCAACATGCTCAATCCGGTAAGCCAGTATATTGGAATCGCAGGATTCAAGCTTGATGGAGTAATCTATTGGGTGCAATCCTTCGGACTAGACTACAACAATGAAAGATTCATTGCTATGAGCGAATGGCGTAAACAATTCCCATAATCCATTGGAGCAGTCTCTCAATGGACTACAGTGATGAAAGATTCATTTCTTTCATCCAACTTTTTTTTAATCGTAAAAATCACGACATTTATGATGTCATTTAAATTTAATTGAAATAGAATATAAATTCAACATCTCCCATAAACATCGTTTTAAATTAGTCTGCTTTTATTTAAATAACATTGCTTTTGAAAAAAAGACAATCGATTGATTCCTAAGTATATGCTTTTAGAAATTTTAATCTAAATCGATATATAAAAAATAAAAAAAGTAATAGGAAGATTACTGCTTCCTATTTTTTAATTTTAACTGTTCTTTTAACAGTATCCTTAAGGTAGGTTGCCTGATAGGTGACCTTCTTGCCCACCTTGAGCTTTTTCAGGACTGATTTTTTGATGGTAACCTTTGCAACACCTTTCTTGTTGGTCTTTGCCTTATAGGTCTTGCCCTTGAACTTGAATGTGACCTTTTTGGCCTTGAGGTATTTGCCGTTGACCTTCTTGAGTGTTGCGGTCAGGACAAGTTTCTTGGCAGATCTTTTTACAACAACCTTCTTTAGGGTTACGATATGCTTTACAGTCACTTTTTTGGTCACGCTTGCACCCAATGCCTCAGCGGTTATTTTATATGTTCCAGGAGCCTTGGTTATTTTATAGCTTGCAACACCATTTCCATTAGTTTTGATTGTTTTGACCTTTTTGCCGTTGATTTTGATGACAACATCCACATTAGCTGCAATGACACCACCATTACCGTAGACTGTCGCTTTGAATTTGGATCCTGAAGTGTATAACATGGACAAGTTCTTTGCGACAATCCTTGGAGGAATCACTTTGACAGCGAATGAGTCGGATACTTCTTGGGCTGCAAACTGGCCGTCTCCGGCATATCTGACAGAGACTTGGTATGTGCCTTCCTTAAGGTTACCTATGCTTAGGTGACCTTTGCCGTCTTCAATCGCAACTGTGTGATTTTCATTGTTTAAACTGACAATAACATTGCCTTTTGCGATTGAGGAAGTGATTTCGATTGTTGCATTATCGCCAACATTAATATCGCTTACCTCTACATTAAGGTCTGCGGATTTTTTAATTAAAGCATAGAAGCTGATTGAATCATGCTTATTTTTCTCATACTCATAGTCAATGAATACTGTGTGGATTCCAGTTTTTGCATCCTTAAATGAGATTTTGCCGACACCACCAGTAATTGGGCCTTCGGTGAAGTAATCATTATCAATGAGAACAATATATTTTCCGCTGAATTTCTTGGACATGTCTATGGTCAGGACATCGGACTGGGATACATCAAACAGATCCATTGCCCATTTTGTGACCGGGTTCCCATTTCCAATTGTGACCTTTGGATCAACCCAGAATGAATAGGTTTCACTTAAGTTTCCGTAATCATTGCCTTCATAGGATACGATGAAAGAGTTTTTACCGACCTTGAGGTTGGATGGGATGAAACTGACATTACCGTTGACGTTTTTAGGAGAGTATTCCTTGCCGTTAACCATTACAGTCAGCTTGCCCTTGGCGTTTTTAGGAACATTGAAATTGAATTCTCCGCCCACATATGCGGAATCATCCATGTTCTGGAAGAAATCCACATAGGTGGAATCATCATATGAGAACTCATAATTTGAGCCTTCATACACAAATCGGATATCATGATCACCAATCAATGGAGAAATGGTCATGTTTGCCTTACCTTTGGATAATGATAATTTTTTGTAAAGGCTGCCGTCGATGTATGCTGCAAGACTTCCTTTGGTATCTTTCGGCAATTCAATGTAGAAATATCCGTCATTATTTGCATCGAACATTTCATATTCATAATATGGTCCGACGTCAAATTCTGTGTAAAACTCATCAATGTTATAGTCATCGCCGTCATATCTTGCCTCAAGGTCATAATGGCCAGCAGCCAATGTTCCAAGAGTTATATTGGCAAATCCGTTCTTAAGTACTGCACTAGATGTTTTTCCATTAAATTCAACTATCAGCTTGCCTTTTGCATCCTTTGCTGTTTCTAAAAATACATATGTTTTTCCATGGTTGTAAGAGTTTGATTCCATTCTGATTTCATTTAAGAAGTCAACCTCTTCATACACTTCCACTGTTTCGGAAACTGTTTTTCGAGCATATTTTGAATCGCCAGGATATGTTATCTTGACAGTGTGATTGCCAGGAGTCAATTTGGAAACGTTTAGGACTGCTTCCCTCTGAGGGCCAACACTAGTATAGACAATCTTCTTGAAGGCCTTTCCATCGATTGCAACAGTGATGTTTTCTGTTGAATACA
>CAMNJW010000083.1 GCA_946541845.1 uncultured Methanobrevibacter sp.
TTTTATCGTTTATGGTTATTTTTTAAAAAAATATGCTAAAAAAATATTTTAAAGACATAATAAAGCAAAACACTAATTAAAAATGAAAACATAAATTATATTATAAGTAAATTTTAAAAATATAATATAATTAATAAAATTAAATAAAAATAACAAGAAATATCAATTAAATAGACAAATGAATAAAAATAAGGCGAAAACAAAGATAAAATTAATAATGAATGAATGAAAAAGTATTACTGGAGTTTGAATATGAAAATTGAAGATACACACATGAAAAGTTTCATAGCAGTATCAGATATCATATCCCTGTTGAATATGACATCTGGATTTCTATCAATAATAAGTTCAATTAATCATGAATTTAGAATAGCTGCAATCTTAATGATTATTGCAATCATGTTCGACTCCTCAGATGGTTGGGTAGCACGTAAAATAAATAGGCAGGATAAATTAGGTTTCGGTAAAAATATTGATTCACTATCAGATATTGTTTCATTCGGAATGGCTCCCGCAATATTTCTTTATACTAGTATTAACACCACCCCAGGCATTTTTCAAATAGTAGTAATACTTGTTAGCTTATTCATTGTAATATGTGGAGTTTTAAGGCTGACCCGATATAATGTTATAGCCGGAAAAATTGATACAACCGATTTCATAGGTTTTCCAATTCCGGGAATTTCATTGATTATGGCTTCATTTTATCTTAGCGGATTATACAATCCATATGTTGCATTAATTTTAGGAATCATAATTTCATTAATGATGATAAGCAACATCAAATATCCGAAATTCGATAACATGCCTTTAATCGCAATTTCATGCATATTGATAATCCTATTGATACTTCCGATTAAATTATATATATTCAATATTAACATACCTGCAATATTATTACTATTATTCTGCTTATATTACCTAATAATTAATTTAATTAAATAAAGAGAAAATGCCACTCCTATTAATTAAATTAACCATCAATACCAAACATTAGGAGTAGGAATAATGAATAATAAACCAAGAGATCCATTATATCCAAGAGGTTTTGAAGAAACTAAAGAACTGAAAAAACAGATAACCGAAGAGTATCCAAAACCAAATAAGAAAAATGATGAACTAACACCACTGAAAAAATTAAATCACAAAATCGGAGTTTATTTAAGTCCGGGTTCTGTTGAAATAACCGATGATGAAAAAAAGAAAAAGATTGGAATAATAATAACTACACTAATTTTGACCACATTGATCTTTTCAGCATATTATTTCATAATATATGAACCCGCACAGGAGGAACTGACCCTTGCAAAAACAACAAAACTCAATGAACTCCATGAACTATACAGTGGAGCATTAACCACATCCCCCAACTCATTTCTTTTAGAAAACAAGATTAATGATGCCAAAAGTCCCGAAGAAGTAAATCAAATTAACATCATAACACCCGCAACAAAAGACTGGAAATCATTCCATAAAAAATCAATCAACACAAATCATGACAAGTACAACAGAACAATGGTCGTATATTCAAATGAAAGTAAAAACATCATTCTTTCATCTTCAAAAGCAATGGAAATAGTAAACGAGAATACTGCAGAATTACTATCAACAATAAAATTTGAACAACCAAACACCGTTTCAGTACCTATTTTAATTTCAAGGCTTCAGGCAGGTGCGGGGCTCATAAATGTGGGCAGCGTAGTTGACATTTATACAAATAACAACTATACAGATGCAAATTATACCTCAAACAAGACCAGTCCAGACATTAGCGGATGCACGGTCCTTGCAATAATGAGATATGAAGATAATGGAGAAATAGACTCCGAATATTCCAAGTCCAACATGATTGTCAAGGGGAATCTCACTAATCCAAAAGAAAATTCGAAAACATTCTCATCCGACGTGCTGGAATTAATCAAAGGATCCATTATCAACGGATACGATGAAGAAGAAACATTCGATATGCTTAAACATTATGGAATCAAGCTATCCAATTATGAAAGGCAAATCAATTTAGGCGATTTGAATGCAGAATATATGCTTCTAATTGAAGCCCCTCAAGATAAAGTAGATTATATATTGAATAACATGGACAATATTGTTTTAACTATTCCAACATCAAATGCCCCTAACTGGATGATAAATGAAATCAATGAAACATACCAATATTAAGAAAAGTATTATATTAGATATAACAAAGTTGATAACATGAATAAACCAAGTATCTCAACAATAATAATAATTATTTGTATACTAATAATCGGTTTATATGCAATGGGTGAAGTTAATTATTTCTCATCAAAAATAGCGGTTGAAAGGAATATTGAATCCCCGACTATTGTAATACCTAATATTGGAGTTAATGAAAAAATAAACAATGTATCATTAAACCAAGGTGTTTTAAGTGATCCCGGAGAAAACATTCCTACAAAGGCCCCTGTTGTACTATACGGTCATAGGACACTTCAAGGATCTCCTTTCTTAAGACTGAATGAACTTACAAATGGAGATAGCTTATTGTTAGAATGGCCAGGCATAGGAGAGCTGAATTATACAGTCACAAACACAACCATTGTTCCTGCTGATTATTCCAATGCATTTGAAGGTGCAAACTCCCTATATTTAATCACCTGTGACCCAATCGGATCAACAGCAAACAGATTAATCATAACCGGAGAATTGGAAAATCAAAGCCAAATAAACAATGAAATCATCAAGGACAACCCTCAGGAATCTTTCGCATGGATAATTTCCGGAATATTCCTAATAGTGGGACTTGCGTTTAGCTATTTCTATCCAAAAGAAAATAGAATGTACATTCTAGCGGCTGTTGTAATAGTGTCTGCAATATTATTCTATTGTTGTATAAACCCAATCCCGTCAGAATTAATATATGATAAAATCATATTCTTAAATGGAGGATTATAATTGGACGTTGACAAGGAATACTTTTCAAACATAACCCATAGAGAAAGAGCAATTTTCGAAGGAGCCATAAGCATGGGTGCTTTATTCCATCAATTCGTGGGCACACCAGTGAATAAACACACAAAAGATGGCTTAGAAAAAAGCATGGAAGATTCTTTAAAATTGCAGCCTGCAATCGAGGATGTTGAAGTTAAAATAAGATTTGACAAACTTGAAGAATCCATGACAGAATTCGACTACACTTCTCTAAACGGAGACATGTTGGATGTTAGAATATATACAAAAGTAGAGAATGCTAAAGCGATAATTAGGATTGAATTTATTGAAGAGCTTAATTATCCTTTAATGTATGTTGAAAACATTGAAGAAGATTAAAAGTTAAATTATTTCTTTTAAATCTTCTAATAATTCTTTTAAATGACTTTTTTTAATATGATTCATTAGAACAATCCTAATGGCAACCGGACATTTGGAAACAGAAACCTTCCAACCTAAATCTTCTAGTTTTTGTGCCAAAACATTTGTTTCCATATTCGGATGATTGAATGCCACGATGTTTAATTCAGGCTCACAAACCAACTCATAACCTAAATCTTCAAGACCTTCTTTTAAAAATTTAGTGTTGTCCATCAATTGTTCAGCTAATTTTGAATAACCCTCTTTACCCAAATATTTCATTATGGCATAAGTTGCAGCAGAAGATGCACCCATACGAGTACCTACAATTGTGGATTGTGTTTTAACTGTCAAATAAGGAGAATCAACTGCCATGACATCAAGATATTCCTCTTTTCTAAATAGGATACCACCTGCAGGAATTGGTGCCAAACCCATTTTATGAGGATCAACTGTTATGGAACAAACACCTTCCAATGAAAAATCAAATTGGGGCAAATCAAAACCCATGCTTCTTAAAAATGGAATCGAAAAGCCACCAAATGCTGCATCGACATGGAAATATATATTATTTTCAAACGCTATTTTAGAAATTTCTTCAATAGGATCAATCAAACCCAGTTCTGTTGTTCCGGCAATTGCCACAATAGCCACAGTTTTGTCTGAAATCAAATTTTTGACAGAGTTTATATCAATTCTATAATTTTCATCAAGTTCTGCCTCGACAATCTTTAAATTCAACATGTCCGCTGCTTTTTTAAATGAAAAATGAGCGGAAGCAGGTACGATTATCTCACCATCATGAATTCCCTTATATTTCCTTGCATGATTTCTAGCAGCACGCATTGCCATTATATTAGCTTCTGTACCTCCAGTAACAATGTTTCCATAAGGTTCATCAATAGAAAGTAATTCACCAATAGACTTTATAACTTTATTTTCAATTAATTTAGTGCCTTTAAACAGACCAGGGTCACCCAAATTTGTATCTAAAAATTTACAGTAAACCTCTTTTGCGAAAGGATGTGCCTCAGTACACATTGATCCTAAAATTCTACCGTCTGAATAGTTATAATCCAATTTATGAATCTCATTTAATTCATTTAAAATATAATCTTTATCTACTGGCTTATCGTCCATAAAACAACCTGAATTTAAATAATTTAATAAAAATAAAAATAAAAAAA
>CAMNJW010000084.1 GCA_946541845.1 uncultured Methanobrevibacter sp.
GTGTAACCTGGCATCATCTGGGACTCCAGTTGTCTTTGAAGAAATATACGCGTAACTGAACAGTATCCGTTGTGATGATCAATTGGAGTACTGAGGCAAGAGAAATCCCAGGATCGGGGTTCAAATCCCTGTGACCCCACTTTTTTATAAAACTTTTTTTTTCAAAACTTTTAATTACTTTCATATTTATATTATTTCTCATGTCAAGCATTGTTTTTATTTTAGGATATAATTACGATTCAAATTATTACTTAATTGATGATAATATTTTAGTTGATACTGGTGCAGGCCATAATAAAGATTATTTATTCTCTAAGCTTCGCCAAAATGGTGTGGAGCCAGAAAACATAGAAATGGTTGTCAATACCCATTGCCATTTTGACCATATCGGCGGAAACCATTTCTTCCCGAATGCAAAAATCGCAATTCATAGACTGGATGCAATTTCTATTAAGAATAAGGATACCTTGGGTACTTCTTTAAATGTTTTTGATATTGAAGGAAACTGTCGTGTTGACATTGAATTGGAAGAAGGCGATAAGATTGCAGACTTTGAAGTCATTCACACACCTGGTCACACTAAAGGTGGAATATGCTTATGGGATGGTGAAAACTTAATCAGTGGAGATACAATTTTCGCCGGAGGTGGAGTCGGTAGAATGGACATCGGCGGAAGCTACACTGACATGAAAAATAGTGTTGAAAAATTAATGAAGTTGGATGTTAAAAACATCTATCCTGGCCATGGTCCAATAGTGGAAAGAAATGGAAAAGAACATATAAAAATGTCTTATTCCTATCTTTAATTTTATTTTTCTAATTTTTTAGAAACTTTTTTAAAGTTTCCTCTTTTTACAAGAACAGTAACTTTTTCTCCTCTTGCTACGGTTGAATCAGGTTGAGGAATCTCTAATTTTCCGTTTCTGTAAGTTGATATGATAATATATTCCTTAGTAGGGGAAATATCCTTAAAACGTTTTCCAACGATTTTATCATTTGTTATTGTCATTTCCAGAATTTCAGCATCCCCTTGACCAAGTGTAGTTAACTCTGCAACATTTGGTCTTGTAACTAATCTTTGCAAATGTGCAGCTGCCGCTCTTTCAGGGCTGATTACTTTTTCAATTCCAATTTCTTTGAAAGCCTCTTCGTGGTCAGGGTTACTTACACGAGCGATAATGTGCGGAACGTTATATTTTCTAACCAATATACTGGAAAGCAGGTTTGCCTCATCGTTTCCAGTTGTTGCAATGAAGTAATCGGCATCTTCAATGTTTACTTCTTCAAGCAGCTTTGAACTGGTTCCGTTTCCACGAATAACGAGTGCATCAAGGTCTGATGCAACTTCTGCACATAATGCTTCATCACTTTCAATTAATGTAATGTCATATCCTTCATCAATCAATAAATTCGCAAGAGCGAGTCCGACACGACCTCCTCCCATAATAATCACATACATTAAATCGCCTCATAATTAATTGATAATCAATATTTATTTTTAAATATTATAAAGTTATCTTTTAAATATTTCGAAAAATGCTCTTAATGTAATTAATACCGGATATATTTCCAACCTTCCGGTCCACATGTCAAACATACTTACCACTTTCAATATTGGATTTAATGTGTGGTTAATCACACCTAATTCTAATCCGTTGTTTCCCTGAAGGGACATTGCTGCAAATAAGCTTCTGAATGGGTCATATCCAAACAAGCAGAACAGCGCCCAGGTAAACATTATAAACATCATATACAATGTAATGAAGTTTCCTGCCTGTGAAATTGATTTTTCAGGAATTGTATGTCCTTGTAATTTTACTGGAACAACTCTGCCTTCTGGAGATAGGATTTCTCTAACGTGTCTGTATATTCCTTTAAAGAATGTAATCATTCTTACAAGTTTTATTGCACCTACTGTTGAACCGTTTGAACCTCCGGTCAACATCAAACACATTAGGCATATTATTACAAATGATGGCCATCCTGCCATTGTTAACGGATCTGCAACACTTGATCCGGTTGTAGTAATTGCGGACACGATTGTAAACAGCAAATCTATTGGAACAATGTTTGACAGGAAATAAAGCATTACTGTAACTAATGCAATTACTGTAATTATTATTTTAAACTGCAAATCTTCAATTAATGATTTTCCTCTTGTTTTAATTACTTTGTAATGGACTAAAAAGCTTGTAGCACCTAAAATCATCAAGACAATTGAAATCAGGTAAATGATGTCATCGTGATAGAATCCCATATTTGCATTTTTAATGCTCATTCCTCCGGTTGAAATGATATGGAATGTATTACAAATGGAGTCAAAAGCAGGCATTCCTGCAAGAAGATACAGAACAATACCTAATGCAGTATAGATTAAATAGATTTCCAATGTTTTTTCAAGAGTTGTCTTAATACTTGGTTTAATACGTTCATCACGGGCTTCGGAGTGATAAAGTTTAGATGATACGCTGCCGGGTTTTGTTAAAACGCTGATGACCATGACAACAACTCCTAAACCGCCAATCCATTGTTCTAGTGCTCTAAAAAATAGTATACTATGAGGCAATATTTCAACATTTTTGAACATGGTTATTCCTGTACCTGTTAAGGCGGACATGCTTTCAAAAACAGCATCGACGAAAGGTATGTTTGTAGCCAACATGAAAACGAGCCCTCCTATGAGAGATGCCCATAGCCAACCGAATGATGAAATCATCATTCCATGTTTTAGTCGTATTTTTTTCTTGGCGATGTTTTCAAAATATTTTCTACAGCCATATCCAAGCAATATTGAAATCAATGCGGGCACAACAAAACTGATAACATCAAATTCAAAATAGATTAAATCGAATATTAATGGAATTAAGCACATCACTCCAATTCCAATCATTAAATTTCCGGAATTGTGTGCAACAACTAATAAATCACTTTTTGTTATATACCTCATTATAGTAATGATTTGAATAAAATTCTATATAAATTTATAAGTATTGACGATTATAATTATTATACGCTATGGATCGTAAAACATTATTGATGCTTGGTATAAGTGTTATTATTCTTTTGATAATGTTGTACTTTGTAGGAATAGAACAGGTTATTGGAGCTTTAAAAATAGCTAATTTAAGTATTATAGCTTTGGCTATAGTTGTTCAGATTTTTACTTACTTTTTATATACTTTACGTTGGCAAATCCTCAACAAGATTGCAGGCATGGATGTCGGCATAAAAAAATTACTTCCGATGGTTTTAGTAGGACTTGCTGTGAATAACATCACTCCTTCCGGTCGTGGTGGTGGAGAACCTGTAAGGGCATATCTTCTTTCTAAAGAAAAGGAAGAGTATTCATTTGATGAAACATTGGCCACTGTTGTTGCAGACAGGGCTTTAGATACATTTCCATTTGTTTTATTGGCCGCAATAACAATTGCATCCATGGCTATGTTTTTTGATTTTGATTTATGGTTGCTTATCGTGATGGTTTTGGCGGTAATAGCAATTGTTGCAATATTGATTGTTCTTATTTACATGTGTATCAATCCTAATTTTGGAAAAAGAGTTGACGGTTGGATTATAGGTCTTGTCAGGAGATTTTATAAGAAAGACACTGAGGAGCTGGAAAATTCAATTCATGAAGCTATTTTCGGTTTTCAAAATACCATGAAAATGGTAATTTCTAATAAGAAAGGTTTAGCTTATTCACTCACATTATCCTTTGTAATATGGATTTTCGAAATAATTAGGGTTTATTTGGTATTTTTAGCATTTGGCGCCAACGTTAACTTGATTATCATTGGTGAAGTTTTCATTGTCGCTTCTTTAGTCGGTATGATTCCGCTTCTTCCTGGAGGTTTAGGTGCCGTTGATGGATTAATGATTGTTTTCTACTCTGCAGCAGGCATTTCAGCATCAATAAGTGCTGCAGCAACTGTTATCGAAAGGTTGATTTCATTTTGGATGGCTACAATTGTGGGTATGGTCATTTTACCTCAATACGGATCATCAATTTTGGATAAAATTTCATTTAGCTCCTCACCGGATGAGCTTGAGGAATCGCTGGAAAATGACCTTGATGATTAAATAGAAAACTTTATTTTAATAATGAAATATATCTTTAAATGTTATAGAAAATTAGTTTAATTTATAATTTTTTAAATTATTTTTTTATCTAATTTTCAACGAACTTAATGGTGAAAAAATGGAAATTAATGGCGTAAAAATACAAGATACCTTTGCTGAAGGTTTCGGAATAAAAGTATCTAGATTAATTATCACTGCAGCTACTAAACATTTAGCTAAAATTGCAGCTACTGAAGCTACTGGATTTGCTACTTCAGTTATCGGCTGTCCTGCAGAAGCAGGTATTGACCAATACGTTCCTCCAACTGAATCTCCAGATGGAAGACCAGGTTATGCTATTATGATCTGCC
>CAMNJW010000085.1 GCA_946541845.1 uncultured Methanobrevibacter sp.
TCAGGAACTTCCAAAAGCAAATCAACAGGAAGCTTTTTAATTGTAATGTTTTTAGTGGAAAATGCTTTGAAATGGTCATCATCACCATCATAAGCAACAGTTAATGTGAAATTACCTGCGTTTAAATTTTCAATTTCCAAAGTAGCCTTTCCATTAGCCAAATCAGAAAGATAATATGTTTTTCCATCAAATTCAACTGAAACCTCACCATTTAACGGACGATTGTTGGCATCAGTTAAGGAAACATTTACAATAAGTGTTTCATTAAATGTAATGTTATTATTGGAAACCACATCAATGTTAGTTACTATTTTTCCAACATCAACAGTTATCTCACGTGTGAAACTGCCAATAATTGCTTCAACTACATATTGACCTTTGGTTTGGGTTTGGTCAAATGTGAAAGTGGCTTTTCCATTTTTCAATTCATTGGTTGACACTTCATCATAATCCACAGTGAAAGTAACATTAAACAATGGGAACAAATCTATTTGAGGTATTTGATTAAGGTTATTTGTCCACAATGCAGTTATTTCACCTATTTCACCAATATTTAATTTTAAATAATCCGGAGTTACATTGAATATCAGCCATGTGCTTACATCAATGTCACTGATAACCCTTGAGGAATCCTTAGTAGGATTATCATTTGAACCCCACCAATTGTTATCTAAAGAAATTGTATTACCGGGATTATAAACATCACCTGAAAGCCCCTTAGCTTTAAAATTGTCGATGAATGCACTATAAGTCAGATTCAAGTCACCGTTATTATAAATTGCTGAAGAACCCCCACGATAGATTCTACTGGATTTCACCTTATTATCCTTAAATATTGATCCTCTGACAGTCAACATGCCTTCATTATAGACAGCACCATTAATAATGCTAGTTTGGTCAGCATAGTTATTCTCAATGATTGAATCAAACAATGTGAAAGTACCATTGTTGAAAATAGCTGAACCTTTACCCTTGTTAGGAGATGATGAATCTGAAATTACACTTTTCTCCATATCAACAGAACCTAAATTGAAAATTCCTGCACCAAAAGTACTGGTTGACTTAGTAATTATAGTGTTTTTTATAATCAATGTACCATTATTGAAAATTGTTCCTCCATCTGAATAGAATTTAGCGGAAGATATAGGATTATTATTCTCAAAATAAGAATTTAAAATAGTTAAATCACCAAAATTACTGATAGCTCCACCAAACATGCTTGTTATTTGATTATTTGCACTAACATAATCATCACCCATCAATTTATTGTCAATGAATGAACAATTATCAATAATCACATTTGCACTATTAATTTCTAAAACTGATCCATAAACTGGACCTTGATAAGTATTGTAATACTGATTTTGAGTTTTATATGCATTGATGAACTTAATGTTCTTAAATGTTACATGCACACCATCGGTAATGTTAAAAATATAATTCTCATTTTCACCGTCAATGACAGTATCATCTGAACCGATGAAATTAAGTGACTTGTCAATGTCCAATCTGGTGTTCTTCAAGCCGGAATAGACACCATCAGCCAAATAGATATTGTCATCATCATTAGCTATTGAAATAGCTTTACTAATTGTATTTAAAGATGAATCCTCTGATAATCCATCATTAAACACATCATGTCCTACAACTGCATCAACATAGATGTCTGTAGGATTTTCCGTTAAAATATCATCATTACCATTATCGACAGACAAATTGTCTGCTTGAGTAATATTCATATCCTCCGCATTAACAGTGGATAATGTAAATACTATCGCGATAATGAAAATCAATATTATTGTTTTATTAATTTTCAATTCAAATACCTCTCTAAATAATTTGTCGCTAATGTTTTAAGTTATGAAAAAAAGAATATATAAAATTATCTAAAAAGAGTTATTTAATAAGAAAAAAAGTAATTAGTCATAAATGACTAATTATTCGAAAGTTGATTTTTTACGTCTGATTCCAATAATCAACAATATTATCAAAGGAATGATGAAAAATACTGACGGAATGAATTTGTCAATTTCATTTTTCTCATCAATTTCATAAACCTTTTTACTTACACTTGATGAATCGCCGGCACTTGCAGCATCTAAACTTTTTGTGGTTTTAGCTTGACTTGCAAGAGCATCTTTACCTTCAGCAGAAGGTGTCACATCTGAAGCGTTTTCAGCAGCTTCAACGTTGTGACCATTATAAGATGTTACATTTACTTTGCCCTCATCAGTGTTTGAATTCATGAAATTACGCAATATTTCACTTAAGGAAACTTGATGACCTGAGGAGTTTCCTGAAGAATCTCCCTCACTGTCTCCTGAACCTTGTGAATCATGGTCACCATTGTTGGTGTCATCATCTGTTCCCGGTTTTGTCCACCATGCATCACCGTCATTCAGTCCTGATTTATCAGAAGAGCCCGGAATTAAAGGATTGTAACCATAATTCTTTCTGGTATCATCACTTGATATGTTTCTACCATCAAAATTATTGTCAATGTTATTTTTATTGGATGGATTGTAGTTATAGTCGTGTCCTCCATCTATAACATTTTCACGATCAGCAAAATACTCAAAAGCCTTTATAATCCTGTTGTTATAAAATTCAAGATTTTGATGCTGTGAAAGATCTCCATATTTAAATCCAGTCCTGGTTGGGGCTGCATCAGGATTGTAGGATACAATTAAGTTATTTGCAACAGTCGAATTGACTGAACTTATCAGGTTAACGGCATAATAACCATCGCTGTAAACAGTGTTGTTTTGAATATCATACTTATGGTCACCTGAAGTACTTTGGCGATAACTTACTCCATAAATATTGTCATCAACAGTCACTTCACCAACACTGTGAACCTCAATTGTGTTATTATGAATAATTGAATTTGTATCCTGTGACTCGATTCCTGCAACCAACGCCCATTCATGAACTCCTGCCAAACCAGTAATGTTAATGTTATTGTCAGTAATGGAAAGTGAAGTACCCCCGTAATAGTTTTGAGAGTAAACACCAATATTTGGTCCATTTGAGATTGAATATAAATCATTCTTGGTTACTGAAACATTTGAAATAGGACCTGTTATCTGAATTGGATATGCTGTACCTGCGGCCAACTTACCTCCTGTTGTCATAATTGAAATGCTGTTATTGACAACAGCCAGATTATTTAAATTATAAATATCCAACCCATAGAGATAATTTTCCACACCAGGTTTAGTTTCAAAATCAGTCATGAAAATCGAATTATTAGCTATTAATGAATTTTCCGATTTTGAAACAAGCATACAATCCAAAGAAGGATATTCATAGTCCGGTCTTTGATTTACTTCTGAGTAAAGTATATTTCCTATGAAGGAAGTGTTGTCACAGCCTTCAATACCAACGGTTAAAACCAAATCAGAAGCCAATTCCGCACCATTTGGTCCAAAGTTAATGTTCCTAAGAGGCAATTGCGAACTAATGATATTATTCTCAATTAGAGAATCCTTACAATTGACAAGTTTAACCGCCGCATCATAAACATTTGCCTTATCGTTGTGTCCTTCAAAGTTAATGATGGAGTTAAACATTCTAAGATTTCTAATTGGATTATTGGAAGTCCCTTCAGCGTAAATACCATATGCTCCCACATTAGCGGGAACGGCATAATTAACATTAAGATTGATTAAATTTGCATAATCTGAATAAACTAATATTCCTGCGCCTTCATTTTCTTCAAACTCTTCATCTAAATCAATATTCAAGTCTTGTAATGTAATATTCTTACTATTCAATGCAAAAACAGTGTTGGTTAATTTGAATCCAATGCCTCTAATGGTCACATTTTCAGCATTTATACTCAATTTGCCTAAATTTTCAAAATCCTCAGAAAACACAAGGGTTTTATTTGAATATTTGGATTCCAAAACACCATTCTTGAAATAATCATCTAAATTTTTAGAGTCAATGTATATTGTCTCATTGAATATTAAATCCGGCACATCTGGAACTTCATTTTCATCTATTGCTTCTAATTTTGGCTCATCTATCACCTGAGCAGATTCAATTGGAAGCTGATCTGAAAGTTCTAGTGAACTATTAGTGTCTATCTCTTCAGCCGAAACAGAAGAAATGAATATTACACAGATTATTATCATTAATCCTAACATTAATTTAGGACTAGCCTTAAACCTATCACCTCCACAAAGTGAGTATCCTCAAATGATTTTGAAAACAACTAAAATCATTTTAAAGATTATGTTAGTATTTGTTAAAAATAACTTATAAATGTTTCATTAAAAAAAAGTAAAATGTACTTGTATTATATATAACTAAAAAAATAAAAAAAGAAAGGCTTATTGTATAATAAGCCTATTTGTGTTTATGCTTTATTTACAACAATAGTGTTTGATACTTCTTTGCCGTTGTATTCAGCGGAAATGTCATA
>CAMNJW010000086.1 GCA_946541845.1 uncultured Methanobrevibacter sp.
AAAGTGCGGTGTGGAGATTATGGCAATTGATTAAACGTGATTGAAATGTATTATTATACTGATTACCACTCTCCGATTGGCAAACTGTTAATCGTAAGTGATGGTGAAGCTATTAACGGCGTTTGGTTTTACAATCAAAGATTCTTCAAATCAACAGTTGGCGAAACAGTCAAAAATGATGATTTGGTTATATTTAAAGAGGTTAAGGAATGGCTGGATGCATATTTTGAGGGTAAAAACCCAGAAATCAATTTCAAGCTAGAACCTTCCGGAACGGAATTCAGGCAGAGGGTTTGGAAAATTTTAGCCGAGATTCCATATGGTGAAACAATGACATATGGTGAGATAGCATCAAAAATATCACCGACCATGTCTGCACAGGCCGTGGGAGGCGCTGTAGGGCATAATCCTATTTCAATTTTGATTCCATGCCATAGGGTTTTGGGTTCAAATGGAAAGCTTACAGGGTATGCTGCAGGAATAGATAAAAAAATTGAATTGCTTAAATTAGAGAAAATATTGGCTGATTAACATGGATTTACCGATAAATATTGTCATAGGCAATGCCATATCACTGATTGCAGGCGTTTTCATTATACTGAGCATGTGGGTCAATGATGAAAAGAAGGCATATAAGTATCAGTTCTGGAATGCTTTCATATTGATTATCTCATCAGTGTTTTTCTTATCCTGGACTGGCGTTACAACAATGGCGATTGCAGCAACAAGAAATGCAATGGTCTATAAGGATAAATTGACATTTAACTGGACAATATTTTTCATAGTAATTTCTGTAGTTCTGGGTTTGATTGTCAACACCATGGGAATTGTCGGATGGCTGCCGATTATTGCGATAGTTCAGATTACATTGTGCAACTACTATCTAAAGACAATCAAAACAATCAAGAGCGGTTTCATTTTAAATAGTGCTATTTATATCATTTATTTCCTGGCCATTTATGATTTTTCATCTGCAATAATTGAGAGTGTCACAGCTGGAATTGGGTTGATTTCACTTGTTAAATTGTTAATGGATTCTAAATCCTCAAATAATGATTAATTAGTTAATTATTGTTTTATTTCTTTTTTTGTGTTTTTCGATATTTCAATTTCTAATTTTTAGTTTTAATTTTAAAGAATGTCAATGTAGTCTCAATTTCAAAATATTTAGGTAAAACTAAATAAATTTAAATATTTTGATGCACCTAAATATTATATGAATATATATTATATATTCACAAGTACTTGAGGTGAAATTATTAAGCAAAAAAATACAGTATTACTGACTGTAATAGCTATGCTATTGGTCATTTTATGTATTGGTGCTGTTTCTGCAAGTGATGGCAATGCAACTGCAGAAACAGTTGGCGACGATTTGCAAGACGAAGCTCTTGTAATGGGGGAGATTAATGAAGATTCCCACAGTGATGATATTGCAGACGATGGGGATAATGTCATTGTGGAAAGTGAAAAAGAAAATGAAAACGTTTTGATGGCAGCAAATGACGATGAAAAGTTAGGTGCATGGTATTCCACTGAAACAGAAATTTTCGACAACGATCATCAGGATGAAGTAAACTATGTCTCAGTAGGGGACAGTGCTAATATTTACAATAATATTAAAACTGATGGTAACATGTACAATTACCTATATTCCAAACCTGAAGTCATAATCTATGTGAACGGTGAACAAGTTGGAACCATGTGGGGATACCAAGACAATCAACCTGTTTTCTCATCTTACACTTACGAACCATACACAATTAACTTTGATAAGGAAGGATGGTGGAACATCACTGCAAAATATAATGCAGATGATTACTACTTTGCCAAATCAGATAGTAACACATTGTATTACTTTGTAGGTGCGCAAGCACAGGAGACTGTCACTTCCATTGATTTTAAGGAAACAACCAAACCTGGACATCATATTAAGATAACTCCAAAGGTCATCAGGACTGATGACGGCAGTGAAGTAAAAGAAGGCAGCGTTGAAATATATGTCAATGATGTATTGAATGCAACTATCGATGCGGGTACAAGTTTTGATTATACCAATAATGTTGAAGATACCTACTTCATATATGCAAAATATTTAGGAACCGATGACTTTAAGGAAAGCACATCTGATTCAAAAATATTATTGGTTTCAGATGACCCTAGCTTATCTCCGGTCACAGTTTCCATTTCATTAAATAAAACCGCAGTCGGACCTGAAGAACAAATCGATGTAACTCCAACAGTATTGGATAAACACGGTAATGAGATTTCAGGAACCGTTGATATTTATGATGAAAATAACAATCTAATTGCTAAGGATGTTCAAATTGGAACCGTTTATTCCTTTGCACACAATCAGGAAGCCGGAACCTCCCATGCAATATATGCAAAATATTTGGGAAATGAAGAGCTAAAATACGCACCTGGCAGTTCAGCTAAGGTAAACTATAAAGTTAAGAATGTTTTGAGAATCAATTTAACTGCAAATGATGAGGAATCCATCGATATTGCTCCAAGCAGTTACGGATCAGTTTCAGTCACATTCAAAATTGACTGTGGAGATGCAACTCCGGAATGGACTTTATATTTAAATGATGAAGAATGGGAAACCTATTCTCAAGGCACCACATCTACCGTAATCAGTTTTGATTCATCTGATTTGGGTGAAAATGTGCTTTATGCGAAATTCGCTGGCGATGAAGACTACTTAGAATCTGAAAGTAACAAGGTTTATGTGAATGTTTACACAAGTGTAAGCGTCACACCATCAATTAATTTAAACTCTTCAGCAGTTGTTGAAGGGGACAAAATCTTAGTGACCGTTACCGCAAGCAGCAATGCTCCGGGAAACATTACACTTTATGAAGATTCCGAATACACAAAAGAAATTGCAACTATTCCTGTTGGGGAAAGCTATGAATATACTGTTCCTGTAAGTGATAAGACTACCAGTTATTACACAGGATATATTTATGCTTATTATAATGGTGCAGTTGTTGAAAATACAATGTATACTCACAACCCTTATGCAACTGGATATAAGACATTTACAGTAATGAAACAGAACACAGCTGCATTGACAGGAAACAACGAAACCAAAGTCAGAGTGGATGTTGGTGGATCTGTCGAGTTATATCTAGACATCGATTACTGGACTCCTACTTCAGGTTATGACTCAAATTACAACACTGTCTATTACTCAAATATCATAATCTATCTTGACGATGAGGAATTCGACCAATTCGAAGTTGAACGTGTTTCATCCGGATATTCCTATTCCTATCAATTAGTCAACTATACAATTGACTTCGATGAAAGTGACGTTGGTAAACATACAATCTATGCTTACTACGGAGGTTCTCAAACCTACAGTTCATACATTGCACCAGCAACAAGTAATGTTATTGAAGTTACTGTAGGAGCACTTGAATCAAGTTTAACAGCTAATGACCTGACCATGACTTATAAAGATGGCTCAAGCTGGGAAGTTACCTTAAATGATGATTTCGGTAATGTCATATCAGATGCAATTGTAAAAATGGGAATCAAAGGAAAAGTTTACAGTGTTAAGACAGATGCTGACGGTGTTGCTAAATTGCCAATCAACCTAATTCCTGGCACCTATGAAGTAAATGCAACATTTGAAGGCAATGAAACACTTAAAGAGTCTTTCGTGAACTCAACTGTAACAGTCAACAAAGGTGAAGCTACCTTATCTGCAGTTGACCTTACAATGACTTATAAGGACGGAAGCGCTTGGACTGTAAGCTTAACTGATGCAAAAGGAGAAGTGATTTCAGGAGCTAATGTTGCTTTCGGAATTAAAGGAAAAACATACACAGTCAAAACTGATGATGAAGGTGTTGCTAAATTGACAATCAACTTAGTTCCTGGCACCTATGATATAAATGCAACACTTGTAAGTCCTTTATACGATGCTGAACTAGTTGAAGCTACTGTCACTGTGAATAAGGCGGCTGCTGTTTTATCTGCTAGTGACCTTGTCATGAGTTATAAGGATGGCAGTGCATGGGCTGTCACTTTAACAGATGCAAATGGAAAAGCAATTTCCGGAACAAATATTGCATTCAGCGTTAAAGGCGCAACATACAATATCAAAACCGATGCAGATGGTGTTGCCAAATTGCCGATCGGCTTGATGATAGGCGAATATGATGTCAGTGCAACATTAAACAATCCAAATTATGAGGCAGATTCAATTTCAAACACTGTTACTGTTTCAGATTATGATGCAAAACTTGTTGCAGATGACATTAACATGACCTACAAGGATGGAACATCATATGATGTTCAAGTAGTAGATGGCAAAGGAAACAATATCAGTGTTGCATATCTGGTTGTTAAAATTACAATCA
>CAMNJW010000087.1 GCA_946541845.1 uncultured Methanobrevibacter sp.
CCTAATATTATTTTTTCATTCATGTTAATACCTACAATATATATTAATTATGATAATATTTAAAGGATATTTAATTTTTTGTTAAAAAAATATTACAAAAATATAATTATATGATTTGAAAGATAAAAAAGAAAAAAAGATTAGTTGTGATATGCTTCACAACTTTGTCTGCCTAGTGCATGCTTGTGAGCATGCATATGCTTGATTCCACTGTCTGTCTGGATTTCATCAATTATCTCAACACCTTCATGTGAATGAGAGTGTTCTCCGTCATTGTGGAAATGATAATGTGAATGTTCCACGTTTTCAGTGTCGATTTTCTTAATTGAATCGTCAAAGTGCCTGTCGTAAAGCAATGCCGCATTCAATACAACAAGACATGATCCTGCATTGTGGACAATAGCTCCGGTTACAGGATTCAGCAGACCCAAAACAGAACATACAATTGCCACTGCATTGATTGTCATGGAAATTGCAATATTCGCCTTAATTGTAAATAAGGTTGAATTTGACAGTTTCTTAAGATATGGAATCTTACCGATATCATCACCTAAAAGCGCAATGTCTGCCGCTTCGATAGCTACATCACTTCCTACAGATCCCATAGCCACACTAACATCAGAGGTTTTGAGTGCCGGTGCATCATTTACACCATCACCAATCATACATACCTGTTTACCTTCGCTTTTGAGTTTCTCAATCCAGTCAAGCTTTTCCTGCGGCAACAGATTACCATAAACCTTACCGATTCCAACTTGTGATGCAAAGTAATTAGCAGTTTCTGTGTTATCTCCTGTGAGTAATATAGTTTCAGTTCCTAAATCATGCAAGTTTTCAATCATGCCTTTAGAATCTTCACGAATCACATCAGATAATCCAATCAATCCAATTACTTCACCATTTAATGCAACGATTATTGAAGCTTTACCTTCATGTTTTAATTTATCCATGTAAGTGTCAATGTTTACATCAATATTATTTTCAGATAGGAATTTGGAGTTTCCTGCATATACTTGACCATAAGAATTTTTACATGTGACTCCCTTACCAGGATACATCTTAAAGTCTTCCGGCTCTTCAATATCGATTTGTACTTCTTTTGCATTGTTTACAATAGCTTTAGCCAATGGATGCTCACTTAATTTTTCACATGAAGCGACAATTTTAAGCAAATCCATTTCAGACAAATCATCTTTTAAGGAGATAACATCAGAAACTTCTAAATTACCGTAAGTTAAAGTACCAGTCTTATCGAATACTAAAGTATTTAAACCACCTAAGGTTTCAAGTGCCTCACCAGACTTGATAAGCACACCATATTTTGTTGCCTGACCAATAGCTGCCATGATTGCTGTTGGTGTTGCCAAAATTAATGCACATGGGCAGAATACAACCAAAACAGTTACTCCCCTTTCAATATTTCCAGTCACTAACCATGCAGCAATTGCAATGATTAATGCAACAGGGACCAGCCATGTTGCCCATTTGTCAGCAATCCTTTGGGTTGGAGCTTGCTTTTCATCAGCAGCCTTTACAAGATCAATCAATTTTTGAAGTGAAGAGTTTTCACGTAAACTGGTTGCTTTAATATCAATTGCTCCATACATATTCATGGTTCCACAGAATACCTCATCTCCCACTCCCTTATCTATTGGCAGGGATTCTCCAGTCATAATGGATTGGTCAAGTGAACTGGTACCGTTTATAATTTCACCATCGACAGGTACGCTTTCACCCGGAAGTATCCTTAAAGTATCACCAATTTTTATTTCATCAACAGAGATTACCTCTTCTTTTCCATCCACAATTCTTCTTCCGGTTTGTGGAGTTAAATTAATAAGATTTCTTAAACCTTTCTTAGCTCTTTCTACAGTCCAATCTTCTAAAAGAGCTCCTAATGCCATAATCCATGCCACTTCACCTGCTGCAAATATCTCACCGATTAAAAGTGAAGCAACCATTGCGATTGCAATCAATAATGCAGATGAAATCCATTTTTCACGGATTAATCTTGTCATGGCCAACAATAACATTGGAATTCCACTGATTATTACTGTTCCCCATGCAGGGTTTAAGTAAATTGGAGTGTCAATTCCAAGAATCATAAAAATAACTGCAATTAATAAAAATATTCCAGAAATAACGGTCATTTTTAATCCAAACAAGAAATCAGTTATTTCATCTATCAATCAAAACACCTCTAAGTATTACTTTTTTTAAGTTTATTTAAATACCCAGTATTACTGAAAAATTTTTTAATTGAAATCCCAAAACATGAAACGATTAAAAAAAATATTCAGAATTACAATGTTAAGTATTCCAACAGCCAAAAAGTATTACTTTTTTTAAATTCATTTAAATACTCAGTATTACTATTAATATTATAAAACTCCAACCATATAAATGTTATTACTTTTTTTGAGTTCCTTTATATACTAAGTATTACTTAAAAATTATTAAAAAAAATAGATTTACAATTTAAAAACAAAAATAAAAAAATAAATAGAATAGAAACAAGTCTATTCATCTTCTTTTTTCTCAAAATTCATGCACTCTTTAACATCCAACAATTGATGGTCATGAATTTCGCAAACAATCTTATACTTGTTTCTTAACTCCAAAAACTTGCAGTCATCACAAATCATATTATCACTCAAAATTATTTCATTGCCAAATCCATTATGCTGAATGGATCACCCTCTTTTCTTGGAGCAGGTGCTCCCATTCCAAATGCAGACTTTGCAAATTCCTTATTCATTCTTTTAGAGACTTCTCCAAAAATCATTTTATATGCTGTGCATTGCGGGTCAACAGCATGAGGTGTTTGATATGCGACAATCGCATTGTAAGGACAACCTCCTTCACAATATTTCACATATCTGCATTTCTTACAGTTCTCATCAACATAGTCTCTGAATTCCATAAGCTTGGACCATGCATCAGATTCCTTTAAATCATCAAAACTTGGATTGTCTGCGACATTACCTAAAACATATTCAGGCATTCCGACAAACCTGTAGCATGGATAAATTGAACCGTCAGAACCAACTGCCAAAGTTGTCCCGATACAATCGGCAAAAGTGCACAGTGTTCCTCTCCTTCTTAATGATGATTTGCATATATGATCCAAATCCATCACGGAGAACTTATCCAAATCATAAAGATATTTGTCCAACCAGTCCACAAGCAATTTTCCATGCTCTTCCTGGTCAAGTGCCCAAGGGTCTGCATTGTCTCCTCTTAAAGATGGAAGTGCAGCGTGAATCTTCAGATTCATTTTTTCATTCTTAAAGAAATCATATAGTTCATCGGAATAATCCTTTGAATAGTCAGTGACAGTCAAAACAAAGTTGATTATCAGACCTTTGCTTTTGGCCAGTCTGAATTTTTCCATGGTCTTGTCAAAGTATCCCTCTCCCCTCTGATAATCGTTGATTTCCTTTGGCCCGTCGATACTTGTACTTACGACAACATTATACTCCAAGAACAAATCGATTAGCTCTTCTGTCAAAAGCCAGATATTGCTTTGAAGGGAAAATCCTTCAAGATTAGGAAGTTTGGACAATTTCTCTAATGCAGACTTGTAAAAGTCATAGCCTGCAAGGAGAGGCTCCCCACCATGGAAAGTGAAATGAACCTTGTCATCCCTAAAGTCACCTAACCAAGTTATAATCTGGTCTATAACTTCCAAATCCATCATTTCTTTCTTATGCTCTGAACCCCAGCAGTATTTGCATCTTGATGGACAATTGAGCGTAGGGATAATCATTACATGAAATGTCATTTTAACCGTAAACTTTGTTTAATTCATTTAATAATTGCTTTTTCTCATCAGGATCCATATTTTCATTTACAAAGAAAATGTAACCGCATTCCTCACATTTGACAGTATCCATTTCTGCATGAGCGCGATGATTGTCTAACATTTTCCTGTGAGCAACCTTATCTTTTGAACCACATTTTGGACATGGTGCTAATAATTCTTCAAGTTTCATTTTTTCACCTTAATTAATATTCTATTTTTGAAGTATATAATTTTATAGATAATCAAAAAGTATAAATAAGATGTTTTTTTGACTGCAATTTTACGAAATGGCTTCAACAAGCTTTAAATATGATATAATTAGATATAAATAATTAAATTAAAATTTAAAGTGATTAGAATGCCATATGATTTATATGACTACTTCCTAAAACAGAGAAACAACAATATTTTTACAGAAACAACTAACATTGTAAGGCAAAAATTCTGGAGAGAAACATTTGACGTTGTTGAAGCGCAAGAATGGGAGGAG
>CAMNJW010000088.1 GCA_946541845.1 uncultured Methanobrevibacter sp.
GCTAAAATGTCTTCAAGTAAAGGAAACTACATTGCCGTAGACGATTCCGTTGAAGAAATCACCAAAAAAATCAAGAAAAGTTTCTGTCCACAAGGGGAAGTTGAAGGAAACCCAATGATTGAAATTGCAGAAACATTTGTTTTCCCAAATCAAGATACATTACTTATCAAAAGACCTGAAAAATTCGGAGGAGACATTGAACTTACACATGATGAGTTAATTAAAGACTTCAGTGAAGGAAACCTACATCCAATGGATTTGAAAAATGGAATCAAGGATTTCTTAATTGAATTCTTTGCTCCTGTTAGAGAATACATGGAGGAAAACTAAATGGTTGAAGAAAAAGAAGAATTTGAAATGGGATTGCCTAACGGTGTTGGGGAACAGATGCTTGCTCATGCATTTGAAAAATTCGACATTAAATTGGAGCAAACTGAGTTTGGACCAAAAATAATCGGAGAATATGATGAGCTTGTAAAAGTAAAAGAATTTTTAGAAAACGCTATTCGTGAAAGATTGAAAGAATTAGAAGGAAAATAATTCTTTAATCTACTTTTTTTATATTATTTATCTAATGCAATCAGGACATAATCCCAAATATGGTGCTACCGCTTTTTTAATGTCCGAAGATACTTTGTTTACACCATTGTTAGCGTCAATTATCTCATGAGTGTAGTTTTCAACTATTCTCAAGTAATTGTCCTTAACTTTAGTTAGGAATTCTTCATTTTCAAATGTATCTTCACCGGAAGCTCTTGCAACTGACTTTTTAACGTCCAAATCTAAAAGCAATAATAAATCTGGTTTTTTAGCATATTTATTTAAAACTTCAATCCATTCTGCAGGTTCCTGATAGGCAAGGGATGAAATAAATGATCTGTCTGAAATAAATATTTTAGATTCATCTTCCAATTTATCCATTATAAACATTCTATCTGCGGCAAAAAGCAAACCTAATGTTTTTTGAACCCTATCTGTTGTTGCATCAGGATGTTGTAAAATTTCACGAATCAAGTTTCCAACCTTAGAATCAGTAGGCTCCACCAATGTTTCAACTCGAAAACCGTTAGCCTCAAGCCATTCTTTTAAAAGTTGGATTTGAGTTGATTTTCCCGCACCATCAATTCCTTCAAATACTATGTACATAACATAGAATATGTTTTAATTTAATATATAATTAATTCCAAAAATATAAATGAATAAATAGTCAAGGTGTAAAAATAAAATGGTTTTAGAAGAATTATTAGCTCCAGCAGGCTCATATGACGTGTTGGTCATCGCAGTTAATGCAGGTGCAGATGCAGTTTATATTGCCGGACAAAATTATGGAGCAAGGGCATACGCCAAGAACTTTTCAATGGAAGAAATTGAAAAAGCAGTTAACTATGCTCATTTAAACGGTGCTAAAGTCCATGTGACAGTTAACACGTTAATAAACAATTTTGAAATTGTTGATGTTTTAAAATATCTATTCAAATTATATCAAATCGGAGTGGATGCGGTCATCGTACAGGATTTGGGTTTAATCTGGCTCCTGAAAACTTTCATTCCAGATTTGGAGGTTCATGCATCAACACAAATGGGTTTAAACAATTATCCATCAATCAAATGGGCCAGCAAAAACAATATTAAAAGAGTTGTTCTGCCACGTGAAGTCAACATTGAGCAAATCAAGGACACACACGAAAGACTTGAAAATGACAACATCAATATGGACATAGAAGTATTCGGCCATGGAGCATTGTGCTACTGCGTAAGCGGAAAATGCTATATGTCATCATACAATAGCGGCAGAAGCGGGAACAGAGGTGCCTGCGCACAGCCATGCAGAAGGGAATACCGTTTGAAATACAGAGGATACAACATAGGCAATGGCTATCTTTTATCAACACATGATCTTGCAACCTATAACCATCTGCAGGAGATTTCGGATGCTGGAGTCAAATCACTGAAACTGGAAGGCAGAATGAAGTCCGGAGACTACATCGGAACCATTGTAAACAGTTACAGAA
This sequence comes from uncultured Methanobrevibacter sp., assembly GCA_946541845.1. Classification (GTDB taxonomy): domain Archaea; phylum Methanobacteriota; class Methanobacteria; order Methanobacteriales; family Methanobacteriaceae; genus Methanocatella. Next base: position 2,013 of record CAMNJW010000088.1, read on the forward strand.
ACCTCATTGACGGAAATGAAGGAGACTACAAAAAAGATTTACACCTTGTTTTTAACAGACAGTTCACAGACGGATACATAATGGGAGACAAACCCGGCGAAGTAATGGGAAGAGGACATTCCGGCCACGAAGGATTATACATTGGAGATATTGTAGACATTGACGGCACCAAGGTAACCATTGAAATCAAAAACAAGGAAATTCCAGTCATTCTAGAGCCAGGTGACGGAATCGCATTCAAATACAATGGAAAAATCAAAGGAATTTATCTAGAAAACATCATAAAACAAGATGAAAATGAAATCATAATAGACACCACCCGTCTTGTAAAAGTTGGAACTGAAGTGTTCATCAGTTATTCCAAGTCCACACACGATTACTTAAAGCAATTCGAAAAGGAAAGCATTAAAAACAACATTGGATTGAACCTATCCCTGACTTGGGATGAAAACCTGAACCTTTTTACAAAAGTGGAATACCATGTTGACGGAGAGCTAATCAATTTCAGGCACAAGACACTGGAAAAATTCGAAAAAGCTAAAAATAAGCCTGTAACCGAAGAAGTTATTGAAAAACAGCTCAACAAGACTGGACAAACCCCATTCTATATTGAAAACATTCGATTCAACAACATGCCAAAAGACATCTTCATACCGCTCCGTGAGATTAACCAAATTAGGCGTGAGATTTTGGACACCGCAACTGACCTGCTAATGAACCATTACACCCCAACCAAAAAATCCGTTAAGGCAGTGCGAAAAAACATAACAAAATTCATTGAAGATTATGAATCCGACAAAGGCAAAATCAAGAAAGTAAAACCTAAACTGTCCGTGTTTATTGATGACATTTCACAAATCAGCGCTACTTCCGGATTTGACCTGAAAAGAATATACTTTGATGGGAACTGCCACTACAACAATCCGCAGGATTATTTTGACAACATAAAAGAGACATTGAAGAAAGGTAGCCTTATGGCATCCCCAACAGAGTTCGTATGGGTTTTATCATCATTCATAACAGAAGAGGAAGCCATCAAATGCAATGAAATAGTGAAGGAACTTGAAAATGAAGGAATAATCATTTCAGTCATGGGAGATTTCCCTGGAATGGATGAGATATTTGACTGCCCAATCTATGGGAACCACAACCTGAATGTTTGGAACAGCTTCTGCGTTCACAACTTAAACGCTTCAGGATTCAAGTCATTGATTCTGTCTTCCGAATTATCCGGAAGAGAAATAAAAGAGCTATCCCTTAAAAATCATGACCGAAACATTGATTTGGAAATGATTGTGAACGGAAACCTTGAAGTGATTGTTAGTAAAGATGATTTCACCAATTTAAATGACGGCAAGGATTTCATCATTTCAAATGATGCTGATTATGCAACCCTGGAAGATAAAAAGAGGAAAAAATTCAAGTATAAAATCTTTTTTGACTACAACAGACAAAGCCACATTATCAACAAGGACTGCCTGTGCTTGATTGAAGAAATCAATGAGATTAAAGCCATGGGACTTGACAGTCTGATTCTAGATTGCAGATACTCAAACGAACAGTACACCTCACAGATTTTATCAATCTATAATGAAAGTCTAAATAACAAAGATGACGAAGAGCTAACAAAATATAAATACCAGATTATGGACTTTTCACAGTCCTACATCAACAAGGGAAATTATATTGAAGGCAGATTACACGAGGACAAATAATGAGAATTCCAGAATTGCTTGCTCCGGTCGGATCCATGGACCATTTGAAAGTTGCGATAAATGCAGGTGCCAGTTCTGTTTACCTATCCGGAAAAAACTATGGTGCCCGCAAGTTTGCTGAAAACTTCACATTAGATGAAATCAGCGAAGCAGTAAACATCGCACATATGCATAATGTCAAGGTTTATGTGACCGTCAACACATTAATTAAAGAGGATGAACTGGAAAGTGTGATGAATTATTTATCTAAGCTATATGCAATTGGAGTCGATGCAGTTTTGGTGCAAGATTTAGGTTTAGTTGAACTGATCAGGAAACATTTGCCAAATCTGAAAATTCACGCATCCACCCAAATGACCTGTGAAAATCAGCTCAAGCTGGATTACATTGAAAGCAAAGGCATTAAAAGAGTGGTCCTCCCCCGCGAAATGAGAAAAGACGAAATCAAATCTCTGAAAACTAATATGGAACTTGAGATATTTGCCCATGGAGCCCTATGCTA
>CAMNJW010000089.1 GCA_946541845.1 uncultured Methanobrevibacter sp.
TGTGAAACGTGAATTACGTCAAGTCCTTCATAATCATCGCTTAAGGTCTTGTAGCATCCGGCACATGATGCAATGATGGTTTCTCCCTTAAGCATTTCAGTGTTTTTTCTGATTTGCTCTTCAGCTTCCTTTTCAAATCCAGTCCTAATCAGAACTGATCCGCAACATTTTTCATCATCTAAAATATGATAATCCACACCGGCAAGTTTCAGTAATTTTTCAGTTGCCTTTTGAATGTCTGTCTCTTTTTCCCTTGCGGTGCATCCTCTAAAATAAAGCATTATTTATTCCTCTTCGTCATCAAGAGATATTTCATTGTTTAAAGCAACTTCCTTTACTATTTTATTCACATCATCTTCCAGTTTGTCAATTTTAGTGTATAATTTAAAAATAGTGTAAACCAATACTGCAAAGACAATAATGATTATGAAATCCAATCCACGGGTTATACCGAACAGTTTTGCAAATGCATTACTGAAATCCGGGAAAATTGCAAACAAGCTAACAATAATCCAGAATAGCACCCACAATATTACTGTCAACAATGAATTTTTTTCATTCAGATATCTGAATAAAAACCATACAATGGCAATTATGGAAATTATCGGGACTAAAATTGAATATAATAACATTAAATCACCTTTTAAAACTGATGTCTAATCATCTGAAGCAGTATCTTAAATGCAACAGTTACGTTTGTTCCTTTTGCCTGAGTTTCAGGAGTGTAAATTGTTTTGATTGGCACTTCCTCAAAAGGAATATCATTATCATTCACTTCACGTATGAACTCGGATGAAATGAGGTATCCTCTTGCATTGATATTTATTTTTTTCAAAGCATCCAGGGTTATTGCCCTGAATCCTGTCTGTGAATCACTTACATCCACCTTATAAAATATTCTTGTAAGCAGATTCATTATGGCATTTGCAATATTTCTGCTCAACGGCATGTCCTTTAGTGGCCTTACCCCAATTACTGCCTGGGCACGGCCTGTCACCAGCGGTTCCAAGACATTATCCAAATCATCTACGGAGTGCTGGCCATCGGAATCCATGTTGACAATATATTTGGGATTGTATTTAAGGACAGCATCAAAGCCAGTCTGCATTGCAACTCCAACACCACGGTTAATGATGTGGGAGTAAATGAAAATATTTTTAGGATATTTCCTTTGAGATTGCCTAACAACTTCCAAAGTATTGTCTGAAGAGCCGTCATTGACGATGACCATCTTATAGCCTTTCTCTGCAATCTCCTCAATTACAGGCTGGATTCTTGTTGCCTCATTATATGCCGGAAGAATAACATATGTTGACTTCTTGTCTTCCTCATTTACTTCAAATGCCATTTTACACCTTATTATAATGGTCCTGCATCCTCTTTTCCTTCACGCATTCCCATTCCAGCTTCTTTTCTCATTGCCTTTCTGTGATACATCATCTTGATTAGATTTTGTGCATGTTCACGTGCCCTGTTTTCCGCAAGCTTTGCAAGCTCGACAGGGTCTTCCTCTTCATCCTCATGGACAAACACTTCAAGGATGTGGGTGTTTGTCATAAGTTGTGCATTGATTAGTCCGGTTGATGCCTCATGAGCGCACATCTTATCCTTTTCCATAGGCCCAGGCATCCCCAATGCCATTACGATATCACAGTTTTCCTCTTCAATGAGAATTTTTGCAGTTACCGGCAAGTCCTTTACGCCAGGAACTGTTTGTCTGATTATTTTTAAATCATAAGCGTTATTTTTTAGCTCGTCAATGGCTGCTGATGCCATATCGAAACGAGCGAAAGTTGTGTCACAAATTCCAATTCTCATGTAAATACACCTTATGAAAAAATATGTTTTTAATAGTATAAATGTTTAGTTAAAAATACAAAAGTATTATGAATTATTATTGCGAGTAATACTTTGATATCTAAAATTATGAAAAAAATGTTTTTTAAAAAAAAATTAATTTTTGTTTAATAGCTCAAGAAACTTATCCTTAGCCTCATCGATTGTCAATGGATAGTCATTTTCCATGTCAATTCCTTCAGCTTCCAAACTTTGGAAAAGTTCTGTCACTATAGGCACCTTAAGATTTGCTTTTTCAAGTATATCAGGTTGCGCGAAAATTTCCTTAGGAGTGCCTTCAGCTATTAATAAGCCGTCCACTAAAACAAAAACCTTTGAAGCGTAATTTGGAACTAAATCTACTTCGTGAGTTGAAATGATTATAGTAATTCCTTCATCATTAAGCTCTTTTAAGAGTTTTGTTAAGTTTGTTACACCTTGAGGGTCAAGACCTGCAGTTGGCTCATCCAAAACCATGATTTCAGGTTTCATTGCAAGAATTCCTGCAATAGCCACTCTTTTCTTTTGACCTCCACTTAAATGGTGTGGTGCTTTTTTCTCAAATCCACTCATTCCAACACGAGCCAAAGCTTCAGTTACTCTGTTTTGAACTTCTTCCATAGATAATCCTAAGTTAAGAGGTCCGAATGCAACGTCTTCTTCAACTGTTGGAGCAAATATTTGATCATCAGGATTCTGGAATACAATTCCTACCTTTTGTCTGAACTTAAGCAAAGATTTCTTATCATATTTAAGCTCTTCACCATCAATGAAAACCTGTCCTTCATCAGGTTCATAAATACCATTCAAATGAAGAAACAGAGTTGATTTACCTGCACCATTTTTACCCAAAAGGGAAACCATTTCTCCTTTTTCTACTTTTAAGCTTACGCCTTTTAGGGCCTGATAATCAGCATTATAAGAATATTTGATATTTTTTACTTCTAACATTTTATGCCTCCTTTTTTGGTGGTACATAAACCGGTAACTCACCAGTGTATCCTCTTGAATCGAGAGAATGTTGTAGTGTTTCACTTTTATCAAGAGACCTTAAGAATATTGTACTTGCAAGAGCACCCAATGACTTAAAAGATGACATGTAAGAATGATATCCAAGTCTGGTTTCCTGTGCTTTCTGCATTGTATCAATTTCATTCAGGAATATGAAAATTGTATTATACATCAATAGTGCGATTTCGATGACAATTTTTGGAACTTTTAATGTTTCCAAACAGTGCAAAATCTTTGCAATAGGTGTTGTTAAAGCTAAAAAACCTAAACTCGGCAAACATCCAATTACCCTAAAGAATGTATAAACACCGTAATGCAGGGAATCTGTAGTTACTACAATGCCCCATATTCCAGTTTCATAAATAACCTCTCCCTTACCGAAGAAGAATATTAAAAACAAACATGTTAATATAACAAAGGCCATTGGAATTGATAGAAATTTCAAATAAGACCTATAATTTATCTTAGCTATTGCTAAAATTACAATAGACATTACAATGAATATAAATATGTCAAAATATAGATTATCAAGAGCTAAAGTAACAATCAACAAAATAATTGTCAAAAACAACTTAAAATAAGGATTTGCTTCAGTTAATTCGTTATGATGCGCAATATAATCCATATCAAATTTCATAAAATCACTAAAAAAAATAAAAAAAGAAAAGAATAATTAATAATTATTCTTCTTTACCTTGTCCTCTCCAGTAACCAAAGAAGTAACCAATAATGATTGCTCCGATAGCAGCTTGAAGAGCGAATAATAAACTTTCGATTTCACCACTAGGTGGTTCCCATATAGACTGAGTCCATGGTTCGTAACCTGATGCTTCAACAGCTTCACCAGCTGCGTCGTCAGATCCACCAAAGTAACCGTCATCTTCTCCATGACCACTGAACATTACTAATGGTGCTATAAATATAATAATGCAGACAACTGCCAATATTATTAAAGTTGATGTTTTCATAATATCACCTTATGCTTCGTTTGGAGCTAATGCACCAAGTTTATCTAATAATTTTGGTTTGTAAGCTTTTAATCTGTCCCAGATGATTACAGTTAAGATACCTTCACCAATAGCTAATGGAATTTGAGTTACTGCAAAGATAACTAAGAAGTTAGTTAATGCTGCACCGAAAGATGGAGCAGGGAATGCAAATGCTAATTGGAATGAGGTAGCTACATAAGTTAATAAGTCACCTAAAAATGCTGCAAAGAATATTGCAATAGTTGATGAAATATTAGCTTTAGTTAATCCTTTGTATACAATCCAAGCTATAACAGGACCTACGATACCCATTGAGAAAATGTTTGCACCTAAAGTGGTTAATCCACCGTGAGCAAGTAA
>CAMNJW010000090.1 GCA_946541845.1 uncultured Methanobrevibacter sp.
TCTTAAGTATACCTCTAAATTCACGATCTCCTTTAAGTTTTATTAAAACTGGAGAGTCTACAGATTTTCCTAATGCATCAAGTGGTCTTTGAACATTTTGTCCGCTCATTATATCACCTTATATTATTACATAATTTTTATAGTTTTTTAATATGAATAGAGTAACGAATTACCCAATATTAGACATAATATAATCAAGTTAAGATAAGACAAAACCTAATTAAAACTAATACTATTAATTATAGATAATCTAGTATATAAATGTTACCTTATTTTAGGCAAAAAGAATGAAAAAATAATCTTAATAGTAATTATTAACACCATTGTATTTAAATTATTTTTCAAATGCTCTCAGAAATTATTTAAAAGTGAAATAATACAAAAATTGTATCACTCAACCATCACAGGCAACACCATGCAACTTAATCGTGACAAGTATATAGACTTAATATTTTACATATTATCAAAAGGTTACAACAAACCCAATCTGGGAAAAACTCTGCTTTGCAGCATACTGTATTTTATTGATTCAAACTATTACGAAATCTATGGCAAATTACTAACCGATGAAACCTACATCAAGTCAAAAAAGGGAATAAAGCCAAAACATTTTCAGGAAATAACACAGGAACTGATAGCCAAAAAGCAGCTGTTTTTAAGAAAGGAACCCTACTATCACAGGACAATCCACAGATATTATCCGACAATAATACCCCTAATAAAATTCAGCGAAAATGAACTTGAAATTATCGACTTTTCAATAAAACAACTATTACCTAACAATGCAAGCACAATCACGAAATATGCGATTAAAGATCCTCCATTGATAATGACAGATTTTGGCGAAAATATTGATTATAGATATGTCTTTTCAAGAAATAATAATTATTCTGCAAGAAAAATTAAATTAAAAAATAAATAAATTTATTTATTTCAAATAACATATATTATTCATTAACAAATTTTTTGGGATTAACATGGCAATAAAAGTTAAAAAAAGAAATTTCTTGAAAAAAAAGAAAATAAAAGAGATAAAAGCTGAATTAGGCGAATACGGAGATTTACTTCAAGGAAAGAAAAATGTTGAAATACTTGAGGCAGAACCTAATTCATTCATTCTAGTGGACGGCGAACCGTATATCATATTAATTGATGAAAGACCGTTCCCTACCCTTAAAGCAGCGCTTGCCAATGAAATCGATGCCAAAACCGTAACAGTGGACATGGGTGCCATCAGGTTCGTAAGCAATGGTGCAGACATCATGAGTCCGGGAATTGTAGCTGCAAGCGAAGGAGTGGAACCTGGAGACATAGTTTTGATTATTGATGAAACCCATGGAAAACCTCTAGCGATTGGCGTGAGCTTAATAAGCGGTGAGGAAATGGTTGAAAACGATTCAGGAAAAGCTGTTGAAACCAAACATTATGTCGGTGACGACATTTGGAACTTTGAAATATAAGGTGATAGAATGGCTGAGTTAAGATATAGAGCTGGAAAGATTAGAGACCCTGGAGTTCACAAAATCGGTATAATCGCACTTGGATCCCATCTAGAAAACCATGGCCCAGCACTTCCGATTGATACAGATGCAAAAATTGGTGCACACATCGCATTTCAATCCTCCCTTGAAACAGGAGCCAAATTTTTGGGAATTATATTTCCTGCATATGAACTGGATACAATTGACCATGGAGTGCATGTTTCCCTCGACACATTAAAGGAAAACGTGATTGACACATTAAATTCCGCCAAAAAATTCCTAGATGTAGAAAAAGTAGTCATTGTTAATGCTCATGGAGGCAACATTCCACTTGTTGCTGAATTATGGGACATTGAAGATAAGACAGATATGGTCATTGTCTTCAACAATAAGGTGATTTCATCAGAAGGCCCACATGGCGGCAGCGGAGAGCTGTCCATGGCTAAGGTTTTGGGAATCATCAATGAGGATGAAGTCGAAAATCAGGCAAATGTCAGAGAATATGAGGAAGTTGGCCTACATGGATTCGCACAGGCACGCAAGGATGACCCAAACATTGAAGAAGGTGCAAGGGACGTTGAAGAAAACGGTGTCTATGTGGATGAAGAGTACGGAGAAAGACTGTTCAATCTAGCTATCAACTCTGTAATACTTGATGTTGAAAAGCTATTGGATTTTTAAAAAAAAATAAAAAAGGAAGTTATTCAAAATCAGAACTAGTAGTAGTCTCAACACTTGATTTAGAATCTGTAGTTGTCTCTACATCATAAGTAGTAGTTGAAGAGGAACTAGAACTGGAACTTGAACTTGAAGATGATGAAGATGAACTTCCTGAATCACTACCTCCAGAATTATCTGTTGTAGTTTCTACATATGAATCGTCTGAAGATGATGAATAATCACTAGATGAGCTGTAATCATCATAATCATTATAATCATAGCTTTCCTCACTATCTCCAGTGTCATTAGTAATAGCTGAAAGATTGTCCAATATGCTTCCAGTATCACTTTCATTAGGTAAAATTGATATTGGCCCTGTCATGGATGCGCAAACGCATGCTAAACAGAATGCGACAATAGCCACTATGAAAATCACTAAAACTGTAGCAGATCTACTTGACAAATTTACCACCTTATAAAATTAATTAACAATAATATGTTTAATGTAATATAAAAAGATATTGATACAATGAAAACCATTAAAAAAGCAATTCAAAGCGAAGTCAATGTTAAGAAATCCCAATTTATCTGTTCATTGGTTCCGACAAGAACAAAAAAAGAATCAAAGGAAGTTATTCAGAAATTAAATGAACAGTATAGTGATGCCACCCATAACTGCACCGCATATATTGTAAGCGATGGAGAAGGCTTTGATGACGATGGTGAACCTGGTGGAACTGCAGGAAAACCCATGATAAATGTTTTAAGAAAAAATGAGCTTCACAATGTCACAGCAGTCGTTACAAGATACTTCGGAGGAATAAAGCTTGGAGCCGGAGGGCTTGTAAGAGCATATTCAAAATCAGTCATGGAAGCAATAGGCGAAGCTGAAATCCTTGAAATTGAAGAGTATGATGTATATAAACTTGTTTTTGAGTACTCAGATATAAAAATAGCTGACAGTGAAGTCAGAAACAATAATTTAGAAGTAATTGACAAGGAATATTCCGATAAGGTCAGTTATGATGTTGTATCAAAAGACAACAGGGATATCTTAAAGATATTTGAAAAATATTCCGGAAAAATTAGCGTTGAATTTAAAAATAAACAGTTTTTAGAAAAAAATTAAAAAAAGAAGCCTAAGCTTCTTCAAAGTTTGCTGCAGGTACGCCGCAAACTGGGCATACATAATCTTCTGGTAACTCGTCTTCTTCTAAAACGAAACCACAAACTTTACAAACGTAAGCCATGAAAGACACCTATTCTACTTTTTCAAACATGTCAGCGGTTGCGCCACACATAGGACATTTGTAGTCTTCTGGGAGTTCTTCAAATTCTTCGGTTACGTATCCGCAAAGTTTACATTTAAATTTTGCCATATTTAACAATCTCCTTAAATTTATATTAAATTGTATAATTTAATTAATATTATTTTACATGTTAGTAATATATAAAACTATTCTAATTTCTCAAACATGCCTTTGGACATTCTGCATTTAGGACATTTAAATGAAGCAGGCAAGTCCTCGAATTTAGTTCCGGCTGGAATATTTAAGCCTTCTTCAATGTCATCCTCATCAAAGACATATCCGCAGATTTTACATTTATATTTGGCCATCACATCACCCTAATCGTTATTTAAAAAATTTGAGTATATAATCCTTTTGTAACTGGTCTGTCACCTATGATTAAAATCTGTTAGGAACTTTCAAGTGATCCGGAAGAGGCTTGATACGTGCAGGTGTTCCGATAGCCAAATAGAAAGGCGGAACGGAATGTATTACAATAGCTCCAGCAGCAACAATCGCACCCTCTCCGATTTCAACATTGGACAGGAATGTTGTGTTACCACCAATTGAAGCTCCACGCCTGACTTTAGGTCCTTGAAGTTCATAATTGATTCTTACAGGATACTTATCATTTGTAAAACAAGCACAAGGTCCGATAAATACGTTATCCTCAAT
>CAMNJW010000091.1 GCA_946541845.1 uncultured Methanobrevibacter sp.
TATAATGTTGAAAACTATTTGGTTGAATGTTTGGACAGTATCGTCAATCAGACAATGAAGGATATTGAAATTATCTGTGTTAATGACGGTTCTACGGATGGTTCGCTTGAAATCCTCAAGGAATATGAGGCAAAAGATGCAAGGTTCACCGTAGTTTCCCAGGAAAACGGAGGACATGCCGTTGCTACAAATAGAGGAATGTCCATGGCAACAGGAAAATATCTTTATCTGATGGATTCCGATGATATATTGAAGGTTGAAACCGCACTTGAAGATACATATAAAATTGCAGAAGAGAAAAACCTCGATTTTGTACTTTTCCAATCCATCAATTACTACATGGATACAAACAAACTGATTAAAAAAGAGAATTACAGTATGAACAAGCTTGCTGATTTCATTGGCGATAAGGTGTTCAGCTGGGAGGATATCAAGGATTACATATTTACCATAACCGTCACACCATGGAGTAAGCTATACAATAGGGAATTCATAGTAAATTGCGGTGCAAAATTCCCCGAAGGCCTTGTTTTTGAAGATAACGTATTCTTCTGGGAAGTTCTTTTCAGCGCTAAAAGAATTTATTTCCACAGACAACATTATTTCGTACGCCGCTGGCATTCATCATCATTTACAGTTTCCGGAGGACCTCAATTCAAGGATTCAATTGATGTGATGAGGTTGGTATGGCAGGTGTTTAAGAAATTCGGTACTTTCCATGAGTTTGAAGACATTCTCTATCACAGAAGAATTGACCTCGGATACATGAGATTCAGACTAATCCGGGATGAGTTCAAACAGGATTATCTGGATGCACTCAAGGAATCATTCAGCGAGTTCAAACAGGAAAGCAACTTTGATGAGGTTTTCAACAGATTGTCCAAGCGTGACCAGGCAATATTCAATTATGCGCTTGAGTCAAACACACCGGAAGAGTATAAAACAATAATGGAAGATTATGATTCTGGAAGATTAAGGAGAATGGCTCCTAGAGACCCTAACACTCCTATCAAGATATCCATCATGATGCCAGTATACAATCTTGAAAACTATCTTGACAGGTCAATCGGAAGCATCATCGCACAGACCCTGGACGAACTTGAGCTTATCTGTGTCAATGACGGATCTTCGGACAACTCCCTGAAAATCTTAAGGGAATTTGAAGAGAAATACAACTTCATTAAAGTGTTCACCCAGGAAAATCAGGGTGCGGGACCTGCACTGAACCGATGCATAGGCGAGGCAAGCGGAGAATACATTGCATTCCTTGATGCGGACGATATCTATGTTGACAAGACCGCTTTGGAAAAGATGTATAATTATGGAGTTAAGAACAATGCGGAAATTGTTGCAGGAAACCTCAAAAGGACAAATCTGAAAGGAGATTTGATGGCAAACTTCAATTATGATGTCGGTAATTATGCTTATTGTGCAGATTATGGAGTAATGGATCCAAAGGATTATGGAATTCCTTGGGCATTTTATAAAAACATCTACAAAAAATCATTCCTTGATGAAAACAATGTCAGATTCCCACCTTTCAAACGTGGTGTTGACCCGGTATTTTTAGCAAAAGCATTGGCTGAAGCTTCTAAGATTTACACAGTGCCTGTGGACTTATACGGATACAACTGGAGTATTGGCGGAGGATTCAACAACAAGCTATTCGATTATTCATTCAAGAAAAACCACTTGATTGCTTTCAAGTCCTCCTTTGACATATTGGAAAATGCAGGATTTAATAAAGTGGCTCACAGATTCAAAAAAGAAGTGATAACATATCTGACTCATTTCGGTAATGAAAATGACCTTGAACTCTTCAATCTGGTTCATGAAGTGTTCGGTGAAGATGAACGCTACTTCAATGACTATTCCAATGAGTTCATGCTTTACAAGGTTAAACTGATATTGAATAACATTAACAACCAGGAATTCTTTGTTTATGCCAAAAACACTTTAAGTGAGACTCCAATTTGGGAAAATGACCTGTTGACAAATAGCATAATCAGGGAAATTTTCGTGGTCCTATCATCAAACTCATTTGAGGAATACGAGCTTAACATTCACAAATTCATAATCAATGAAGCGTCCGGAAATGATTTGACAGCTTCTAAGGAAATATTTAATCCTGAATTTGAGGTTCAGGAATTAAGCGAAAGTGAAAGCTCATTGATTGAGGGAAGAAACAGCTTAAAAGGAAACCTCACTTCATTGATTGAAAACAATGAAAGATTGAAATTAAAGATTTACAAATTAACTGAAGACAATAAGTACCTGAAAAAGGAAGTAAACGAATTGACAGAATTGAAAGAGAAAGATAGCCCTTCAAAAGGTTCAAAGATTAAGAAAACGTTAAAGTTGGGTAAATGATGGGGTGGTTTTGATGGTTAAAGTTTCTATAGTGATGCCGGTTTACAACGGATATAATTTTCTTGAAAGATCAATTGAAAGTGTTGCAAAGCAAACATTGAAGGATGTTGAGCTAATCTGTATCGATGACGGGTCTACAGATAAGTCATTGGAGCTTTTAAACAAATTGAGTGAAAAATATGATTTCATTAAGATATTGACTCAAAAAAATCAGGGTTCAGGCATAGCCAGAAACAACGGTATTAAAAATGCCACTGGTGAATATATTGCATTTTTAGATGCCGATGATGAGTTTCTGGATGCTGATGCATTGGAGAGAATGTATAATGCGTCAAGCATAAACAATGCGGACATGATTTCAGCAAATCTCCAGTTCATCAACGAAAATGATGAAATCGTCGACAACATTTTCTATAACAATAAGGATTACCTCTTCATATCAAGGGAGGACGTCATTGCGCCTAGCGCTTATGGGTTGCCTTTGTCATTTTATAAAAACATATTCAAAAGAAGTTTCATTTTGGATTATGAGATTTATTTCCCTGACTTGAAAAGAGGACAGGATCCTCCATTTTTAGCAAAGGCAATAGTTTCAACCAGTGAAATTCCTGTCATCCCTGTTGACTTGTACGGACACCATTTCCAATCAGGAGGGGGTGCTGAAAGCAAGGTAAACAGCTATCCTAAAAGACATGATTACATTACCCATTACAAGCTTACCTATGACATTTTAGAGAAAAAGGGTTATTTTGACCTGGTAAACAGGTATAAGAAAAAATTGTTCATCTACCTGAATAACAATTTCAATGATGACTTCGAATTGATGGGATTCAAAATTGTCAATGACGTTTTCGGTCCGGGCAATGAGTATTTCGAAGGATTTGAAGATGAAATTTCCCAATTCAGAATAAAACAGATTATTGACTATTTAAGCAATTCAGATGATTCTGACTTTTTAATGAAGGCCAAAAAACTGATCTTGGAGTATAGAATTTGGAACAATAAGCTATTGTCAACATCATTGCTTAAAAAATGCTTCATAATCCTGAATGCCAATTCCATTGAGGAATTCAAAAACAAGGCATCAAAAGTCAATGACAGAATAAATAATGATGATTCTGCAAGGAAATCTTCCGATAAGGGTTCGGCCATTCTATCAAAATACATCACAGGAAGAATCGATATCAAGAACTTCGGTGCAAAAGACAATGAAGTTGAAGTTCTTGAGAATTCAGATGGCGATGCTCGTGTCACTCAACCTAAGTGGTTTACAAACAATAAGGGTATCGGAACCCAAATTCAAAGTAAAAAGGGCAACATCCATTTGAAAATCAAATGTATCAAGGATGGTAAACTGAGAGTGGCTCTTAGAGGTGTTGACTTTAGAGATGATTACGATAACAGACTTCCGATTTATGTAAAATATACCAAACTAATGATTGATGATGAAGATGCAATCAAACAACCTGAATTTGTTTGGCATAATGAACCTTTCAATCATGAGATAAATGTTAAGGACGGTCAGACAGTGGATATTGTTGTCGAATGGAGTGCAGTCTAATTAGGGGAGATTAAAATGAAACCGGAATTAAAACCTACTAAAAGTAACGATGAAATTAAGATATC
>CAMNJW010000092.1 GCA_946541845.1 uncultured Methanobrevibacter sp.
GCATAAGCGTAGTTTAAAATGGATGCCAATATACGGCCAACGGCCAAACCTGTCCAGATACCAATTAATCCCCAGTTGAAGACTATTCCAAATAGGTATGTGAATGACACTGTGAAAATTAGCTCACGAATTATTGTCCAGGCAAGAGCTGTTGTTCCACGTCCGATACCTTGGTATAAGAAGCTTGACGGCATTCCAATACCCACCAACAACAAACCGAAACAGGCAATTCTCAAGAAGTTTGTAATTTCCGGAATTAACGGAGCGGTTTCAGGAGTATATGCAAATATCATTGACAATTGCGGTGCGAATATCACTAGAATAAGCATTATTGCAACAGCAAATATCATTGCAAATTTTGTTCCATAAAGATGTGTCCTGTTTAGATATTCCCAGTTTTTAGCACCGAATGCACTTCCACTTACCGCTGCAACTGCACTTGCAATAGCTGTTAGAGGCATTATACCGAATAAGTACAGTCTTTGGCCTGAAGTGAATGCTGCAATACCATATTCACCACCCACACTTGAGATAAACATCAGATAGAAACTCATTGCAAGAGACATCATGAACATGTCCAGTGATGCAGGAATTCCTACTTTTAAAATGTCTTTTGCAACATCAGGTTCGAATTTGAATCCTTTAAAGTTAACATCTACATAAGTGTCCTTTTTAATTAAAATCCAATACATTATAACTATTGCTGAACCGACAGAACTCACAATTGTTGCAAGGGATGCACCTGCTGAGCCCAAGTTCATAATATAAATGAAAACCGGATCCAAAACAAAGTTTAGGATAACTGATACTATCATCGCATACATTGCCCTTTTCATGTCACCTTCACCACGAAGAATTCCGCTTCCTCCGTTAGCAAACATGAATGCGAATAAACCTAAAAACAAAGGAGTACCATACTTGATACCTTCAACTAAAGATTGTCCGCTTGCACCGTAAGCAATAAGCAAAGGTTCCTGAATAGCAAGTAAAAGTATTGTTAATAAAACAGAGGCAATTAAAAATATCAAAAGAGAGTGAGTTGCAGACTTGCTGGCGCCTTCGTGGTTTCTTGCACCGACTGCACGGCTTATACTGCTTGTTGCACCGTTTCCAAGTCCCACACTTACACCATTCAAAATCATGAATATAGGTGTTACAAAACCAATTCCTGCAATAGCTGCCTGTCCTAGCCCCGCAACCCAGATTCCATCAACAATATTGTATGATGCTGTCAAAAGCATTGATATCATGATTGGAATTGCAAGTTTCCGAACGGCAATTTCAGGCTCTCCCCTCATCAACTCAACATTTTCATTAGCCATATTACCCCTTAATCTCCAAATTAAATACAATATATCTTTTAATTTTTATAGGATATAAGCATATTTAAAATCAATTAAAAATCCAGTTGCTCGGCAATGCACATTTTGCAAACCGCATTTGGAGATTCAAGGTTCGCATCCTTGACTGGGCAGTAAAACTTGCCGTCATGCTCCTCAACATATAATGATCCTGGAAACGGAGTGCCTACAGGATGAATTGGCTCTTCCAGTATAAAAGTAGTGTAAATTGAAATAATTCCATAAATCAGAGGAAATTTTGTTTTTGAGGTAACTGATTCATTGATATGATATGACCTTAAGGTAGCAATGGCATCGATGAACTCCTCCTTGTCAATGTCATGGTCGTAGACATTATTGTCACTGTGAACATCCTTTATGCGTCCTAAAAAGTATTTCACATAAACTGCATGACTTTTATGCTTATAGCTATCCTGCACATATTTGCTATCCTCAATCATCTCAGCATTAACTGCCATCAAGTCAAACACGGAAATGTTGCCGGAATATTCCTTTAAAATATCTAGAACTGACTCTGTTGAAATACTTTCCTCATTTGAAACAACATTTGAAAAATCATCATACATCCTTAAAGAATCATTCATAAAATTATTATGGACCAGATAAAATAAAAATTTTTTCCAATCAAATTAGAACATAAACACCCAATAGGATTATCAGCAATAAAACATTTAAAACCGTGAAAACCACTAAATATTTGACTTTGAATTCATCAAACTCCCGAACAAGAATTTTATATGATATCAAATTTGCCATGGATGCAATAAGTGTTCCAAAACCACCCAAGTTAATACCAACTATTATGGCTTCGTAATTGCTGCTGAAACCGCTGAGAAGCATTGCTGCCGGAACATTGGAAATCACCTGTGATGCGATGACACCCCATAAAACCTCATTTCCCACAATCCATCTTGTGAACAGTGAATTGAAAAATGGAATGTTTTCGAGGTTTCCAATCAGGATAAAAAGTGCGATGAAAGTGAGAAGCAAAAAGTAGTCCACACCTAGAAAGACCCTTTTAATAAAATTTTTACTCTCAAACTCGATTTTATTCATTTTGGGCAATGCAATCTTATCTGTTGGAATGAACAATAATACAATACATAAAAATATCAAAGATACAACAATATATGGCAAAAGCAGGAAGAAGAACGATTCAAACGGAATGTTGGAAACCGTATACATCACAATATTATGCGGAGCGCCAATAGGAAGCACCATACACCCCACATTTGCTGCAATAGTCTGTAGGGAAACTGTTAGAATTATCAAATCAGTCTTGTCGACCTTTTTTAATGCCAATATTGAAAATGGCACGAATATGATTAAAGAAACATCATTTGTTATGAATATTGAGCTGAAAAAGCAAATGAACACTAAAATCAAAACAAGTTCACGAGCATTTCCAATCCTGGCCAATAATTTTCTAACCAAAATCTCAAAAATTGCCAAATTTTTTAAAATCTCAACTATAACCATTATCACAAAAAGCAGAATTATTGTGTCCCAATTAATATAATCAAGATAATTAAAAGATGGTTTGACAAAAAAACAGGAAATAATAGCTAAAATTAATGATATAGAAAACACTATCTCTTTTTTAAAAAAATTCATTAATTTAGCCATGATAATATTTTAGCGGATATGATATAATAATCTATTTTAAAATTGAATTAATCAGCATCTTCATCCATTGTTTCCAAAAGAAAACTCACAGGCCTGAAACCGTCATTGCATGATATCATTGCAGATTTTTTGTTTTTCATCCATCCGTCATAAAAATCACTGGCGCCGTTGGCCAATCCTAAAACAAATGGTGAAAGACTTTCCCATGCACTGTCACAGAAGTTATCAGGTTTTGTCCAACCATTGGCTATGAAAACCTGACCTTCTTCAACATCACACTCATGCTCCAAAGGATTCTCATATTTTTCAATCAAATCATCATGCCTGACCTTTCTCATGACAGTAATCTTCACTTTTTTCATAATAACACTCTCAAATCGCTTTTTTCATATCTGTTATGGCCTTTAAGACCTTTTTTATAGTTCCAACATTTGATTGCATCATCCAGAGATTTGCCCTTGTTGTCCTCAAAGAAATCCCGTATATATTGATTGTACTGAAACTGTTTATCAATCTTTGTCTTTTCTTTTGAATTTTGAATTTCATAATATGCTTCAATTGCATCACGATAGGTTTTGTCAGGGTTTGCCTTCAGCCACTTTTGAAATTTAACCTTGAATTTAAAGCCTTTTCCTATTTCATTTTCAAAAAATTGCCTTTTATCTTCACTGCACTTGAAATTTTCGCCTAATTTTGAATCCAATGTGATTTCTGATTTAGAATCTGTAGAATGTTGTTTAACACTTGGTTCGTTTAACATTTCACCTGTGGCCAGATAATGAATAATTCTATTTTCCAAATCCTGTTTGGATCC
>CAMNJW010000093.1 GCA_946541845.1 uncultured Methanobrevibacter sp.
ACTTTTTTATTTTTCCTATATATTCCAATTCCTCTCTTTTTATAAGTTTCAACATCATTCAAGTTAATTCCATTTTGGAACAATAATTCATGAACATCACTTAAGCTCATGCCATTTATTTTATCATTTGCTTGAGAATTTGAATACTTGGATTTGAGGTATGAAATTCCATGAGAATTTACACAGTTTCTCCATGACTCATCCTGCCTCCATTTGAAGTAATGCAGAATGTCTGAATCATTAATCGGAATAATCCTTGAATCAAAAGCAGGCGGCTTTTTAAATTGAGTGTTGTAATGAATTACAAAGGAACTTGCCGCAAAACTTGCAATCACTGAATCAATCTTTTCAATTCTGCCATCAAAAGGAACATTATCTAGAAGCAAGCTTATCTCATCTGAAAAGGTGTATGCAAAGAGAGGTGAAAATTCATTGAACAAATCATTGCACACTTCAGAAATTACCCTGTAAAAATTTTCGTCATAAGGTTTTACTAACTCCAAATCACGGGCTAATGTATGAAAACTCCTGCCATCCAAACGAATAATTATTTTGGAGTTTTTAGGAACCTTTAAAGATGAATAAACTTCATATTCTTTCATTACATTCCCACACTAATGGTTTCATTGAAACTTTTGAGCAATCTAATGGCTGAAAGTGCGGCTAGCATACTGGTCTTCGGATTAGCAGAACATGGATAATTCATTGTTGTTGTCTTGAACTCACCGAAATCCCCTTTTGCAGTAATTTCATGAACATTTCTGTCCACATTAGGATCCACAATAATCTTCACGTCAATGTCCCTGTGACAAGCAATGCTTATAGTTGCAGCAACATTGATGTTCAATGGAAATTCCTTAACCGCTTCAGAAGCCTTGCCTTCAAACAGCACTTCCTCTTTATCAATGTCTTTTCCAAGGGATTTTGGAGATTTGCGGGTGACCAAACTTACTTCCTTGAGACCGAACTTAGCAACCGCCTTGATTCCATCAAGACCTACAATAGCTCCAGAAGGCAAGTGAACCCTTGCACCATTTTCCTTAGCAATTTTTTCAATTGTGAAATAAAATTCCTCATCCATCAGTGCACCTATACTCATGACAATCATGTCACAGCCTTTTTCCAATACTTTAGGTGCAAATTCCCTAACGGATGCAGGTGAAGCACATTCCAAAACTAAATCCACATTATCTACCATTTTATCAAAGTCAAGTGCAGCGATACCACCAGCTAAGCTTGCCAAATTTTCTGCTCTTTCGATATCCTTATCGAAGAAATATGCAATATCAATGCCATTTTTTTCAGGAACCATGCTTGTTGTAATGATGTTAGCAATAGCTCCACAGCCTATAATACCTACTTTCATAATATCACACTAAAAAGAGTTTTAAAAAAAGAATTTGTGAAAGATTAATTTATAATCTTTCTTGTTGAAATTGGACTTGAGTTTCGCCTTGTGGTTGAGTTTCAGGAGCAGATGGAGCGACAGATTCAGGAATTTGTGGTTCAGGATTTACTTTTTTCATATCCCTAGGGTTAATTAACATAATATCCCCGATAGCTTGAACTTTATCAAAGTCCACAGTTAATAAATCGCTTTGGAAGGATCTCATATCATTTTCTTCTGGCATTTCTCCACGGATACTTCCTAAAAATGAATTAATAACACCAGCAGGTTTTCTTTCTTGTTCAATTGCTCTTACTTGTAATTTTGAAATAGTTCCTAATCTAATATTAAGAATAACATCTTCTACACGACCAACATAATGTCCTGTGTTGGTATAAATATCTAAACTGCGTAATTTTGAAACTTCTACCATTTTTACACCACAATATAAATAATAATTAAATAAATATGTATAAGTTTATTTTATTGTTAATATAAATAGTTTATGTTTTTTAAGGTTTAAAATCGTCTTATTTTGACAAAATAGGAAAAAATTTAATAAATTATAAGATAAAAAATATAATTTAGATATTAAGGAGACTTCAAATGTGGGATACAACAAAAGATTATAGAATTTTAGTGGCAAGCAAGGCAAGGGAAAATTATCTAAATCTCATTCCAACAGCATCATTTAGAGGAAGCTGGAATAAAAAACAAGCAATTGACCTTGGAAAACAAATGAACAGCGATTTTCAATCATTGACTTATTCTTACCTAGAAGGAGATGAACTTGTAAACTCTCCAGATGTAATAAGCCTAAAGGAAAAGGCAGAAAAAATTATCGAATATTTAGGCGGTCCAGACTGGAATAAAAAATTCCTAAGCAACGCACCTAAGGAAGACAAGGAAAAGACACAGGAAAACATTGCAAAGGTTAGATTCTTCCTGGACACCATCATCGGCCTGCAAGACCGTTTGGCATTAGGCCCAATCAATGATCCAATCATGGGCGTTGACATTAAAGTCGGAGAAGTTATGAGCGTTACCAAACATCCTAAAAACGATAACCTAATGCTTTGTAACGTGAACCTTGGAAAACGTGCGATTACCGTCGTCACCAATGACCTGAACGTTAAGGATGACAATAGAGTTGGCGTGTCCCTACTTCCCCCACAGGCATTCAGTGACATTGTAAGTGAAGGAATGTTTTTAGGAATGAACGGAAGTATCCTTAAAGATGTTGAAGGGGAACTTGGCCAAATGCCTAAAGGAATCCCAATGGAATCTCTTAACGAAACACGTAACCTCGTTGAAAATTATTTAAAATAAGTTTTAAAACTTATTTTCTTTTTTTATTATTTATTTTTGTTTATAAAATTTATTTGAAGTCATAACGAAACTTATTTATATTTTACCAATCATATAATTCTTTAATTAAGAAATAAAGTAAAATTAAATATTATTAAAGCAATTTTACTTGATGAAATAAATTTTACATGGTGAAAACAATGTATGATTTTAAGGAATTTTATGAAATTGGTGAAGAACTATCCCAAATTGATGATGAAGCACACATTCGCTCAGCAATAAACAGAGATTATTACGCATTATTTGGGGAATCTAGGAAATATTTAGTTGAAGTTAAAGGAAAAACCTATCTGACAACTAAGAAAGGAATTCATACTAAAGTATGTAATGCCTTAAGATACTCAAATAACTCTACCGAAAAATATATTGGAGATTTATTATTTTACTTAATTGAAATAAGGGGATTTGCAGATTATGACTGGAAAGAAAAAAATTTAGATTACTTCGAAAAAGTATTTCCAAAATTAAAAGAAGATGTGAAAAAAGGACTTGATTCTTTAAATTATTTAAAACATACAAACAACTAGAAGAGATGGAATTATGGATAGAAACATGAAATTTGAAGAAGAATTTAGTGAATTGAATAAATTCTACAAAATGAGAAATCCTGAAAGAATTTATGAATTCATAAACAACAATAAGGGATTAATAAAACTATTAAATGAAGCTGAACCTTATTTAATAAGCAAATTCCCAAATGGAATCTTTGAACTTCAGAAACATGATGACATAACTGGAGAAGGTTACCATAAATTATATGTCAACATTTTTGTTGATGAAGAAACATTTAACAATGGATTCATGGACAACATTCATGAAATTAATGGAAAATTAATCCCCTTAGAAAAAGAGTTGAATTTAATGATGAAATTTATATTAATGCCCGGAGTAGAAGGATATTAAAAATGAATTTAAGTAGTTTCCTATCTTAAATTCAATCCAATCAATTTTGTTTTTGTCATCTCTTCAACCGCATATTTTATTCCTTCTTTTCCAACACCACTATTTTTGAATCC
>CAMNJW010000094.1 GCA_946541845.1 uncultured Methanobrevibacter sp.
CATTATTCCTTTTTTAATAATAGTTTCTTAAATATGATTTTTTAAATAAATAATTCCATAGTTAACGATTTATGGAGGTTTTTCGTGAAAGCAAAATATTTAGTAATTTTTAGTTTTTTAATTTTTGCCGCATTAACCATTGCTGCGGTCAGCGCTGAAGAGAATGTGACACAAGACACATCCGACAGTGCATTGGCCATTCCAGGCGATGGGGCAGATGACATTCAAACCTCAAAATTCTCTTCATGGGCTGAGGATGACCACCCGGATGAATCTTTAGTTGAGCCATCCATCTTTATGGATGACCAGAATCTTTTCATAGACGATCCGGTCTGTTTTTCAGCACATAAGAGTCTTGACAAGGATTTGAAGGCATACATTGACGGTGATGAAAAGCAGCATAAGAAAATTGATGGCAGCGACATGATGAACTGTTATCAGGTCGGCTCCGGCAATCTATCAATTGGAAAACACATCCTGGATGTCAAATCAAGCAACCTCACAAGGTCTTTTGTGTTTGATGTTCAGCCGATTAAGGTTTATGTGCCTGGTGAGGCAATTCTCAATGAAATGGAATCAAGCATCATCATTGAATTTCCTGAAGGGAATGCAACAGGCAAAATAGTGGTATCAAATGACGGAAAGGAGATTTTGAATAGTATAGTGTCTGAAGAGATGATGTGGGTTCAATTGGATGAGTCAAACCTGAATTTCCCTGCGCCGAACACTACAAACCATGTTGAAGTCAGATACTATGATAAAAGGGATAATCTGATTTACAGCGAGGATTTCAATGTCAGCGTAAGTTTTTCAATACCTCTTGACGATTTGAAAACGGTGGAAAAATATAAGAATTTCTATGATTTTTTCATGCTGGATTCACTTGATATGAATAAGATGACTGTCACAGTGGACGGCAGGAAGTCTGCACTCAAGTTAATCGAATATCTTGAGTGGGACAATCACATCAGGTACGGCGTCGATATCAGCAAGCTAGGCATAGGAAATCACAATATTACAGTCTCATATGCAGGTGACGATAAATTCTACCGGACAAGCTCAAGCGCAACCATATGCATAATGGGAGCCATCGAGCCTTCTAGCGGAAACTGGGCATTCGACGGGAAAAACCTCATTTTCCTGAAATTGCCGAAGGATGCTTCAGGCAATCTGACAGTCACTGTTGACGGGAAGGAATTCGCTTCCAGAAAGCTGGTCGACGGCTATGCGGAAATCTCCCTCGCAGGTCTGATAAACTATCATAGAGTATATGCAAATTATTCCGCTGACGATTATCCTGTAAGCCCGATTCACGGTGCTGTCGATATAGATGCGTTCAAATTGACTGCAAAGGATGTGACCGGCTATTATGGAAAGCCTGTAGCATTCAAGGTTAAGGTTGTCAATCACAAGAAAAATGTTGTCAAATCAGGCAAGGTGGAACTCTACATAAACGGCAAGTTCATCAAGACAGTCAGGACAGACAAGAAGGGTTATGCAACTTTTAAGCTGAATAAGGTTCCAGGATCTTATAAACTCACTGCAAAACACGGCAACACCAAGATTGCCAAAACCCTGAAGGTCAAGCATGCCGTAACATTGAAGACAGTTAAGGTCAAGAAATCCGCCAAAAGGATAATCTTGAAGGCCACATTAAAGCAGGGCAAAAAGGCCTTGAAATACAAAAAAATAACATTCAAGTTCAAGGGCAAGACCTACAAGGCAAGAACCGACAAGAAGGGTGTTGCAAAGGTCACCATCAAAAAATCAGTCCTGAAAAAGCTCAAGGTTGGCAAGAAGGTCACCTATCAGGCAACCTATCTTAAGGACACAGTCAAAAAGTCTGCAAAAGTTATGAAATAGGGATTGCTTCCCTATTTTATCCTATTTTTTAAAACAACCATATATTACTATTCTTATTTTAAGAATACTTCTTTAAATACATTTTAGATATAATATAGTCATGTAATATATCTATTATAAATTAAGGTGTATAAATTGAAGTTTAATAAACTGTTTTTTGCCGGTTTGATTCTGCTGGCAATCATAACACTCGGAGCCGTCAGCGCATCTGATGAGTCAGACAACATGACGGCCACCGATATAGGTCAGGATTCTGTAAGTGAATCCGTAGATGAAGTGGAATTAAGCGCTGAGGATGGCGATGTTCTCGGCGGAGATGTGGAAATAGCGGACAAGAACATTAAGGTCAATGCTCCAACCAGCATCAAGGCATGTCAGGAAAATGAAATCCAGGTGAGCCTGCCGAAGGATGCTGAAGGCTACATCACCCAATATGTTGATAATGAAGAGGTCGGGGATACTGATGTCTATGAGGGTCAGGCATCCATCGGCATGAGAATTGATAAGTTGGGATTGCACACAGTCGGATTGAAGTATTGGGGCGATGACAAGTATGGCGAGAAGGTAATATGGTCACATGACTACAATGTCAAGGACTTCATAATCGGCGTTAACGTAGAGGATGCAGTTTACGGCGAAGATGGAACAATTGACCTGAGGTTTCCATATTCAGCCACAGGCAATGTCACTGTGAAGCTCAACGGCAAGACATATACAGAAGAGATTGACAGTTATGTCTCTATTAGAGTATCTGATTTGAAATACGGGGACAATAAGTTCACCGTCAGCTATTCTGGAGACGCCAAGCACCATGCGGCTACCGCAAATGGGGTGATTGCAGCAACTCCTCAAATATGTCTGCCGGCAGAGGCACCATACAATACTCCGGCAACCGTTAACTTGACTTTGCCAAGCAATGCAAAAGGAACTCTGGTTGTCAATTTCAACGGTAAGAAATACACTGGAAAGTTCACCAAGGGCTTTGCAAGCGTCAGCATTACGACCAAGTTGAATTTTGGATATTATGACATTGAAGCATACTATGACGGAAGCGATTATGATGTTCTTACAGCTGAAGAATCTATCGGAATTGTCCCGAAAATTGTTTTAAATGATTATATGTGGATTCAGGATAACAACAAGATTGTAGTCCAAGGTCCGACAACAGCCAAGGGAACAGTAAATGTCGAGGTTGACAATGAACAGTTTGCAAAAGTGAAAATGAGCAAGGGCAAAGCGGAAATCTCATTGAAAAACCTGGAGGCAGGTGAAAGGGAAATATCAATTTATTACTCTGAAGGAGATTTTGAATATGGAGGATATTCCAATGTCTATATGATTTCCCAAAGTCCTGATTCAGGTTTTGATGTGAATATAGATGATGCAATCCTGCGCGGTTCCGACTTTGGGGTTTCTCCTGTGATGCCGGAATATGCAAGCGGAGATTTTGCCATGTACATTGACGGTGTAAAGTACGAAGTTGACTTTGGTGAGGATTATTATGACATAAACTCATCATCATTAAGCCTCGGAAAGCACACAGTGAAATTCGAGCTTAAAAACGACCCTTACTATAAGAATTCAACTAAAACATACTCCTTTGATGTCGCTGATGTGATCATAAACATTCCGAAGCATGTCGTCATCAACGGAAGGCAGGAATTTGTTGAGATTTTTGTTGCTGAAAATGTCACAGGTAACATCACCATTTTGGCTGACGGCAAGAAATACAAGTTCTTCCCTATTCTCCACTCACATTACTACAGGCCGGGTGAATTGGGGGACGGCTATTACATAAGT
>CAMNJW010000095.1 GCA_946541845.1 uncultured Methanobrevibacter sp.
AAGACCTGCTTAATGTAATGGTTAAAAACGAAGTCATTCTTCCAAGAGAGTTTGTAATGATTGGAAGGGGAATAGCATTAATTGAAGATACCGGTAAAAAATTGGACCCTGAATTTAATGCCGCAACAGAGCTTAAACAATTATCAAGAAACATCGTGATAAATAAATACAAACCTAAACGATTGACAAATGTAGGAATAAACTATCTGTTGCAATTAGAGCATTTGGCAAAAGATTTGCCCGATACAATCAACAATACAATCTCAAAGCTTGAAGAAGGAAACATCGAAGTAAATTTAAGCCATAAAGGAATAAGTGAATTAGCAAATCAACTGTCCGTATCTTTAATTTTATCTGCATTAATTATGGGATCATCACTGGCATTATTAACGGATGTTGGTCCTACATTATTTGATATTCCATTATTAGGATTGATAGGATTTGTATTTAGTGCAATATTAGGAGGATTTTTAGTAATTGAATATATGTTAGAAAGAGATTAATCATCGAATAATAGTGCACTCGACTTTTTAAATATTATTTTCATCCAAATATGGATAATCTGATTATCTTTAGAGTTTACCTAAAAAAATAAAAAAAGAAAATGGTCATTCCCTTTCTTTTTTAAGGGCTTCGACCATGTCAATGTTTTTGAGTTTGTTGGCAAGCAACAGATTAACAATTGCAGATACGACAATTGTTATTACAAAGCTTATTGCTATAGTGGTTAAGGAATAATTTGTCGGATAATACAGCTTGTCAGTATTGCTCCTGATGGATTCAAGAACATAATATCCTGTCGGAATTCCAATTAAAAAACCGACCAGAGATATTCCCAAATACTGTGTAATGAACAGTTTTCTCAAATCACTTAACGGGAATCCTAAAACTTTCAGTGTTGCCATATCCCTTTCCACCTCAGTGAAACCTAAAAGACCTAAACTGTACAATACAACAACCGCCAATAGGACTGCAAATATCACCAGAATTATAATGAGGAGATTTGCAGTTTGTGTGAGCTTATCCCAACTGTTTGTCAAGTCCTTATGATTGTTGACACTTCCAACACCATCTAATTTATCAGTAACCTTTTCCTTTGTAACAATTTCTGTCGGTTTAAATGAAATATTGTTTTTTTCCGCAAAATCGGATGATATTGTAATTCCTTGAACTGAAGGATCACCATAAATGGCATCGACTGTGGAGTTTATCCAAGTTTCATTACCATATAAATGCCATTCTATCTTATCGCCAACGCTTAGACCAAATATTTCAGCAGTTTTTTGTGAAATGGAAACCCCATCGTTTGGCAATGTCATTTCATGCCTATCTTTATCGGTTGGGGTGATTAATCGGGTTTTATCATGAACCGTCAGCACTTGCGTCTTTTTAATATCATTGGCCTTGATTTGAATAGATTTTGTCATGACTGGAGATCCGTTTACATCGTCAATTATTGAATCTATTTGTGACTGTGAAACATTATCCTGGAGAACCAATTGTGTTTCATAGTGGTTGATGTCATCATATTTCCAGGTTTTCAAGTCATTGACCCCATCATGCATACCGAATGCTGAGATGAGAAGCACAGTACAACCAATGACCCCGAATAATGTAATGACCGCTCTTAATTTATTTCTGTTAATGTCTCTGATATTCCATCTAAAGTTAAATCCTAATTTGTTCCATATCCTTGTATTTTCAATGAATCCCATTTTGCTTATTTTAGGAGGCTTTGCCTTCAAAGTTGCTGACGGAGATTCACGAATAATGTTTGCAACTGCAAAGTATGAGCATAACAGTGAACCTAAAACGATTAAAAGAGCCACATAAATGAAACTCATATTGAATCCCGGATCCCAGCAAGGCAGGGTGTAATATGACTGCATAGTGTCAACAAAAATGTATGGTATCGTATTATGACCGATTATTATACCCAGTACGCTACCAATCAATGTCAGATAAAAACCATAGGATAAATAAT
Source organism: uncultured Methanobrevibacter sp. (assembly GCA_946541845.1). Lineage (GTDB taxonomy): Archaea > Methanobacteriota > Methanobacteria > Methanobacteriales > Methanobacteriaceae > Methanocatella. The sequence continues at coordinate 1,985 of CAMNJW010000095.1, forward strand.
GGATAATCAATGGCCTGTTTTCAAAACCTATTGCCTTTAAGGTTCCAATCTGTGTTCTTTGACGATTAACTATACGTGTCATTGTAGTTAATAGAATCAGAAGTGCAACAACAACGAAAATGATTGGAAACATGACTGCCAAAACGATGTGCTGTTTGATTTCGTCCTGTATTTGATTGTCACTGGCACTGTCTTCTCTAGGCATAAATGATGCGCCTTTTATAATGTCATCATATCCCTTATCCTCAAGCATTTCACGTGTCTGATTATAATAGTCCTGATTGCTGACATTGGTTGTCATTAACAGCTTATTGTGAGGCATGTCCGGAGTTGGATATGCCTTATCTGACAGATATCCGAATCCCTGATATTTGAAATCTGAAATCAAACCGTTTTCCGGTTCCTCATAGACATAATCCGGAGAATATCCAAGTCCACGGATTGTCTTGTTTATTGTAATTCCATTGAAGTTTAGGGATATATTGTCCCCAACAGTCAAATTCTTCGCTTCAGCAAATCTTCCATCTAACCAAATGCCATCTTCATCACTGAAGTTAATGTTACTCCCTTCAACAGGATAATATTGGGAGATATTGTTTTTCTCTAAAAAATGCAGGGTTACTGCGGGCTCATCCTCCAAGTCGGCAATTGACTTTACAACAAACTGGGTTTCAATGCCCGTTGTCGAATTCATATCCCGAAAGTCCTTGACAACACTATCATTGAAATTGCTTCCGAGGGCATAGGCATCGGCCATGTTTGTTTCCTCATAATAATTATTGAGGTTATCCTGCAGGCCCTGAACTTCAGATCCTATTCCCGCAAACGCAAGCAAGGTGATAAAGGACATTAAAAATATTGCTATAAACTGCATTTTATTTTCCTTAATGTCCCTAAGCATCTTCTTGAATAACATAAAATCACCAGTTTATATCATCCACAGACTGAGGATTTTCATTTTCTTCAATGTATTCAACTTGACCGTTTTTGATATGGATGACCTTGTTTGCGACTTTTGCAAATTCAGCATTGTGTGTTACTATAATAACTGTTGTGTTTTCACGTTCACACAAGTCAATGAGCAATTCTATGATGATTTTTCCAGTGTTGGAATCCAGTGCTCCGGTAGGCTCATCACACAAAAGCATTTTTGGATTTTTGGCTATTGCCCTTGCAATTGATACCCTTTGCTGTTCTCCACCGGACAGCTCTGATGGGAATTTATTAACATGTTTAGATAGTCCAACCTTAGCCAGAATCTCTTTTCCATCAATGCCTTCATCAACTATATCATTTAATATCTCAATGTTTTCACATGCAGTTAAATTTGGAATCAAATTATAGAATTGGAATATGAAACCTATTTCCTTTGCCCTGTAGCGTGTGAGCTTTTTATCTGAAAAAGAGGTGATGTTTTCATTATCAATGATTATTTCACCACTTGTAGCCTTATCAAGACCACCTAAAAGATTGAGCAGGGTTGATTTCCCACTTCCAGAGGGTCCAAGAATAACTACAAGTTCCCCTTTATCTATTGTAAAATTGAGATTATTTGCTGCTTTAAGTATCTGATTTCCAGTCTGATACTCTTTGTAAACATTTTTAAGTTCTATTAATGTACTCATAACTAAAACCT
>CAMNJW010000096.1 GCA_946541845.1 uncultured Methanobrevibacter sp.
CTTCTTGTGGCTTCACTGGCTAACTTCTGTCCAATAATTCCGAAATTCTCCAAAACAAAATCAGATGGCAATTGAGTAGTTATAAATTGATTAGTATGCAATAATTTATAATTAGGATTTCCAAGAGGTACTGTGATTTTGAAATTCAACAAATCTCTTATACTTTTTGTGATTTCTTTTTTTGCTGCTTTTTTCTCCTGTGCAATAGTCATGATCATCACTCCATTTAACATGCTTTTGGATTATCTCCACCTTTCAGGAATTTGGCAACCATCTTTTCAGGAGTTGAAGCATACATGATTGGGACTTTTGCTTTTGTAAGCATATTCAAAGGATAACTAACTCCTTTATAACTGCTTGGACTGTAATTGTCATCATGAGCTCTTCGTAACCATTTATAACATTTACCGCCTTTACGGATGTCACAACCTTGCCTCATTCCTATAACAGTACGAAGATTATTCTTTTTCAAGGTATTGGTGTAACTGTTTTTCCTTGCACATTCCCTGAATACAGCTCCATCTGCACCACCATAAACACAGAACCAAACACCATTCTTATACTTCCTCGCATAAGTCTCAGTATGAGTGTTCGGACCAACACCTATGATTTTGTAACTCCAACCTTGTTTCTTTAATAGTTTACCTATGTCCTTGAGGAATTTCCTATCAGTTGACTTGCCTCTGATATTGTCAGAGTTCAAGTAAACTTTCTTTTTCTTGGTATTATATGGATTACCTGAAATCTTTTTAGTTGAAGTGGATGCAGATTTTTTAGATACAGCAGTAACTTTTGCTGAAGCAGGATTACTTATTGATGCACCATTATCCCCGAAAATTACTCTTAAATCTAATCCGAATAATGTGGTGGGGTCATATGTTCTCCCAGCTTTCAGTTTATCGGTTGATTGAACCTGCACTCCAGTGACAAGATTTGTTGTATCAAAAGACACTTTCATGTCCTGAATTGTTTCATAAGGGATTGTGACTCTTGAACCGAACAAATCTTTTTTATGATATGGTTCAATCTTCAAAACACCATATTTATTAGTGTAAACATCAATATATCCTCCAGCACCAAAAACCAAGTCCCTAACAGCTTCAATACGAGACTTGTTTCTGATTATCATTTTGACTTTTTTAGACATTGGATTGAAATTCTTTTTCTTATCAACTCCCCAATACACTTGTTCATATTGATAAGCTGGTTTTAAACCGGATAATTCATTTTTCCAATTTTTTGCTGCTTTGGTTGCATCTCCAACTAGGGGGACTCCTCCTCTGGTGATTATGTTTTTCAATATCCTATGTATTGACAGGTTTACTCCTATAATGTCTATTTTGTCTTGGTATTGTCTTGTGAAGTCTTGGCATTGGTATTTGTATAATCCGTTTTTCTCATCTTTTTCAACAGATAATATGACTCCTCCGAAGTCTTCATGTTGAGTGGATGTGATCAAGACACAATATGTTCCAGTTGTCAAATCAAGATAAGTGTTACTAGTGAATGTTGCAGTCTTGACTCTCATATCAGTTTCTTTTATCTGATATTCTGACCAATGGATATTGTCTTTGTTTATCCAATCCATATAGAACCATCTAGCACTGACTAATCGAGAAACATATATTTTAGTTTCATTTTTGGAAAGGTTAGTAGTGGTTTTTTCATTTGTTTTAGTGATTCCGGTCATAATGTTACACCTTTTTCAAAGCATTGAAAGTTTTCTTATCAACCTTACCAGTTTTTTTCAACTTATATTTCTTCTTATATTTCTTCTGAAACTTTTTCACGGCAGTACGAGTCATAGGACCAAACCAACTGTCAATGTTACCCTTGTAAACATTTTGTTTTTTTAAAATCTTTTGCAAATACTTAACACAAGTAACAGTCTTTTTCTTCTTACTGTACTTCAAAACACTCCGTTTACACTTAGCAAATTTGGTTTTATAAGTTGAAGCAGGCTTGCTCTTACTTGTCTTGGCCGCAACTTGTTTCGCTTTCGCCTTCTCGATTGCATTCTTAACACGAGCATTATCGTTTTTATAAACAACCGCTTTCGCTTCATTATAAGTCAGGAACTCCAAATCCCAAATAGTATATTTGTCATGAGTCTGTTTACGGGAACTGTTTTTCGTAATGATATATATGCCGTCAGGAATGTCAATAGCATCCGTGTTAACCATCAAAGGAGTATTATTCCTAATCCAATAATCCAATAAATCAGTAATCTTAACATGTTTACTTAATTTAGTATAATCACCATTGAAATTACCGTTCTGTGCTAGGATAGTTTGAATATCCAAAATTAGACTATCATAAATGTTATCCTTGAACTCTCGAGTGAGTAGGATTTGCTCATCTTTCCCAATAATAACAGATACTTTGAAAGATACTCCACCGTAACCACTATTATGGAATTGTTTATAGAGTATTCCGTTTTTCTCATTCAAATCAGTAACATTCAAGTTCAAATCTGGAGAAACATCAACGCCTCCTTCCAAAATTACTCGTAAACGAATAAAATCAATATTAAAATCCAAATAATACCCTGACCTTGGCATGATTCTAAAAAAAGACTTGTTGCTCATATTGTCCTCCCTGCAGTTTTATTGTCCCATGCTAATTCCCTACGAACAGCATCCACAATTTCCTGTATACGGTCATCACTATCAACATTGCCGATTTCCATGTTCAAGTTAATCACTTGTCCGCCCATAATGGATCCATTTGCAAATTCAGTGTTTGCATCGTCAAAGTTTAATCCGAATCTTGGATTGCCGAATTCATCAACAACATCAGAACCTAAACTGGAAACATTATCCAATAAGGATTTACCTTCAATTGGTGTTCTTCTAGCCATTTCAGATATTTCCCATACGAGTGTTCTTTGCATGATACCTGGTGAATGGATTCCTAATGCATTTAAGAAGTTTTTAACTGCATTCACACCAGCATCCCAAAACTTCTGAGGCAATGTGGCTGCCCATTCATTAACCTTGTTCAAAGCATTGCTTAACTCTGTGGCTAATTTACCTGGGATTTGACTGATATATGATATGAAGTTAGATACTGATTTTGAAGCTGATGATAGGAAATTTGAAGCGATGCTTCTTCCCCAGGAAATGACTTTGTTGATTATGTTTGACAAGATGGTCCATATTCTTCCTGGAAGTGATGCCAGGAATGCAACTCCAGCTAAGAATGAAGTGATTACCCAGTTAACCGCATTCATTACTGTTGTAATTATTCCTTGTGCAAAACTGACAATACTGCTCCAAACCATTTGGATTGTGGATATGAATGAGTTCCATGCTCCAATAACCCAATCGTAAATTGTTTGACCTAGGGCCATTAATGATTGACCTAACCAGTCAATGGCTGCTCTCACTTGTTCGTTATTGAAGTATAAATAGGTGAGAACTGCTATCAATGCAATAATTGCCAGTACAACTAACATGATTGGGTTCATACTCATTGCAACATTCAATGCCCATTG
>CAMNJW010000097.1 GCA_946541845.1 uncultured Methanobrevibacter sp.
ACGTCATACCTGATCATTGCCAGTCTTTCAATACCCATACCGAACGCCAATGCAGGTTGGTCAATTCCTAATGGCTTTAACACTTCAGGTCTGAACATTCCTGCACCACCGAGTTCAATCCAGCTTCCCTTTTCCTCCAAATAGATTTCGGACTCGGTAGATAAATAAGTGTATGGGAAATAAGCCGGCCTGAACCTTACTTCAAATCCTAATTTCTTATAGAATTCCTTCAAGGTTCCTAAAAGGTTTTGATAGCTTATGTCAGGTCCGCATACAAGACCTTCGACCTGATGGAATTCAGGCAAGTGCTTGTAGTCAAAAGTTTCTCTTCTGAATACCCTTCCAACTGAAAACATTTTCATTGGAGGCTCATGCTCATACAGGTGTTTTGTGGATATTCCTGTGGTGTGTGTTCTTAAAACACTCTGGCGGGCGATGTCTTCGCTCCAGTCGTATTGCCAACCGATGGAACCTGTGTCGGCACCGGTTTCATGGGTTTCAGCAGTGAGTTTTACAAGCGCATCGTCAGGCAGATCACATGTCAATGGGTTTTTGAGATAGAAGGTATCCTGCATTTCACGGGCAGCGTGGTCTTGAGGTTGGAATAAAGAATCGAAGTTCCAGAATGCTGATTCGACATACTCTCCGTTGTCCTCAACGAATCCCATGTTCAAAAAGATTTCACGGATTTCATCAATGATTTCCCTTAAAGGATGCTTTTTGCCCGCAAAAACTGTAGGTGCCTCTGCATTAATGTCATAAGGACGGTACTGTAAGCTTTTCCATTCGCCCTCTTTCAATTGTTGGTGTGTTAATTGAGTAGCTTGTTCCTGGATAGTGAATCCAACATTTAGGATTTCTTCTCCTTTTGGCAAGAGTTTAAAAGAATGTGAGGTTTCTTTTTTAACGTTTAAAATGTTTTTCCTACCGGTTAATTTCTTAAAACCATCTCTTAAGTCATCGGTGAAAAGCTTGACACCATCTGCATTTGCCTTGAGGTAGTCAAGAACCTTTTCGTCGACGCCTGCTTTGTCTGCAAATTCCTTACCCATATCGGTAATCTGGAGTACTCCCTTATCGATTTGAGCCCAGTTTTTCTGACGTAGCCATCCGAGTGCAATACCTGTTTCCTTTTTGTCAATTCCGGCTTCTGCGGCCAAATCCTTCATGGATATTTCATTTTTTTCAGACAAGACTTTAAGGATTCTTCTTTCAGGAAGGCCCTCATTAGCATATGCCAAACCGTCATCTGTCAGGGAATAGGTCTTTTGGACTTCCTTGTCTACCTCAATGATATCCTTGGAAGCAAGTGAACCTGCAGCACTCATGACGGATTTGATATCCATTCCACTGTTTTCAGCAATCTCTTCAGGAGTTGCATTTGGATTCGCTTCCAGTTCTTTTAAAAGTTTCTTTTCATAAATATGCAATTCATTAATGGTTTTTTTAATATCCTCACTCATTTAAACACCATAATTTATAGATTAATAATATAATAATATCTGTTTAAAATGATTTATAAATATGATGTAAAAATTTAAAAAAATGATAAAAAAAGAAAAATGAAATATTTTACAAAATTTCATCTATCACTTTACTTAATTCTTCCTTAATTATTTTTACACATTCTTCAGCTTCATCATCTAATCTGAAGGGATCCCTTGCAGATACTTCAAAGCCATCTAAAATTTCATTGACAGCAATTGTATCAGCTACATCAATTCCCTTATTTTTTAAAATTTTGTTGACACAACCGTTGGGACATCCGTTAACAGCAACTATCGGATATTTTTTAAGCATCCCATCGTTTTTGCCTTCAACATCTGCCGAAGTGGAACCCATGCAAATTGATATTACATTTTCATTGTCGTTTCTGCAGTCCCCAACAGCTACACGGGATACCAGACCGTTAGGACTCATTCCATTGCATGGTGCCAAAGCTACTTTTCCAGCCATAATTTCACCAACTCCCCTTTCTAAGCTTAAGAGCTATATTATTCTTTTTAGCACTGTCGATTAATAACTGTTTTGCAAAATCGGACTTTTCAGATGAATTAAACCCTTTTGTTGAATCATCCAAATGAATGAAAACCTGCTTCAAATCATCAATTTCCATCAGGTTCACTGCCAGACAGAAAAAGACATCCCTATGACCATTGTCATAATTTTGTAAGAATTCATTGAGAATCTCAATTTTGGCTAACTGCTCTTTATGATATTTCTCAATTCCTATTCTTTTGGCCTTTTCAATGTCCTTCAGTTGGTTTAGATGAGAAATCATGGAGTCCTGCTGGTCCACGCCATCATAATGTTTACATGGATACTCCTCACATTCAAAGCAGTAATTCACATCACCATGTTCAACGCTGCATGGGGCGAACGGACATGTTGAAGCACAATGGCTGCCTGCACGACATCCCGGACAATTTCCCCTGACAAATGAAGGGCAGAGACTGCAGTTCAATCCGCATAGGGAAAACAGGTTATCCGATCTCTTGAATGTATTAGATTGCATAAAACGCCTCAATATTTTACTAAGCAGGAATCATCAGAATCGCATCATACAACACATGGGCAATGAATGGAACAAATATGTTTCGAGTCTTGAAATATCCGTAAAAGTCAAAGATGCTTCCCAATCCCTGAATTAAAAACACCTGAACAACTCCCCCATAAAAACCTGCGTGCAATAATCCGAATGAAGCCATACTAATTATCAGGGAAATAACAAAGGACACATTACGGTTGTGTGAAAAATTATAAAGCAGAAACATCATGAACAGGAAGAGCAATATCTTGAACAGCTCTTCACCCATTAGCTGAAATAGGAAACTAATAATGAATGAAAGATTCCATATAAATCCTTCCGCATCCAGAGGAGTTGAATCTGCGATACCTACTGCCTCTAAAATAAAAATCATTGCAAAGGAGTATACCAGTGACAAGACCATGCATGCCACAATAATTTTAATGTCGCTGCGCCTGATTTTTTTAAACATCCTGTTCAGATTTCCCCTTAAAAGGTATATGGTCGGAAGCAGTAACACAAGACCCAAATACATTGAAAATTCAAAATCTCCAAGAGGAATAGGAAAAACGATTGGAATCGCAAATAATGCCAGACAGATAAAGAGCAAAATCACTCCTCCAACTGACAATTTTGTTTCACCACTATAAAACGGCAAATCCTCATCCTGCTTTTCAAACCTAAAGAATTCTGACATGTTTTTACCTCATTATAAAAAAAAAAGAAGATGATTATTCGAAATTGGATTTCAAATAACTTACAAAAATTGATGCTGCGGTCAAGTCAGCGGTTGTTCCGGGATTGTACTTGTTTTTAAACAGATATTCATCGAATTCAGATACTCTGTCAATGAAATCGGCTGAATCCCTCATCTTAAGCAAGTCCCTGGTCATCAATGATATCTTAAGAGCCTCATCATCACCATACTTTCTTGAAATCAAAGTGTCGGGAACATGGGACAATATTGT
>CAMNJW010000098.1 GCA_946541845.1 uncultured Methanobrevibacter sp.
CCGGTACTGTTGAAGACATGATTCAAGAAGCAGACGTTGTTGTTGACTGTACTCCTGGAAGTATCGGACCACAAAACCTTGAAATGTATAAAAAAGCTGGTGTAAAAGCGATTTATCAAGGTGGAGAAGACCATGAGTTAACAGGTCTTTCATTTAATGCTATTTCTAATTATGATGACTCATATGGTGCAGACTACACAAGAGTGGTTTCATGTAACACAACCGGATTAACCCGTACATTATCTACAATCGACCCAATTGCAGATATCAAAAAGGTAAGAGCGGTAATGGTTAGAAGAGGATCAGACCCATCCGAAATCAAAAAAGGACCAATTAATGCTATTGTTCCAAATCCTCCAAAAGTACCTTCTCACCACGGTCCTGATGTAAAAACCGTTATGGACGGCATTGACGTAACCACCATGGCATTGCTCGTACCAACCACATTAATGCACCAACACAACATTATGGTAGAAATCAACAATGATGTTGAAACCGAAGAGATTGTTGAAGCATTGGAAAAACGTTCAAGAGTTATTGTCGTTTCTGCTGAAGAAGGATTAGGCTCCACTGCTGAATTAATGGAATACGCTAAAGAACTTGGAAGAAACAGAAATGATTTATATGAAATTCCAGTCTGGAGAGAATCCATTAATGTTGTTGGAAATGAATTATTCTACATGCAAGCAGTGCATCAAGAATCTGACGTAATTCCTGAAAACATTGATGCTATTCGTGCACTTTTAGAAATGGAAAGTGACAACGAAAAATCAATTGCAAAAACAAACAAAGCTATGGGAATATTATAAGTTCCCTCTTTTTTTACTATTTTTTTAACTGATTTAAATGAAACATAAAGTACTTTTTGGACCTGCTGGAAGCCCAGTTGATTATAAAGGTGCTGCATACAAGGCTCCAAAATATATTTCTGAAGAAGGATTGGACTCTTATGAATACCAGTCACCTTATGGAGTAAGAATTGGTGAAACAGCAGCAAATACCCTAAAAGAAGAATCACAAAAGCATGACATTCTAGTTTCAATGCATGCCCCTTACTACATTAACCTATGTGCAAAGGAAGAGTCAAAACTTGAAAAAAGTATTGGACACCTGATTTCAGCAGCTCGCGCCGGAGAATGGATGGGAGCTTACAGATTGGTTTTCCACCCTGGTGCCTACCTGAATAGAAAACCTGAAAAAGCAATGGAAATATCAAAAAACACAGTTAACAAACTGTTTGAAGAACTCGAAGCGGAAGGCATTGAGGATTTCACATTTGCACCAGAAACAACAGGCAAAAGAACACAATTGGGAAATGTTTCAGAAGTTGTTGAATTATGCGCTACTTTTGACCATTTTGAACCTACAATCGATTTTGCGCATGTTCATGCAAGAGGCAGAGGATTTTTAAACAAAAAAGAGGATTACAATTGCATATTTTCAACTATCGAAGACCAATTGGACATTGACATCCTTCATTGCCATTTCACAACAATAGAATATGGTCAAGGTGGTGAAGTAAAACATCACACCTTAGATGAAAGCGATGAATACGGACCTCAAATAGGAGATTTGTTAGCTAATCTAATTGACAACGGTTGGAATGCAAACATCATTTGTGAAACTCCCCTAAGGGATAAAGATTCTTTGAAGATGAAACAGCTTTATGAAAGCATGATATGATGAATCCCTTACTAAATCAAATAAAAAAATTACAAGAACAAATAATTGGATAAAAAGATTAACTAACTAATCAGTAGCTCCGAATAAATCCTTACACAAAACTAGATTTAGCAAACATTAGACAAAATATCAGGGGGATTATTATGAGAGATTTGAATAATGGGCATGACCAATCTAAAAAACCAGAAAACAAGATTGAAAAACCAAAAAATAAAAATAATCCTCTAGATAAACAACATCAGTCAACTAAAGAATACGAAATTATGCCAAAACATGCGAATTTTAAAGTTGATGAAGTAAAAGAAATTAAAAACATAAAAGATATTAAAGTTGCATTAATCTGTGATGAATTTACATACCATTCCTTTAAGTACGAATTCAATGCCATCCCCATAACACCAGATAATTGGCTTAAAAAGTTCAAAACTGAAAAGCCAGACTTATTTTTATGTGAATCCGCATGGAAGGGTTATGATGATGAAGGTAGCGTGAATCCTTGGAAAGGTAAAATTTATAGAAATTATCTGACAGAAGATGATAATCGTGATGATTTGCTGAAGATTATTGAGTATTGCATGAAAAATTCCATTCCGACTATTTTCTGGAACAAGGAAGACCCTCCATATTATCGGACTGAATACAACTCTTTTGCAGATACCGCCAGTGAATTCGACTACATTTTTACAACCTCAGAAAAATGCGTCGAATACTATAAAAGAGATTTTAACCATCCGAATGTACATACTCTAATGTTTGCAGGCCAACCTAAACTGTTCAATCCTATAAACCTAACTGGTAAAAAATATAATCAGATTGTTTTTGCAGGCACCTATTATACAAATCATCCTAAAAGAATCAGGATGATGGATAAAATTTTTGACATGATTATCGAACAATGGGGAGACATGTATATCTTTGACAGAACCTACTATGAAGACTTCGCCAAATACCCCGAACGTTATTTGAAGTATACTCATCCTCCAATCAAATATGAACAGACCTCAACAGTCTACAAACAGGCAGATTGGGGTTTGAATTTCAATACGATAACAGATTCAGAAACTATGTTTGCAAGACGCATTTTTGAACTCGCCCTATCATACACCAATATTTTAACAAACTATTCTAAGGGTGTTGATAAAATATTTGGAAAAAACGTCTTCGTTTTTGATGATATGAAAGAATTGCCAGATTTCAACAACCCTTATACTGAAATGAGATTGAATAATCTTTATGAGGTTCTGGAAAATCACACCTACAAGAAAAGATGGATGGAAATACTGGACACTATCGGCTTTGAATATGAAGTGGATAAAAATGATGTGTCATTAATTTTTAAATTAAACAATACAGATGAATTAGATGACATAAAATCCAAATTCGAAAGTATCAATTATGAAGAGAAGGTTCTGAATATACTTATTGACAATAAAGATAACAAAAATGATTTCAAAGAAAGATATCCTCAAATCAACAATGTTTATACCAGTATTAATCAGATTAAAAATGATATAGAAACGGAGTTTTGGATGATATGTGACTTGAGCATTGATGAAAACTTCATAAGATATGCTATTCTCCACTACCAATATCTAAATAAGATGGTTTCAATCAAACACGGAAATGCTAGTTTTAAATTGATTGTTGAAGATTCCATTGAAAATAAGCTGATTAACAAAAGAAACCTTTCACTCATTGATGATCCAACATATGTCCTTAC
>CAMNJW010000099.1 GCA_946541845.1 uncultured Methanobrevibacter sp.
ACGCTATCATCGTAACCATAATTGCAGTAATCGTTACTGTGCTCATTGCTAGAATTGCTGGTAAAATGGGCGTAGAAACAGAATAAACAAATAGAAAGGAATTTTTAATTCCTTTTTTAACTTCTTTTTTTTAATTCAATTTTTCAAAAACAATTCCACCAAGTAAATAAGCAATTTCAAAGGATATGAAACATACGAATATCCATATGCTGAAAACACCACAGATTGCCAATAACAAAATAACAACCTTCATTACAAACCTATATTCAAAAAACAGATTCAAAAATTTATTATCAGTTATTTTAGATATCAGCTCATGACCGACTTCATCTGAAAACGCTGCCAAAATACATATCAATAAGATAACTAAATTCAAATCAGGGAATCCTGCAATCAAACAGATTACAATGAATAAGATCAATGTAATAATATGATGAATGCCATCCACCTTAAATGCGATGAGATTACCTACCAGAATAGCTATAAAAATATAAGCCGCTTCAACACTATAGATTGTAGCCGCTGCTGAAGCTATTGCACATAAAACACCAAATACTGATGCAAATTTCAAGTCATGATTTACATCAAAAAGATCATCCGAATACTTCATGAAAAATCCTGACAGTAAAAACAGGATTGCTAAAATAATATAACTCATTTAATCACTGCTAATTTTATCTAATGCCGCTGCATAAATCAATGGGAAAATAACTGTAACATCTCCAACAACACTTGCAAGGTTAGATCCGCATTTTGCCTTAGCCCATGATTTCGCCTCTTCAAGTGGCGCACCGCCCAGGCTTCCGGCTTCAGGTCTGTCCATAGTGATTTGAATGGCTGCATCAAGACCACCTTTTATAACATTGGAAGCCAATGTATAATGTTTGGTCAATCCACCGCCTAAAAGCACTGCACCAACCTTTTCAGATTCAAATACTATATCTGACAAGTAGGGCATATCCCCCACAGCACTGATTGTAAAATCATGATCCTGTGTGAAAATCCACAATTGAAGACCCATCATAGAATCAATTAGCCCCGGTGCAAAGATAGGTATGTTGTTTCTTGCGGCACTTGCAACGAATGAGTTTTCATCTTCAACCAAAAGACCGATTTCATACAATAATTCCTGTATTGAAACAACCTTTTTTTCGCTTGATATCTTTTCAAAAATCTTTATTATTTCAGTCTCAAAAATGGTGAAATCATCAGAACCAACATTAATGTCTGCAATACGACCTATTCCTTCCTCGTTTAATTCCTCATCATCCTTTCCTTCATGGCGATAATGAGCTCCTCCAAATGCTTCAACTAAATCATGTGTGATATTGGCTCCACTTGAGACTATTAAGTCCACATGACCCTCATTAATCATTTTGGTCACAATATTTCTCATTCCGCCTGGAATTAACGGACCGCCTAAGCTCATGAATACACTCATGTCATCATCCTGTATCATGTCAGCAAGGATATTACATGCGCGTGCCACTCTTCCTGCACCTAAAACGCCAGATTCATCAAATTGATTCAGCAAATCTGATACGGACATACTACTATCTACATTGATCTGGTTTACTTTCATTAAATCACTTAAAAATTAATTTGTAATAATCGGAAATTGGTCAAGGTTTGTTATGATGTTAATTAAATCAGTCCTTGTCACAATTCCAAGCAAGTTATGGTCATTATCAGCAACTATTAATCTAGAAATAGATTTTTTAAGCATTACTTCAATAGCTTTTGCTATCTTTAAATCTTCATTTACAATGACCACATTCGGGGACATCAGCTCACCAACGCTTAAGTTTTCCTTATCCTCAGCTATTGCCTGAACAAGGTCAGTCAATGTGAATACTCCAATTACCTTTCCGTTCTTCATCACTGGAGCACCGTCTATTTCACATGATGCCAATTTTTTTGCAGCATCCTTAACCGAACAGTCAGTTGTGAATGAAATGACATCTCGGCTTGCAATCTCTCCTACGGTCTGTTTAGGGATGCTTCTGATGGTTGTCGTATCGACCAAAAGAATATTGTCCATATCGTCTCTTCCCACAATTGTTCCCATAACTCCCAAATTGTTTACGGGAGTAGGGCCAATTCTTATATCATCACCTAAATTTAAGTCCTTAATGCTTCCTAAAACCTTGATTGCGGCTTCACATTCACTAGGCTGAGGAACACTGGTGAATTCAATCTTGGCAACTGAAATATTGTCCATCCTTTTTCCGTTAATATAAATCGGCACTTTGGAATCCTGGTCTGAAACTGTAATGTTTAATGAATGATATGCCTCAATAGTTGGCTTGTATCCTCCTCTGGGACCTGGTACTCCCTTAACTAAACCCAAACTTCTTAAAGATTGCATCTGGTTACGGATTGTTCCCGGATTTCTTGCCATAACCTCAGCAATATCCTCTCCCTTTATGGATTTGCCATTGGAAGATTGGTATAAATTAATTAAGGTTTGTAAAATTTCTTTTTGAACAGATGTTAACATGTTTTATCCCCATCCATATAATATAATATATTAATTTATGTAAGGTATACCTTATAAATGTTAATGATTTATAATGATAGTTAGAAAAGATGGAATCCAGTGAAATTAAACAATGTTTAAAAAAAATAAAAATAGAATGAAATGATTATTCGACAAGCTGTTTCAAATCATTTCTAATAATTGAAGTTGCATCAAAACCTTTAATTGCATCCACCATTTCTGGGAATTTTGATTTAGGAATCAATACGTTAATCTGTGAAAATCCTGATCCCGGAGTAATGGTAGGTTCATCTGCACAAAGCTTATTTTCAATCAAATAAGTAGAAACCTCATCTATTTTAGAGTTTGAAATGTTAAATTTAACATCAAAGTACTTTTTAGCGGTGATTGCACCCAACAGCTGCTCGTAAATCATCTTTGCCTTTTCAAGCTTTTCACCTGTACAGCTGACACCTGCATAAAGACCTGCTGATGAATGCAGGATTGTTTCGATTTCCTTCAATCCTGCCTTTCTTAAGCTGCTTCCGGTTTGGGTGTTGTCAACAATCAAGTCAGCACCCTTGGCAATATATACCTCAGTGGCACCATCGGAATTGATGACCTGCACCATCTCATTGTCACCGTCAGTCAATCCTCTAACTTGTACAAACGGCACGGCATCACCGTAAATTTCCTGATAAACTTCATTTTCCATTATGAATTTTCTGGTTAAATTAGGATATTCAGTGAAGCATAATATTGGAGTTTTTCTGTCCTTATT
>CAMNJW010000100.1 GCA_946541845.1 uncultured Methanobrevibacter sp.
CTAGATACGATTTCTTCCATAGAATGAGCACTTAATGCATAATTACCAGGTAAATCAATAACATCATACTCGTAGCTACCATGTTTGAAATGACCTTCTGCCCTTTCGACAGTTTTACCAGGCCAGTTACCTACATGTTGGCGCATACCAGTTAATTGATTGAATACAGTAGTTTTACCCACGTTAGGGTTTCCTGCTAATCCTACAATTAATTCTGTCATTAACCATTCTCCCTTTTATTTAACTTGAGTGGTTTGAATTTTTGAACAAACAAACCACTTCATTACTAAAAAAATTTTTTTAGTTTAAGTTTATCCATCATTATAAAAAATTAGGTTAACCTAAACATTATATTATTTTAAGTTTATTCTATTTAAATATTTAGGCATACCAAACAAAACATTTAAATATAAAAAAATAACTATTGTTATATAACACTGTTGTAACTCATAGGAAAAATGAGATCTAAAAATTTAGGCATGCCTAAAAATTTAGAAACATTTATATACTATGAAAACAAACTTTAATACAAGTGACATATGATTTAGGTAAACCTAAATTTTTCACTTAAACAAAACATATTATTAGTCAATAATAATACAATCTCCAAAATATACATACATCGTATTAAATTAGCTTTCCACAATTTTCTAATTTAATACCTGGAAAATTTATCTGCCAAAATTTTCCAAAAAAACACGAATTGGTGTTTAACTCTCCTCAAATAAACACCAATTATTATCTCTTTTTAAAAAACATTAATTTTTAAGGTCCTTCTCCATCATAGGTGTATGGATCGTCATATATTTCTTCATCCCAATAATTATACTCGATATAGTCATCAATTTCCTGGTTCAAACCCCAGTGATGATCATCGTAATAGGTATAAGGATTGAAATTGCTGCTTTTCACAGTGATGGATTTTGTTTTTTTAGCTTTTTTATAATGTGAGTCCCCGTCAAATTTGACCTTGACCTTGTACTTGCCGACGCTATATTTCAACCGAAGCTCGCCGTTGTAGGACTTATATGCCCATTTATAATTGCCGAACTCATCAGTTATATTATAATGAATTGTTCCTTTACTTTTAATAGCTTTGCCGTGACTATCAACCAGTTTGATTACGATATATCCCTTATTTGACAATGGATAATCATCGGTGGTGATTTTGACCTTTACCTTTTCCTTTGCAAAGGCAGGACTTGCCAAAACCAGACAAATTCCAATAATAGCTAAAATAATTATGACCTTTTTCTTATCCATGCTATCACCACAATTTTAAACTATGTGTTTAAATTGGTACAAATACTATTTAAATATTATATTATATAATATAATAACTAATAGGTGGTATTATGATTGAATATGATGACATAATTAGAGATTCACCATTCCTGATTAATCATTTGATTACATTGACAAAAACACATGACTTTTACATCAACAAACACATCAAAAACGGAACTGACATCCTTCCAAGCCAATATTACATGCTATTATTCTTATATTATGAAATGGGAACAACACAATCCGATATTGCAAAGGCCTGCCTAATGGACAGAAGCGGAGTTTCAAGGGCGTTTAAAGATTTTGAGGAAAAAGGATTGATTGAAAGAGAAATAGATGAAACAAACAAAAGAGCATACAAAATAACACTGACTGAAAAGGGAATTGAAACATCCGAATTTTTAATCCAAAAGGAAAAGGAATGGGATGACATGATCTGTGAAGAACTGAACATATCCCGTGACGAACTGTTTGAACTGCTTCCAAAAATCTCAATGAAGTCATTGGAGTTTAATAGGAAACACTTCTAATCATATTTCCAACATTTAAAAACCTCACCATAACACCACCAGTATTTCAATTATCAAACAACACCACTTTTTTAAATCAGCTCAATTTTACAATAACACTTTAATTTAACGAAATTACTTCAACAAGCTTTAAATTAAAGTTAAAATAATTAATACTTATGATTGAATTAGTTATAGCTTGTTTTATAGGCATATTGATTGGTACCACTACAGGCATGATACCTGGAATACATGTCAACACCGCCGGAGCAATACTGTTTGCATCATCCGGTTTTCTATTGTCTCAGGTATCGCCCGAATTTCTTTGTGTATTGATGGTTTCAATGTCAATAGCTCATGCCCTGATTGAATTTGTGCCTTCTATGCTTCTGGGAGTTCCTCAGGAAGGAACGGCAACATCCATACTTCCAGGACACAGGATGGTCCTGCAGGGAAGATCAAAAGAGGTCATCAGAATCGTTTCCGTTGGAGGATTCGGCGCAATAATCGTGACAATATTGATGCTTCCAATTTTTTCAATAGTTCTTCCCATTTTGCACGATGTTTCAAAGCCATACACCTGGATAATCCTTTTGGTTGCATCAGTTTACCTGACATATAGACTAACTGCGAATTCCAGAGACTTCCTATGGTCACTATTGCTATTTGTCCTATCCGGAATCCTCGGATGGATCATATTCCAAACGCCAATATCTTCAGGAGTCACCTTGATGTGCGTATTTTCAGGACTGTTCGGAATCAGCACAATACTATTCAGCCTGAATGATTCATCAACCATCCCCCACCAGAATCCCTTTTATGAACTGAATCTCGATTACAGTAAGTTCAAAAGCATTTTTGCCGGAGGAATCACCGGAGCGATTCTGGGTTTTCTTCCAGGATTTGGACCCGCACAGGGAACCGTGATTGCCCAGGCGGCAAGCGGCACAAATGACAATGACGATGACGACACCGTGAATTTCCTGCTTGCGACATCCGGACTGAACATTTCAGATTGCCTGTTTTCATTGATTGCAATATATATCATCGGAAATCCACGAAGCGGAATTGCTGTCTATATGTCATACCTTATTTCAGAAATGAGCCTGAACCACTTAATAATATTCATATTTGCATCTTTGCTTGCAGTTTCAGTATCATTAGTGCTATCGTTGAAGCTTGGAGATTCATTTTCCAGATTGATGGGTGGAGTGGACTACAAGAAGCTGTCAATTGGTGTAATCTTACTTCAGATAGTAATATTGTTTATTTTTATTTTTTATTACAAAGCTCCGATTGCCTATATGGCACTTGCTTTAATTACTTCAACAGCAATGGGGATGCTTCCACACTACATCGGTGTCGGAAAATCCCATCTGATGGGTGTTTTAATCATTCCCGCAATAATCATTTACATTCAAATGTTTGTTTAGGTGATTA
>CAMNJW010000101.1 GCA_946541845.1 uncultured Methanobrevibacter sp.
CATATCAGAGTTTCTAAACACATTGACAAATATTTTCGGAACAGAATTAAGCATAGTCCTATTCATTTATGGAGTTGCATCAATTCTTGGAAACTGGCTTGGAGCAAAACTATTGAACAGCAACTCAAAAAGGACAGTTTTAATTTTCCCAATTGCATTTTCAATATTGATGATTGGAATGTTCATGTTCAGTGGAGTGAAAATACCTGTAATCATCTTAATGTTTGCATGGGGAATTCTTGCAGGCATAGGTAATGACATATCACAATACTGGATGGTGTCAGCTGCACCTAAGGCTCCTGAATTTGCAAACGGGATATTCCTAAGCATGGGAAATGTGGGAGTCACACTGGGCACAACCATAGCGGGAGCAGTGGTTGCTGGAATGGGCGTTCAGTATGTGATGATTGCGGCGGTTGTTGTTATGGTAATTGATTTAATACTCTTATTTACCAGAACATCCAAATATCATATTGAGGGTTAGTATGACATTGCCAAGCCAATTTACACAAGAGAATTCTCAAAACATTTTCATTTACCATTACATTGAGGAAATGATAGCGAATTACAGAAAATACATTAAAGAAGTTTTTGACGAAACTGATATAACACGTGCGGAGCTTCCATTTTTAATCAGAATCCGCTTCAGTGAAAAGACAACACAAAAGGAACTGGTTGAACTGTTTAAAGTCAGTGAAGGTTATACTGCAAAACTTTTAAGAAAATTTGAAGACAAAGGATACATCACAAGATGTGAAGACCCGACAAACAGGCGCAAAAAAATTGTTGAGCTCACAGATGCTGGAATTGAAAAAACAGATGAACTGATTGAATTAATAGACAACTGGGAGTTGAAAGTTACATCCGAAATGTCCGATGAGGAAATTAATCTCCTGAAAAGTTTATTATTTAAGGTAGTTAGTTCATAATAACATATGATGTACACCAAGGAATTCATTTTAGATGAAGTTAACGATATAAGAGAAGAAATCGGCCATGACAAGGTAAATATTTTCATAGAAGAACTGTATTTCAATGAAAAGACCAATGAGTTGTGGATCATTACAGAAGACAGGCCCGACAAATCAGCAATCATCGGAAAAGGAGGATGGGTTGTTGGAAAGCTCAGGGAAAAGTTAGGTCTTGAAAGCATACATGTCGAGTCATACGGTGACTTTCTAAACAAAAACTATAAGCTGAAACTGTCAAAAAAGACCATCAGAAATTTGGATTTGGATTTGGTTGGTCTTGAGAACCTGGAAAAGACAATTGAAAATAAGCTGGACAACATTTACAGCTTTAACTTCGATCATTACTTCAGTGAAAATGAATTCAAAGAATCACAAAATACCGAAGCTGTTGTGGCACTTTCAGGAGGTGTTGACAGCAGTTTTTCACTTATTTTAGCTAAAAAGTTAGGATTCAACCCAATTGCAGTAACAGTTGATCCGGGAACTATAATTTTACCAAATCAATTCAAGAAAAACATCAGGATTTTAACTGAATCATTAGACATCCATCACGAATACATTGAATCTGACTATTCCAACATCATCAAGGAATCATTTACTGGAAACGTTCATCCCTGCGGAAGATGTTCCAAGAACACCGGTGAGCTGGTGAAGAAATATGCAAAAGATAACGAAATTCCAATAATTATCTTTGGTGATATGCTTGCAACTGGTAGTCAATGCATAAATCTGCAGGAGGATTCATTATATCGATTGAACCTTCCAGCAAGTTTAAGTGTCGGCAAGCAAGAGATAAAATCCTTAATCAAAAACTATAATTTAAACACATTCAAAGGGTTTGGATGTCCTCTCCTATATGAGGTTCACAGGAAATTCCCATACATGAAGAAATTTTCAATACAAAGAATACTTAGGGAAACCCGTTCAGGCGCACTTGAGCCCGGTGAAGCACTGGATTTAATCTGGAGCTTTTATAAGATTGAATGACGTAACATAAAAGTTACATTAAACTTATTAACCTGTTTCATTAATTAGATAATATGATGCACAAAATTTGTCCTCGCTGCGGGTCAAGAAAAGTGAAGTGGATCATTCCTCAAAACTGGTCTCAGTGGATATGCTACGATTGCGATTATACAGGACCCATCATTGAGGGAAACCAAGAACTAGCAGATGAAATTCATGAAAGTTATTTAGAGTCTTTAAAAGAAGATGATGAATAATAATTAATGGCAAGGTAATGATGACAATAATAGAAGCTGAGCTTTACTTATTGAATTCATTGAGGAACATTAATAAGTTTTCTATTATGTCACATTACTGCCATCACCAATATAATACCATATTGGCAATACTAATTTTATTCGTAACACTATATATAGTTTAGGTATACCTAAACTAAATTTTTTTTAAAAAGTATGCTAAAATTCATAATAAACTCATAGACAACACATATATGAATAATCAAATATTCAACAAAAAGAAAATAAGATAAATAAAACGAAAAAAAGAAAGTAAAATTAGTTAAAAGATGAAATATAATCTAATTATATTCCATGTCTTTCAAACTCATCATTTAAAAATATTTTAATGTTTTCACGTGCGATTTCAACCATTTCAGGAGCAGGTCCACCAGGAACAGCCCTGATTCTGACATTTTCAGCAGGATTTAAAGCCCTTTGAATCAAATCATCCTCAAGATTTAACTCATCGAAGCCCAATTCAACAGCAATGTCATCGATGAATTTGGAAGTGATGTCCTCTTCAGCCATGTTATTTGCTGTCGCTTCGTTGACTATTCTTCCCACAATCTTGTGAGCAGTCCTGAAAGGAATCTCTTTTTCACGAACCATGATGTCAGCCAAATCGGTTGCAGTTGCAAAGTTTTTGCCTGCAAGTTCTGCACATCTGTCAACCTTGAATTCTACAGACAGCATCATTTTTGTAACGATGGACAATGTGTCCTGTGTTGTCATGACTGCATTCCATAAGTGAGGGGTGATTTCCTGCAAGTCCCTGTTGTATGTGTACGGAATTGCCTTCATAATTGTCAGAATGGTTATTAGCTCACCTGTTGCAATGCTTGTTTTACCTCTTGCAAGCTCTGCCACATCAGGATTTTTCTTTTGAGGCATAATAGAAGAAGTTGATGAATATTCATCTGCCATTTCAATAACACCAAACTCATAAGT
>CAMNJW010000102.1 GCA_946541845.1 uncultured Methanobrevibacter sp.
ATTTGCAACTTCAATAGCTTCATCAACACCGTTGACACGAATGATTGGTGCTACCGGACCGAATGTTTCCCTTTCAACCAAATCCATTTCAGGTGTGACATTGTCAATCACTGTTGCAGAGTAAAATGCACCATCACGGACGCCACCAGTCAATATTTTAGCACCGCTTTCCACAGCATTATTGACAGTTTCCTCCACCTGCATTGCTGCTTTTTCAGAAATTAAAGTACCAAGAGTGGTTTTACTGTCCAAAGGGTCACCCATTACCAATTTTTCAGTTTCACTGACTAATCTTTCACAGAATTCATCGGCAATTTCATCATCAATTATGATTCTTTTAACTCCCATGCAGACCTGTCCCGCATTCAGGAACGCACCGTTGATGACCCCCTTTATAGCCTTGTCGATGTTTGCATCCTTTAGAACAACCATGGGATCATTTCCTCCAAGTTCCAAAGTGACCTTTTTCATTCCTGCCTTTTGAGAAATCATCATTCCAGTGGTTACGCTTCCGGTAAATGAAATCTTGTTTACATCCGGAGATGTTACCAGGTAATCCCCGACTTCAGATCCATATCCGGTTATAGTGTTTACCACACCATCCGGAAACTCCTCATTTAAGAGTTCTGCAAATTTCATCACTGTCAACGGAGCTTCAGTTGGAGGTTTTATTATCACTGTATTTTTACAGGCAATAGCTGGTGCTATTTTATGGATTGTCAGATTTAGAGGATAATTGAAAGGAGTGATTGCTGCCACAACACCTAAAGGCAGCCTTTGGGTGAATGCGAAAAATCCCTTGCCGTTAAGTCCTGCATCTAACGGCACACTTTCCCCATAGATTCTTTTTGCCTCTTCAGCAGCAAGCCTTAATGTTTCAATGGACCTGTCCAGCTCTACCAATGATTCATTAATTGGTTTTCCAACTTCCAATGTCAGCAAACGGGCAAAATCCTCACGATTAGATTTCAGTTTTTCAACAACATTAAAAAGTTTGTTTGAAACCTTAAACGCTGACATTTCACATAAGCTATCCTTGGCATTATTTGCCTCATCAATTGCAAGCTGTGCAGTCTGCAGGTGTGCAATTGGAATTGTATCAATTACTTCATTATTATACGGATTGACTACATCTTCTAAATCATCGCCTGAAATGTGTTTTCCACCAATCAACATGTCCATTTTATCACCTTGATTAATATTTTATATTAGGAAATAATAAATATTGACATATGGAAACCAATAGATTTGAAACATTTTTTGATGCAATTATTGCAATTATCATAACTGTTTTAGTTTTGAAGATTCCACAGCCTGCATCACCTACCTTGGGTGCAGTTTTGGAATTGCAATCAATTTATATTGCCTATCTAATCAGCTTTTTGATTTTATACAACATATGGTATGCGAACCACAACCTTTTCCAGCTTGTTGATGTCATTGACAATAGGGCCGTGTGGATTTATGGGATAATGACATTTGTCATTTCTTTGCTTCCATATTTTACAATCTGGCTTGCGAATAACATGTATTCCATTCCTGCCGAAACAATGTTCGGATTAATCTTTATAATAACCCATATCCTAAACACTTTAGCTACAAGGGACATTTATAACAGCAATCCATATAATAAAGAATTGCATGCCTTAAATAATGATTCATATCTTTTAAATATCCCGTCCATCGTCCTGGTTATTGGTTTTATTTTAACTTACACTGTTTATATTCCGGGAATTTATGTCTGTTGTTTGATTTCCATTGTAATGTGGATTATATTAGGTAGAATCGTAAGGGAGGAATCATGATGGAAACTGAAAGATTTGAAGCATTAATTGATGCCATTTTGGCAATCATTATTACAATAATTGTCCTGGAGATACCTCTTGCATCTGCCGGAACCTGGGAAGCACTATTTGAATTGAAATATGAGTTTGCAATTTATGCAATAAGTTTTATTGTGTGCTTTAACTTCTGGAACTTCAACAACAACTTGTTCAGCATAGTGAATAAGATTGACTCTAAAGTCATCTGGACAATGGGGATTACCCTGTTTGTATTTTCATTGCTCCCATATCTGACAACATTCGTTGCTGAAAATTTCTACAGTTTCTTCCCACAATTCCTATACGGATTAAGCTATATTGTAACTGCAATTCTCTCAAAAATGATTTCAAAATTCCTAAAGGAATCAGATCCTGGAAACATTGCGCTGCAGTTGGTTTTAGAAAAGGATTACATTTTCGCAATGACAATTGTCCTGGTCATAATCGGAATGATAATAGGGTATGTGGCATATCCTCCGGCAATAATCATATGTTGTCTTATATCCATTGTTGCAATGTGGATTATTCCCCATCTAAAAAATTAAAAATCTTTTTATTTTTTAATAATTGTGTAAACTGGCTCAATAATAATTAAATTAGAGAGTTTCATCTCTAATTTTCATTATTTAAAATATCTTTCCAAATTTTTTAATTCATTATTAAATTCATTTACTTCTTTTGATGTGATTTCACTACCCAAATCATTCATGTAATTATTGTACATGTAAATCGCCAACAAAACCACAACCATTATCCCACCAAAGAGCAAAATGAGCTCCGCTGAAGCCTGAGCTTTTTCATCCATCAAAATCCTCCCATAAGCAAGCTTCCACCAAAAGTGGATATAAAATAAAATATTCCAAATGATGCAACAACCAGAGGCAGTGAAAACTTGATTCCCTTCTTTACCTCGCCGTACATGATTATACTGATTATAAAAGCTACCAAAATAGAGTGAATTATCAAATATATTTCACCTGCAACCGGAGCCGTTAGGATTATTTCGGATTCCATCCCATAGCTTTGCATAAATCCTGAATAAACGCTGACCATACCTATTGCAAAAGGGGTTGCGACAACAGCAGAAATCAGCAGGAACATTACAGACATCATAACAGCTGATTTTCTCTCACGCTTAAGTGCCATCAAATCCCTTAAATCATCTGAAACATCCGACAATACCGTTGAAATGCTTGATCCAGATTTACGGCCATCAAGAATAATCCCAAAAATTCGCTCCAATTCCTTTGACTTTAGCCTTCCAGACATTGCTCTCCATGCATCATCAAAGTTGCGCCCCATACGAATTTCAATGATTGTTCTGCGCATCTCGTCGTA
>CAMNJW010000103.1 GCA_946541845.1 uncultured Methanobrevibacter sp.
ATATTTTAATTTTTAGAGGAATATTATGGATTTTAGTGTAAGTGACTTCAATGTACGGCTTAGAACAATAAGGCTTAGGGAATTTGCAGTAGCTCTTGTTGCTGCATTAATCATTACCCTGTTGTTGGATGTGTTGTTTCCTATAATGGATGTCTATGATGATTTGTTAGTGGTTTCTTTAGTCTTATGTCTATTGGTCTTTTTTGTATGGGCGCTGAGAAATACGGATGGTTTTAAAAGGGATATCAATGCCCTTTTCGAGCCTGAAACTTCAAGAGAAATTTTATATGTTCTCATAATCAATCTGCTCTTTGCATTCATTTATGTTTCCATAGGAGCATCCTTCGATATCGTTCTGACAGTATTTGATCCGACCTGGATTCCTTCACTTGATCTTTCACCTGTTTATTACGGCGATTCAATCATTTACTTTTTAATGCTGTTTACTTCAATCATATGTGCGCCTTTGATTGAGGAGTTAAGTTTTAGAGGAGTTCTATTCAATAGGTTGAAAATCAGAATAGGCATTCTTCCTGCAATGCTCTTGTCTTCTGTTTTTTTCGCAGTAGGACATGAATTCGGCGGAATCATTAGTGCATTTGTATTTGGAATGTGCATGTGTGTCCTGTATTTGAAAACAGATAATATATTTGTTCCAATGGCTGTGCACTTCCTGAATAACCTTTTAATATGCATTATGGAATACTTCAATATGGAAAGCTTCCTGTTCGGCACACCAAGTGCATTTTTAATGCTTGTGCTTTCCGTAGTATCAGGGGTTTTGATAATAATCTATCTTATAAGGGAGATACCTAAATTGAGTGCATGATTTCCAATATTTAATTCAACTTCTTATTTTTTTTAATAATCAGAAATTATTTATTTTTTCAATTGTTTTTTAGTTAATTTTACTTTTTTTTAAATTTTGAACAATTTTTCATAGAAACATTTATATATCAGTTTGAGAAAAATAGAATTGTCGAATGTAATATATTTTTTACATTTGAATTTTTTTATTATTGTTATTTTATTTATTATATGGGAGATACGATGAAAACAAGAATAAAAGAATTGAGGCAAGAGGTAAAGTTGAGTCAGCAGGCCTTGGGTGAATCTGTAGGAGTAACCCGCCAGACCATCAACTCTTTGGAAAAAGGCAGGTATAATCCATCTTTGCTCCTAGCTTATAAAATTACAAAAACTATCAATGAACATTGTCATGGTGATAATGTGGAGGATTATTTTAAAATAGAAGATGTTTTTATTTTAGAAGATGAGTGATTCTAAAAGAAAACAAATGTATCAAATTGGAATTTTTCTAAAAAATTAATATAATGTTAATGTGTGATTAAAATGATTTTGGATGTTTATAAGGATGCTTTTGAGTATTCCGCTCAAGACTGGACTGCTCTTGTAAAATTAGGAGTAATCAATGTTTTAGGTATGTTTATCTTTCTGCCGCTGTTTTTAACAAGCGGTTATAATTATAGGGTAATAAAAATAGGTGTAAAAGGAATGATCAATGGCGAGGATGAATTGCCTGAGTTTGATGAATGGGTTAATATGTTTGTAGACGGCATAAAGGTATTCATTGTCGAGTTTGCATATGCTCTGATTCCGATTGTATTGTTTTTTGCAGTATTATTCTCTGCTGCTTCCATTGGTGGAAATGCAGGTGGAATAATCATGGCTCTTGGGATGATTGTCGCAATTGTTCTTTTCATACTGCTTCCTTTGATGGGAATAATTGGAGTAGCCAATATGGCTGAAAATGATGATAAATTCTCAGCCGCATTTGATATCAATGGAATAATTGAAATTATCAAATCCATTGGATGGCTGAATACAATTGCAACATGGATTGGCGTTCAGATTATTGTTGGAGTAATTTCAATTGTTGTTTTCCTGTTGCTTTATGCTATATTGATGTTCTTAGGACTATCTACTGCAATGGTTAGTTCCAACATAGCTGGGGGAGTATTTGGCATAGGATTCATTCTCATAATTGCAATCTTGTGTTTCTTGGTAACTCCATATCTCAGCATTTTCCAATCCAGAGTTTATGGATTGCTGTATAATCTTCAATAAACGATTTAGCCTAATGTAACATTAGGCTATTTAATAATTTTTTTAATTTTTATAATTTGAGTAGTTAGTAATTAATGAATTTTCTGATGATTTAAATTAATGGGTGATATTATGGGAAGTATTACAGATATCGTTGTAGATGGATTGAAATATCCATTTAATGATGTAAATAAATATTTAGGCTTCGGCGTCATTCAAGTAATAATGTCCGTCTTATTCATGGGGGCATTCGCTTCAACTGGATACTACTTCGTTCAGGCTTATAAAACCAGTGTTTCAATGGGTCTGGATATGATAGACTTGTCAGTTGTCTCACCAGCCATGATTATTGTATCTGCTGTTCTTTTTGTTTTGGGACTGATTGTTTTTGTTTATATTTCCGGATATGAATTCAACATTCTTAAATTTTCCATTTCAAAAAACAATGAACTTCCAGCTTTCAATGATTATGTTGGAATATTAAAAGACGGATTAAAGATGATCGCGGTTAAAATAGCATATGCGATTTTGCCAGGAATTTTGTTTCTTCTAGGTTTGATGCTTTCTGTTAATGATAATGTAGGAGCAGCTGTAAATGTTATTGGATCATTTATTTTGGCAATAGCTATAATATTTGCTATTATTGTGGCATTTTTCCTAATAATGGCGACTGCACGCATGGTGGATATGGGAACACTTCGCTCTGCATTTGATTTTAGAGAGATTTATGAGTTGATTTCCAATATGGGGGTTGTCCAATATGTGGGAATATTGATTTTCCTGGCTATTGCAATAGCCATTATAAATTTAGCTGCCTCAGCTATCTTTGAAATATTTGGATTTGCGGTTGCATTGGTTCTTCCAACTGCTTTGGCTTCTGTATTTTTAGTAATGATCTTAAGCAGCCTGCTGATTGATTCATTTACTAGCTTGGCTACTTACAGGGTTTACGGATCCGTTTATAATGTGGCTCAGGGCAATTATGATTTTAATGAATCTGAAACCGA
>CAMNJW010000104.1 GCA_946541845.1 uncultured Methanobrevibacter sp.
AGACTAGTTCCAATTAACACTTTTTTTATACCCAGTGACTCCAACTCACCAAGGGAGTCCTTATTCAAACCACCAGCAATTATTAATTTTTCCTTCATGTCCTCGAATTCTTCAAGCAGTTTCTTATTGTATCCGTGCTCTGTGCCGACACCTGATATGTCAAGAAGGATAATGTCGTTTGGATCAAGCTCCTTTAAGATTTCCTTGAATTGGGAAAGGTTCATGTCAAGGTGCTTTGCAAGAAGCTCATCGTTTTTTACATCAACACTTATGACAATTCTTTCTTTAGGATATTTTTCGAAAATCTTTCTCATTTCATCAATGCTTTCCAATGTTTCAGTCGGGATGATTATCTTATATGCGTAATCGAGGAAGAATTCGAATCCCTCGCAATTTTTAACACCACCATCGAAAATTACAGGCAAAATTGTGTTTACCATCTTGATGTCGTTGATGTTGTGTCCGTTGGATTCTATCAGGTCCAAATCTGCAATGTACATCTCATCCGCACCGTTGAGTTTCAGTCCCTGAGCAATTTCAACTGGATTGGATGATGGTGCGAAAACTGTTTTTAGAGGTTGGTAAGTGTCCCTCATGCCGGATTTGCCGCTGACAGCCTGGTGTTGTTTTAAATCTATAACTGGAATTTTCTTAATCATGATAATTAATTAGATAAAACAAGTATTAATATTTTAAAAAAATTCTTAAGGAGGTGAGGAAAGCACGACGTGTTTAGCTTTCCTCGAGTATGTAAAAATAATGATCAATTTATTGGTAAATAACGAGTAGTTATGAACCTCTATTTAATAAGTTAATTTACATAGTATATAAATGTTACTATAATTTAGAAAAATTAAAGTATACTTGAATAAATAATTTTTAATATTTTTATTAAAAATTAAACAAAGTATAATAAAAATGAAAAAAATAGTCACTAATATTAATAAAAAATTAAAAAATGTAAAACACCACGTTTTAAGCCCCTAAAAATTTGTTAAATTTAATAAAATTTGCTTGATAAAGTTA
This sequence comes from uncultured Methanobrevibacter sp., assembly GCA_946541845.1. Taxonomy (GTDB): domain Archaea; phylum Methanobacteriota; class Methanobacteria; order Methanobacteriales; family Methanobacteriaceae; genus Methanocatella. The sequence continues at coordinate 1,027 of CAMNJW010000104.1, forward strand.
AATTGATAAAAAAAAGAATAAAAAAAAGTTTGAAGTAATGAAAGAGGGAATTTTATTTGAAAGATAGTATTACGTGTTTGTCCTTAATATTGCTAAGCTATTATGTTACTCCAAACTCTACATAATAGTTTGTTTTCGTCATATAAATACTTTTTTATAAAAAAGTATTACTTATTATAATATAAAATATATAAAAAGTAATACTGAATGATTTAAAAAAAATAATTAAACTCTGAAATTCTCATCAATGTATGAATCGAACTTCAAGTAAGCTTCATCGATTGCCTGCATTACTTGCTCTTGAGTAATTTCAGAAAGCTCATCGAATAAAACTCCGACATCAACATCGACATCCAACTGTTCATTTTCGTAGGTAAGAACAATGTCCAAATCCAAATCTTCCAATTCCTTCATGGAAATTGATTTTGAAACTTCCTTTTCAAGGATTTCACCGAAATCATCAGAAATAGTTGATAAGTCGTCCTGAGTTAATACTTTTAGCTTTGACATAAAAATCTATAAAAAAAGAAAATGAAGTATTAAGCCTATTGGCCCATACCTTGCATTGCAGTTTGAATAGTAGCTTGCATTTCTTCGAGTTTTTTCATTACTCTTTCTTCTTGGCGGGACATGGTTTGTTTTCTTAATTGAAGGGTTTCTAATTTGTCTTCCATGTCAGCTAATGCGTCAGCGTATTCGACTTTAATGAGTAAAGTACCTGCTTGTTTGAATACTTCGGTTGATTCATCAGTTTTCTTAAGCTCTTCTAATGCTTTTTCAGTTTCTTGAATTTGAATTTCAACATTTTGAACCTGCATGTTTACAGCTTGAGCTTGTTGTTGTAATTGTTGAAACTGATTTAATTGTTGTTGAATATTTTCAGGAATCTCCATATTATCACCTTATAAATTATATATAAACATTAATTAGTTAAATTATTTATCTCTAATGCTAGTTTTATCCACTTTATCGCTGAGTTTACAGAAGCCCTAAAAGATGTGGAATCTTCCGCATCAATATTGATTATGATATTTGACTCATCCAGGTCAATTGTCATGGATGATCTGAAATCAGGAGCAGTGTTAAATTCCAAAAGGATGGCCTCATAAATTATTTTAGCCTGGTCATTGTCTTCAAATTCAATAACTATATTGCTTTTGACGCTTTCAAGAGGACTTTCATCAATCATTAGAAACCTCTAAAACTTTTTTGACATTAATCTGGAATTTGAGCTTTTCACCAAACTTATTAATGAAATTAATTTTAGCCACTGAATCTTCACTTTTAGAAATCAATATGTAATTGTCCTCTGCACTTTCTACTAAATCAAAATCGAAGATTTCGCTTAATACATTAAGCTCCTCAACTTCGGATACCATTTTCAATTGGGATGGAGCGATGTTCATCTTCTCATTGCCTTCAGACGCTCCAATAAGAATAGTCAGTAAAATATCTCCTTTATTGGAAAAAAATGAAATCCTACTAGGATTTCCTTTTATTTCATTTACGACAGCTAGATTGAATTCATCAACTTCCAATGCCTTCAGTAGAAGTTCACGCATATTCATTTTACCCCTGTTGACAGAGGTTGAATCTGTAACGCGAGCAAAATTCTTACAGAACTTTCTAGTTTTTTGAGAAGGTTTTCTAGAAGTTGAAATTAACATTTAAATCAAAAATAGTAAAAAATTTAGTAAAAGCAGATTGATTATCTTGCTTTTATAATTCTAGTAGTCTCTGGAACATTCTTAAATAAAATCCTATATCTACATTTAGGACATTTATTTTCCATGTAGCTTTTGTGATCTACTTCTGCTCCACAACGTGGACATCTATACAATGTCTATTCCTCCACACGAATATCTCTGATACTACGTGCTGCAGATTTTGCCATAGGAGTTTGTGGAATGTAAGCTCCACCAGTAAATACTGCACCACATTTTCTGCATTTCCAAATTCCAGCAGCTTGTCTTTTTACATAAGGTCTATCACATTTAGGACAAACATGATTTTTTTTCATGTTTTCTTCAATGA
>CAMNJW010000105.1 GCA_946541845.1 uncultured Methanobrevibacter sp.
GCTGTTGAAGAAGAAGAGGAAGAAGAAGAGGAAGAAGAAGAAGCTTCTGAAGAAGCTGCAGCAGCTGGATTAGGTGCTCTCTTCGGATAGATTTTTAAATCTATCACCTTTCTTTTTTTTATTTACTCTTTTTATTTGGAACAACTATTTTTTTAGACTTATTTTAAGAATTTTTAACCAATTTCCATCTACTTTTTGAAAGTTATTTATTATATTAGAAACATATTATAAACTAATAAATAATTTAAACTGATTTATATGGTAGAAATTTTTGATAAACTTGGTTATAAAAAACAAACTTGTAAAACTTGCGGACAGGAGTTTTACTCTCAGGTTGACAGAGATACCTGTGGGGACGCTCCATGTGATGAGTATGAGTTTATTGCAAATCCTGCTACTGATAAACCCTACAATTTATATGAGATCCAAAAAGTTTTTAGAGAATTTTTAGAAAGTGAAGGACACACACATGTCCACAGATATCCTGTATTGGCTAAAAGATGGAGAGATGACGTATTTCTAGTTGGAGCATCCATATTCTGTTTCCAACCATGGATTACTTCAGGTCTTGTCAAACCTCCTGCTAATCCTATTGAAATGGCTCAGCCTTCAATCAGGCTAAACGACGTTGATAATGTTGGTAGGACCGGTCGTCACATGACTTGTTTTACAATGGGAACTCACACAGTAATCAACAAGGAAGATGACTTCATTTACTGGGAAGACCGCACAATTGAATTATGTCACAAGTTCTTTGCACACATCGGAATCAACACTGAAAAAATTACTTTCATCAAATCCTGGTGGAGCGGTGGAGGTAACGAAGGTCCGTGTTACGAGGTATGCTGCAGAGGAGTTGAACTCGCTACATTAGTTTTCATCCAATATGAAACCCTGGAAAATGGGGATAAGAAGGAAATCCCTATTAAGGTTGTGGATACCGGTTACGGTCTGGAAAGGATTGCATGGATTTCACAGGGAACCCCAACAGCTTATGATGCATGTTTCGCGCCCGTTGTTGATAAACTAAAAGAGCTGACTGGTGTTGAAATCAATGAGGACATTCAAGGACGCAATGCGCAAATTGCGGGAATGATGGATATTGAAGATATCGGAGATTTGAAGGAACTCAGGCAACAAGTAGCAGACAGTTTGGATTTATCCTTAGAAGAATACCTAAAAGCTGCTGAGCCAATGGAAGCGATTTATATCATTGCAGACCACACAAGATGTCTTGCATTCATGATCGCTGACGGAATCATTCCATCAAATGTAAAAGAAGGTTACTTGGCAAGACTTGTTTTAAGAAGAACCATCAGGTTCATGAAAGAGTTGGACATGAAGGAATCCCTTGCTGATGTAATGGCTATTCAGCTTGATTTCCTATCTAAATTCTATCCTGAAATCCGTGATTCAGAAGAGCATATCATGAACATCATCACCTTGGAAGAGGAACGATATGCCGCAACAGTCAAAAAAGGCAGAAGCATTGTTAAAAGATCCATTAAAAGGCTCAAAAAAGAAGGTAAAACTGAAATGCCTCTTGACATGTTGATAGACTTGTATGATGCTCACGGAATTCCTCCGGAAACAGTTGTTGAAATGGCAGGTGATGATTTTACTGTAAATGTTCCGGATAACTTCTTCACACAGGTTGCGGGAGCTCACGAAAAAGACACTACCAATAAAAAGAATGCATTCAAAGTTGATTTCCCTGAAACTGATTTATTGTTCTATAAAGATTTCTACCAAGAAGAGTTTGATGCTGAAGTTTTAGGTCTAATCAAAAAAGATGGCAAACAATGTTTGGTCTTTGATAAAACTGTATTCTACCCTGAAGGAGGAGGTCAACCTTCAGACATAGGTGAAATTTCCATTGATGGAAATGTCTTTAAAATGGCTTATGCTGAAAAAATCGACAATGTCGTATTGCATCATGTGGATGGAGAAGTCAATGATGATGTTGTAGGCAAAACAGTTCACGGTAAACTTGACTGGACAAGAAGAATAACCCTTGCACGCCACCATACAGGAACTCACCTGGTCATCGCGGCTGCAAGAAAAGTATTGGGCCAACACATTTGGCAGGCAGGATCCCAAAATGGCCTTACAAGAGCACGTATAGACTTGTCACACTACAAACGTATTACCCAAGAGGAACTTAACGAAATCGAAAAGCTGGCCAATGAGTATGTAATGCAAAACATTGACCTGGACATCCAGTTCCACACAAGGGATGAGGCACAGGAACTATATGGATTCGTACTCTACCAAGGTGGTATCGTTCCGGGTAAAATGATTCGTGTAGTTAAAATACCTGGTGTGGATGTACAGGCTTGTGCAGGTACACATGTCCTCAGAACCGGTGTTGTCGGACCTATTAAAATCAACAAAACCGAAAGGGTTCAAGACGGTGTTGAAAGGATTGATTTCTCAGCAGGACTTGCTGCAATCGATTCAATGCAGCATGATGGTGAAATCTTGCGTGAAAGTTCAGCAATTTTCAAGGTTGAAAATGACCAATTGCCGAAAACCTGTGACAGATTCTTCAGTGAATGGAAAGCACAGAAAAATGAAATTGACCGCTTGAAATCCGAAATTGCTAGCTTAAAGATGAATTCATTGGCAGATGAATTCGATGAAATCAATGGTTTGAAAGTTGTTCACCAATTAATTGAAGCTGACTTCAAGGAACTTCAGAAAATGGCTACAGACTTTACTGACAACGGAAAGGCAGATGTAGTCATCATGGGAAACAGTGATGGCAAAATCGTTGGTGCAGCTTCACAGAATGCAATCGATAATGGAGTTAAAATCAATGAGATTATCAAAACCGCAGCTGGCGTATTAGGTGGTGGCGGCGGTGGCCGTTTGACACTCGCACAAGGTGCAGGTAAGAATGCTGATAAGATGGATGAAGCTATTCAAACTGCAGTTGATTTGATAAAAGGATAATCATTTATCCTTTCTTTTTTTATAATTTTTCTATTTCTTTGATTGTTAGTCCGGTGTATTTTGATATTTCTTC
>CAMNJW010000106.1 GCA_946541845.1 uncultured Methanobrevibacter sp.
GTATTTTCATGTTTAACCATGCTGATGAATGGGGAGGAGCATATTACAGCTGGTCGGGAAAATCAAATATAGAAAGATGCATATTTTTGAATAATACCGCTGGAACAAACGGTGGTGCAGTGATGGTGTCTGGAGATATCAACATTCAAGAGTCAATTATTGCAAACAACAATGGTGGAGAGACTGGAGGTTCATTTTACATCCAACAACCGATGTACAATACAAAAACCGTGATTAATGTTCATGATAACCTGATTACAAACAACACTTCCCCGTACGGTAAAGAGGTATTCATCAAATGGAAGGATTCCTATAATCTCTACACCCAATTCGACAATAACGATTGGGGAGATGAAGACCCAAACGATTCATCCGTAATCGATCCAAACAATGTGACTCCAAGAAGCAAAGTGTCCAGCACAATCAAATCCAATTTATTTGAAAGATTAAATGTTGATTTATTGGACAAGTATTCCGATTTGCTTTCAGATTATTTCCAAAATAACTCTCTTGACAACTTAAAGAAGCAATTCAAAAAACCTGAAAATAATCAGAATAATCAAAAAGCATCTGGAGAACCAACCAATGAGGAAATAGATATTCCAAACATCAATCAGAATAATGTAAATGCCACTTCAACTGTTTCCAAACCAAGAAACACCAATCAAAATATTGTTATCACCAGTGGCAATTCCACTTCATCACCTATTGGTGAAAGCAAAGATAAAAGTGCATACGAACTTAATGAGACACAAACAGTGTCTAAAAAAATTAATCCGGACTTTAAAAAATATTTCCTAATCATTGCAATAGTAATCATATTGCTTGCAATAGGATATAAAAGACATAAAAAAGAGGAGTAAATAGCTTTGCTATTTACTTTATTACTATTTTTTAACCATTTAATTTCTTATTTAAGTCACGTGCTACCAAATAATAGTACATGTAAAAACCAAACCAAGAAATAGCTGCAAATATGCATGCAATTATTACCCATTCAATAATAACCCCTATTCCTAAGTTAATAGGCATCCATTGTAGATAAATCGCCACAATAAAGAGAATGGACATTCCAATCCCCATTTGAAAGATTACCTGGAGAGGTAATGCAATATCTTCCCTTTCGTAAATCAATCCGCTTAGAGAAAATCCCCAACCGACTACAATTGATCCTAAAAATGCATTTATTATAGTAGTTCCTGAAAAACTAACATTTTGAGGACCTTCCTGAAGAGAAATCAAAACCATGACCAATAATACAATAAAACAACCTACAAAAGCACCCATTGCCAATCGTTCAATTAAGTCTAATTTCATATAATCACCTATAAATCTAAAGCCTCTTTAAAATCAGGCAAGTATTTCCTTGAGATATTATCCTTCAAACCATTTTTAAGCTGTATGAACATCATTCCCTTAAGAGACGGAGCGACACGCTCAATCTTCTTTAGATTAACAATTGTTGTTTTTGAAATTCTGACAAAATCACTGCCTAAAGATTCCTCAACCTGATACAACGGTTTTTTAACCAGATACTCGCTGCCTTCAGTATACACCTTAACCTGTTTATTTTCGACTCGGAACATGTAGATATCACTAAACTCAAGAAGTGCAATGTCTGATCCCTTCTTGACGGCAAGCATATCCTTAGATTCATCGCTTTCCAAAATTGATATTGCCTTTGAAACATTATCCGTAAGCTCATTAGTGTGAATATCTGCATGAGGCTCTTCGATATCTCTTGAAACAAATAAATTTACTTTCATGATCTATTTCCTTAATTTTTCCATTTCTTCTTGAATTTTACGTTCCCTATAATCCTCTGTATCAAATCTATCATTGAAAACAAATGCTTTTAAAAAGTCCACTAAAACACCGATTCCCCAGAAGAATACCGGAAACAACACCCACCAGAAGTCAGGAGTGAATATTGCATTGATAACTGCCAATATCGCATTGACAATAACATATGCCTTGAAATTCTTAAAAAATTTAATTTTTGCATCGGCTCTCTGTTCTGCTAAAACTCTTAAATTATCGCTCATCTAATCCCTCATTTTTGAAAGTTCCTTATTAATAAGTTCTTCCCTGTAATCATTAAGAGAATATGCATTAAAAAAATCGTCTGCAACTTCAATTCCCCAAAAAAACATTACAAATGCTAACAGCCAAAAGCTCTGCAAAAATACAAAGCAAATTATTGCTATTATTACATTTACAATTAAATATTTAAATAAATTTTCTTGAAATTTCATTTTCGCATCGACTCTTCTTTCTGCCTTTTCTCTTAAATTCATTATATCACCGTTCGATATTACTAGTTAGTAGAGCAATATATAAATGACTATTTGGCGATGCGTCCAAGATGCAAAAAATAGAAACTGAAATGCAAAAAATAAAGATTAAAAATAAAAAGTTGAAGTAGCTATAATACAGCTACTAAATAATATAAAATAGAAGTTATTGCAGGAACTGTTAGATTATCAATTCCACCATAACTGAATGCTTCACATAATGTTGAAACTGCAGAAATGCCTAAAATATATACAATATTGAATTCAGGCATTGTACAGCCGATAGAAGCGAATACCATCCAAACAAATACGCTCATGACAGAGGTGACGACAAACATTGTAAGTGATCCTTCAAGAGATTTTGTACCTCCGAATACTGTGTATTTGACTCTACCGAATTTTTGACCAATTAAAGCAGCAAAACCGTCACCATATACCATTGGAACAATAGCCAATGCAACAATCCAAATGAAGTATTTAGGGTCGTTTGCAGGTGCAATACTTGCAAATACTGCAATCAATATTGTCCAAATTCCTGCATAAAAGAATAATCCCAATGCATGCCCAGATTCAGTAACGCTGTTTTCAATCTTGATCGGTGAGTATTCAGTTAGGAAGAACAGCACAATTGTAATAGGAAGTGTTAAAAACCAAACCATAACCCATGGATCTGAGAAAAATGGCATGGCAAATATCATGTTACCTACCATAATAT
>CAMNJW010000107.1 GCA_946541845.1 uncultured Methanobrevibacter sp.
TCTTCAGCACAAGTACCTTTAACAAATTCCTTTATTTCATTATAACTTTCAATAGCTCTTTCTTTTGATACAATATCAATTTTGTTTTGAACTACTATAACATCCTTTACACCGATAACATCGAGTGCCATAAGATGCTCTTTGGTTTGTGGTTGTGGACAAGTCTCATTTGCAGCAATAACCAATACTGCACCATCCATAATTGCAGCACCAGATAACATAGTTGCCATAAGAGTTTCGTGACCTGGAGCATCAACAAAAGATACTTTTCTAATTAATTCAGTTTCGCTCCCACAGATTTCACAAGTTTCAGAAGTAGTGTAGCATTCAGGTTCACCGCATTCAGGACATTTTCTAAATTCAATGTCTGCATAACCTAAACGGATTGAAATACCTCTTTTTGTTTCTTCACTGTGAGTATCAGTCCATATTCCTGATAATGCTTTGGTAAGAGTAGTCTTACCATGGTCTACGTGACCAACTAAACCTATGTTAACATCTGACTGTACGTTCACAGATAACCACCTTTTTTATAATTTTAATTCGACTTAAAAGTAAAATAAGAAAAATAGTAGAACTATTCTTCCTCTTCTTCACCAGCACCAAGAATATCAGCTATTGATTTACTTCCAGCTTGAGTAACTACAGTGTTGATTTGTACAATATCTTCAGCAATAGTGTTTCCTCTAACAGTTTTTCTTCTTTTAACACCATCAGCTTTAGGATGATAACCGATACCTCCGGTTAATAAACTTTTGATTCTTCTGGTACCAGAAACATCTTTTTTCATGGTAAAACCGTTTTTGTCACTACCTCCAGTGACTTTTAAGGTGTAACCATCTAAACCAACAATTCCACCATCAAATTCATCACCAATGACTAAACCATTGAAAGCTTTGGTTTCATCGACTTCAATTTGATGACTTTCAGCACCTTGAGATACAACAACTTTGAATGCCATGGTATTCCTCCTTAATTTTTTTATAACACAAATTTATTATTCAAAAAGACCGAATTTACCCCAATCAGGATCTTTTTTACGTTTAATTTCAACGAACTCATATAAAGTTTCAAATTCATCTTCTGTTAATTTATCCTTGAATTCCCTTTCGATAAACTTATAATGTTTTTCAGGAACATCAACGTATAATTCATCCCCTTCATCAAAGCTTTTTCCAACAATAGCGTCTTTAATTGCCATAGCAACCCTTTGGCCTCTTGAAATATCTGGCAATGTTTCACCTTTATCTTCCATACTTGCTATGACTCCAACGTATTCGCCATTCTTATTGATTAAAGTTTGACCCTGTTTGATTGTTCCGCTGATTGATTCTATTCCAACGATAGCAGGTTTGCTTTGACGGAAAACCAACTTAGGTAAAGCCATGAATTTTGCAGGCTTGATAATTGCATTGTAAAATGCCTTTTTCTTAGCCTTTTCCATTTCATCAATCCATTCCTCATAATCCTCAATAATCTGATAGATTACATCCCCCTCGAAGAGCTTAACGTCTGAATTGTTAAGGTCCTCAACTGAATTTGGATGAACACTTACGTTAAATGCAATAATTGCACCGTGTGCGTCATTTTCATTTAAAGCAATAGATGAATTAATGATATCTCTACGATTTACATCACCGATGTCCGCTTCGCGAATAGGAATTTCCAATTCCCTCAATAATTTAACAATAGCTTCAAGGGAACCTAATGTATCCGCCTTAACTAAAATACCTTCATCTTCAGTATTGATAGTAATGTCTTCAATTTCCTTCAAGAGTTCCTCTTCAACATCCTCGTCTTCGTTCAATACTCGAACAGGAGATCCGGAAACGACATCATCCAAATTAGGAGCAGCTATCTTAATACCTGCAGCCGCAACAACCTCATCGAACTTTTGGAATTTCTTTTTAGAATCCCTCATTTCCTCAAGAGGCAACGGCCTTAAAATGGATCTGACCTTAGTGGTTAAGACTTCACTTGAAGATGTAATTAACGCGATTTCATCATTAGTTCGCAAAACACCATCATAAATAATACTATCAACAGTAAGACCTAATCCTACTTCTTCCTTGATTTCTAATACTGTACCTTTAGCAGGAGCATCCTCATTAATTTCTAATTGTTCAGTCAAATATTCTTGAGCAAGTCCTAGCAACATTGCTAAAACTTCAATAATACCTTCACCTGATCTAGCACTAATAGGAATAATACTAATCTGTGAAGCAAAATTACTTACTCTATCAAATCTTTCGGATTGGAAACCTTCCTTGTGAAGAGTACCTACAAGCTCATAGATTTTATAATCCAAATCCTGTTGGACACTTGCCGCTTGCTGATTGAAGGATTCTTTAAAAGAAGCACCTTCATGTGTTTCCCAACCAAAAATCATATCGATTTTATTAGCCACAACAATGAATGGGGTTTTATACATCTTAAGGATGTTCAATGCCTCATATGTCTGTGGTTTAAATCCATCGTTAATATCAACAATTAGAACAGCCAAATCAGCTAAAGCCCCACCACGTTTTCTCAAACTGGTGAATGCTGCGTGACCTGGTGTATCAATAAAGAATAAACCTGGTATTAAATCTTTGATAGTTAATTTTGATATAAAATTTCCACAGATTTCTTCAATGGTATCATTTGGAATTTCAGTAGCACCAATATGTTGAGTAATACCACCTGCTTCCTTATCGGCAATTGTACTGCCCCTAATATAATCTAGCAGAGTAGTTTTTCCATGGTCTACATGTCCTAAAACTGATACAATCGGGGATCTGATTTTCATAATATCGTCTTTAATAATAAATCTTTAAATAATCTAAATCTATTCATAAATTAAATCGTTATCAACAATTTGATAATCGCAAATTTCGTCTTCATTAAAGAAAAGACCAATTTCTCTTTC
>CAMNJW010000108.1 GCA_946541845.1 uncultured Methanobrevibacter sp.
GATATTTAAAATTAACTAAATTAATTTAGCTATTACGTATTCGCCCAGATAGATGAATAAAATCTCTGCCTTCTGATTTTCTTTGATCGAATGATTAATTTTGCTTGCACTTTTGACCTCATCAATTAAGGTATAATCGCTGTTTGCAACATAACCTGCCATTTTTTCATTGTAGAAAACAGCAATGGCATCAGGATCATGTTCATTGCCCTCTTCCTTAATCAGATCAACAATCATTCCCGCCTGAGGAGTGAAATCATGAAAATCTGTACCCACAACATTTATTAAAGTATCTTCAGTGCTATTCAGATAATTTATTTGTGATTCCAATTCATTTACCTTGTCAAACTGTTTATGTGCCATCAAATAATATTTTTGGGCGTCTACCAATTGGTTTAATGCCTCAAGAATTTCAGCCTTTAAAAAATAGTATTCAGATGCATCCTCTCCATCGGGAATTGTATCCAATGCATCATCAATCAGTTTAATTGCCTTTTCATAATCCCCTTCGGGAAAAAAGGTTACCTTGGCCCAGTCATATAATGTGTTGGCCTTATTCAATTGGATTTCATCTGAAGGATTTAGTCTATATGCCCTATCAAAAAATTCGCAGGATTCCTCATACATTGACAATCCGTCCAGAATTACTGCCTTCAGGTTAAGGTTTTCAAAGCCTTCATCAGTTTTCAATAGGTCATTGATTTCATTTAAGGCTTCATCGTACCTTTTTTCCTTGATTAGATACTCTACTTTTGGTGTTTTTGAAACTTTGAATTTGGCCTGATGAGCATCATCACTGGAATCAATATATAAGTAATCCTTCATTTAATTAAATCTTTGATTTCATTTAAAAAATACTTTTCCTTTCACAATGATGTTAAAAGTAGGTATATGGCTCCAATTATTATCAATATTGAAAATATTTTAGGAATATGCCGTGTCTTTGAAATCAACTTTTCCAAATCTATTTTTGATATCACAAAACTTAAAACAACCAATGTCAAAGCAAAGCCTAAGCAATATAATAAAATATTCATTACTGCATAAAATGATGAATTTGTGCTGACCAGTAATGCTATGAGTGAAATCAAATAGCCACTATAGCATGGAGCCCAAGCAATTGATGTCAAAAGCCCAAGCAAATAGGATGAAATTACATCATCACCATTTATATGAGGCAAGCTTTTAAAATTAAGTGACTTATTGAAAAACATCAAAATTCCTATAATCAATAGAATCAATGAAGAAACAATCCGCACATATATGATATAAGAATATAATATTGATGTGAAAAATGCTGTTAAAAAGATTACTGCAATAAAAATGCTCAGCAATCCTAAAATAAATGAAATCAGCTGAGTCTTGCTTTTGGATTCCAAACTAACTCCAACAAAAATAGGCAAAATAGGCAAAATACACGGAGACAATATTGATATTACTCCAGTAAAAAAAGAAATAACTGGGAAGATTTCCATTTAAATCTCCTTTAAATCATCTAAAAATTCATCTGCAGGAACATATCCCTCAATTCTATAGATTTGATTGGCATCACCATCTAAAAATACCAGTGTTGGAGTTCCAAATACCTGGTATTCTGCTGCAAGTGAAGCTTCCCGATTAATATCCACATCTGCAACGATATAATCATTATTTAAGATTTTTTGAACTTCCAAATCACTTAATGTATCTTGTTTTAATAAGTCACAGTAGTAACAGCTATCCTGATCAAAAATCAATAGAACTGTCTTATTATTTATTTTAGCATCGTCAAGCGCCTGCGCATAATCTGAAGTCGAATTCAAACCATCAACAATCTGGTTATTAAAATCATAACTTGCGACTGAAGATACCGCTAAAAGACCTATTAAGAGCATTAACCCAATAATGACTGCTGATTTGAGCTTCATATTTTCACCTAGTAAAATTATTTTTTGAATTTCAATCCGGCTTTAAATGCATCAGCTATCTTATTGCCGGTTCTATAATATGAATGTGTTATGTCATCATACGCTAACGGATCAAGCAATTTGAAATCTATCTTATTCTTATCGTTTAAGACTTCTTCCTCGGCCTGAACATTAACAATTTCGCCAGTTATCTGTGTGTGAGACCCGACTTCTGCAATATGTATTACCCTGCATTCCAAGCTTACCTTAAACTCCTCTATGATGGGTGCGTTTACCTTTTCAGCCTTATGATGAGAATAATCTATTTCAGCTAATTTATCAGCATTGTATCCTGATTCAATTCCCAAATAATCGACTTCAGCCATATGTTCCACACTGGGAAAGCCTATGCAAAATTCTTTGGTTTGCAATATGCTCTTCAATGTTTTTCTTTTTAATGTAGTATTAATTGCAATCATCACTGCCGGAGGATGATGGGAGCACATTGTGGCAAATGCAAGCGTGCATGCGTCTGCTCGACCTTCTTCATCATAGGCACTTGCAACGACAGCAGGTGCCGGATACATCATAGTATGTTTTTTGACATTCACTTTCATTTAATCACATTATTACTTTTTATGATTTCTGAGATTTTAATATTTGGATTTCTGTATCTCTCATCGGGATTCAATTCGTCATTGATTGTCAAGTTACGTACTTTGCAGTGTTGCACGCAACCTAAACAGAAATCGCAATCATCGCCAATTACGGGATTTTCCTCAGTTAAGGCGATATTCCCCCTTGGACAGACCTGTGTGCATATTCTGCAGTTATTGCAGCTTTTCACCAACCTGAATATGATATTTGGAAGTCATTGTTGTTTCCAAAATTTCCTCAATATTTTCAACATCGGTAAAATGTTTCTTATCAAAGATGTACTCTTTTCTGTTTATGATATCATTTTTGATTGATTCAATCTCACTGTCGACATCCAAATCCTTTTTGATTTCCTTTTCG
>CAMNJW010000109.1 GCA_946541845.1 uncultured Methanobrevibacter sp.
GTTCCACTTCCTTGTCGCTGCAACCAACAAAAGAAATTAAACCCACAAGCATGAGTGCCTTGAAAAGTCCATGTTTCATTTTCCGATTCATATTTATGTTATTAATAATGTTAATATTTTAGTGATTTTTTTTTTAATGTTCTTCATTTGTTGGTTCAAATAATGCATTCTTGGTTTTAGTATTCGTATAGTTTTTTTGTCTTAATGCTGCAAAACGAGAAAAGCAATACAACAATGGAATGCCGTTAGTCCTATTGTAACAGGAACAAGAAACAAATACCAATAATTTTTCATAGTCTACTGTATTTTAATTCTTTACTACATATTTTCTCATAATCGGTATAGTGAAATATGACCGAACAGTCTTTTTCCGTATTTTTGCAGGAATCCATTTGGGCATTTCTTTGGCAATTCCAATCAGGATTTTTTCATCTACTTTTGTTTCGTTACGAATAACTTCAAAGTTTGTCAAAGAGCCATCTTTCTCTACAATAAACTGTATCAAGGCATTGACTTTTCCCTTGATATTTTTTGTCGCCAACTTCTGTTGAATGAATTGTAACATTTTGTGAGCACCACCTGGGTAATCCGCCGTGGTTTCAGCGACGTAATAAACAAAATCATCCTCTTTATACACAATCTTTCCAAATTTCCTTTCCCTACTATTGTACACACCTACAGCTAAATCATTCCATTCATAACAGTGAGGAGGACGGACTCGGTATTTGCATTGGGACCGCTTGGAGCATAACCCATTGGGAATATTGCCACTCAGCAAGATGTTTCGTCCGCGATAACAAAAATATCTATCTGATTTCTCAGGGCGATGGCAGCATACTGGGTAAATGCTCACTGGAAACACATCCTTATCTGGAGACAAGGAAAATTGGAACATGATGCAGTAATTGTCATTTTTACTTTTGAAATCGGGAAAATAATCTTGGAACTCTTTAGTATCTATGAGGCGGAGTAGTTCCTTTGACGGTTGAACAGAGTCCAAAACTACATACTCATCCATACCAAATATTTTTTGTGCGTGCAATGAACAGCCCGCACAGAAAACAAGTAAAAAGATAAAGTCAAATCGAATATTTCTCATTTTGTTTTAAAATTAAAATCTTAATAAGCAATACTTAGTTAATTATATCTTTAATCGTCAGAAAATTAATGATCTGAATTAATATAATTAGGGTTGATTCTTTTGTAATCATCCATCGATGGAGCATCTACTGGATCAGGAAAAATTCCACATACACATATCTGTCCACATTTGCACAAAGAGCTTTGTTGTATCCCACACCGTTCTAAAATAGAACATGGTGCTTCATCTGTCATACACATTGTTTCTACTGCATTCTCTGCTACTGCTAATTTATCATTGACATAGAGCGTGCTACTTGAAGGCAGAAGCTTATTACCTGAATAAGGAATTTCGATATCAGCTCCATCCTCGGGAAAGAAATAGTCGGGATTGTTGGATGAAACTTTCAATACCCTACCCGTTTTTACCAATGGAAAAGGAAATTTTCCATATAAAAAACAAAGATAATCATTATGTATAAAGCCTGCTACAGCAGTTTCAGAGAGGTGGTTTCTCAAAAATGCAAAAATGTATCCATCCTCTTGAAGATGAGAAACAATGTCAATAAACCTAAGTCCTTCATATCGAGTACCCTTTAGTTTCCTGTGAGATTTGATTTTTGAAAAGAATACAGAATCCAAAACCGACATGACGCTCTTATCAAAATCTATATCACAAACCTCCACCGTATATGGAACGCGACCGAACTTGTCAACGGAGTCTTGGAAATACTCAATAACGGGTTGCAATCTTCCCGCACAAGTTGAATCACATACACATACTGTATGGGATGCATCGAAACGTCTATTTTGACAACAGCTTAGCAACAAGAGCATTAGCAAATAGACAATTCTGCCGCTTATCATTATTTGTTTTCTCATCATATTCAACCTTAATTCCGCTTTTTGTTAACATTTTCACAAGTTCCTGAGCAACAAAAGTTGTCAAAGGTTTTTGCCTCGTCAGTTTTCAGATATCTTAGTGCTGAGAAACAAGAAAAGAAATGCATCAATGGAATGCCGTTAGTCCTAAAGAAATCTGTAGTACTGATGATTTCAAGCCTCTATTTCAAGCCAATCTTGTAGCCTAAAGTGAATTGGAAGACACTGTTTTCAACACTATATCCTTTGAAAATGTGCGTCAATCCCAAGTTGTAGCGACAATCGAGGACGACACTGCCAAAATACAGGCCAAAGCCCATCGGGATGGACAAATCGAAGTCATTCGTTTGGATATCTACTCTTGAGAAGCTACCACTCAGTTTTTCATTACCTGGAATATCATACTTTTTCCGAAACATGACCCCAGGCTGTAAGCCAAGTTTCAGAGCCACATTCTTTGTGATATAAAAATTTGCCATCACGGGAAAAACGAGGTAATCCGTCTTGAATATTAAATCGTGAATATAGCCAGGAGAACTTGCACCCATATGCACCTTAGCTCCCTGCATGGAATACATGGCGGCAAGCGATGCACTTAGTCGATGGGTGAATTGGTACTCCAATTCTGCACCAACAGCCAGTCCTGCACGTAGGTCGGAGCTTTCGCCTTTATCTATAAAGTCGTCACCTCTGTAATTAGCCAAATTGATTCCCACCTTGGGCTGAATGGTGAGCGAACCTGCTTCTTGCTGTGCAAAACCCGTGATGAAACTCACCAAAAAGAGAACTGAGAAAATTAATCGTTTCATATCATGATTGTTTATAGAAAACCTAAATTCCGCAACACTTTAGTTTAACTTTCTTTATAAGTTCCTGAGCAA
>CAMNJW010000110.1 GCA_946541845.1 uncultured Methanobrevibacter sp.
GATCTAACCCAATTTAAAATACCATCAAGTGAAAAGCCACCGTCAGTGTTATTTCCTAGAAAGTCATTGACTTGGCCTTTGTAGTAGTTCACATCACCTTGAACGTTTTGAACTTGCTCGATGGTGTCAGCAAGGTTTTCAATATCACTGTTTGTTATGTTAATGTTGTTGTTTTGAACATAATTGTTAATGATGTTCACGATTGTGTTGTGGTCTGTGATGTTGTCGCTTGCCACTTCATCCTTTACTTGATTTACCAAATCAGCCAATTCGTCAGCACTCACATCTGAATTGTTTACGATTTCTGCCTCGGTGTAGATTTCATCGTTTGCGGCCTCTTTTACGCTGTCTGGAATTTCAACATCAGTTACTTCTTCATATGAGTTCATTATTCCTGCAAGTGCAGACTCACCTGTCGCTTGCACCGGACTTGTTACATATACATGTCCGCTTGTGATTCCAGCTGATTTTAGAGCTGAAATGTACATATCACCGGTTATTGTGGTAATCTTTGATTTGTCCACACTAACCTTTAAATCGCTGTTGTCATTTAGATCCACAAGTGCTGAGGACAATATTTGGTTTGAATTGTAATATTTTCCTGTTATTCCACTTGAGATTTGGTTCACTTCATCTGCTGAGATGGTTTTCACCCCAACATTATTTATATCAACGTTCGCTTGGCTGACAAAGAAATTGTCAACAAATGACTTATAATCTGAATTTGAATAGGTTGTTTCACCATAAGTTATTACTACATTGGAATCAGTTGCAAAACCTGTTGGAATCAGCATACCAACAAGGATTAATGCCAATACTAGAATTGTAATCTTACGCATAATTTCTCACCTCACTAAATTCCTATTAAAGATTTGCAGAAGTAGTATTTAAATGTTGCAGTTTTCTAGACATTTCCAAACGATAATCCAGTTTGAAAAAACATTGTAAAAAATATACAAAGATATAATCCTATATTCTAAAAATTGTTCAAATGTTCGGAATTTCAATTCAAAAAAATGACCAAGTAACAAATTATTAATTTTCAGACGATTTTTTCAAAAGCAATATTAATGGCAATGGATAAACTATCCATAAAGAGGTAGTTATTATGCAAAGCAACATTTCAAAAGAACTGGACATGCAGTTTCCGCCAATCGCACTGCTTAAAAGTGACATTAAGCCTGAAAATGCGAAAGGACCAAAAACTGGTAAGGGCGGTTGTGTGATGAGCTTCATTGCACAGACAATAGCTAAAAGAACAACAACCTAC
Source organism: uncultured Methanobrevibacter sp. (assembly GCA_946541845.1). GTDB lineage: Archaea > Methanobacteriota > Methanobacteria > Methanobacteriales > Methanobacteriaceae > Methanocatella. The sequence continues at coordinate 1,271 of CAMNJW010000110.1, forward strand.
TTCGGCCGTGAACACATCACCTGCGGAGGAATATCCGTTGGCTTCGGATGGGGATCAGGATTGCCAACTGAAGACATGATTGATTTTCAGGCAACATTCCTCTCCTGCGGAGTCGATTCAGCACCTGACAGGGAAGCATATGAAAAGAGACTTGAGCAGATGCCAAAACACACCGGTGAAATGTTCAGGCATGGAGAGAGAATTTATGCTGACTTTGAAACCGCAAAGCAAAGCATCAAAAACAGACCTGTGTATGATGAAGGAGAATATGTAATTTTCAAGGGATTGGAAAACCTGGATGATGATGAAATTCCGGAATCCGTAATATTTACCGTGAATCCCATTGAATTGACTGCACTCATACAAATCAACTCATCATTCAGGCTTGAAGGCTCTTATATTTTAACCCCACAGGCTTCAGCTTGCCAGGCAATCGGATGCTTTACATTCAAGGAAAAAGAAAGCGATGATCCTAAACCTGTTTTAGGACCTATTGACTTTGCGGGAAGAAGCAAGATGAAGCATTTCATTCCTAATGACTATTTGACATTATCAGTGCCTTGGAAGCTGTTCCTCAAGTTGGAGGAATTAAGTGAAAACAGCGTTCTCCAGACTGACTTGTGGAAAAAATTCAAATGAAACTAATGGACATATTTAATTTTTTTAAATATGTCATCTGCTTTTTTTAAGGATTCCACTTCATCTTCAGTTGAAGGAGTATTTAATTTTTCAATGAATTTCTTAGCATTATCTCCTTCCAATGTAGGGGTTGGATTTACTTTACTTGCCATCATATAACCTTCCGCTCAATTGTTCTTTAATTTAATCATTATTATTTAAATAACTATTGAAATACTCAACTCTCATTTTTCACAGATATCCTTATACATTGGAATATTTCGTCTTTTTTCCCAATTGCATTTTCTAAACCAATGAACAAATTGTTTTCATAAAAATTAATAGTTTTTTCATTATTGTATGCATCCACTGAAATAAAACGAATCCCAATTTCAAGACTCAAATTTCTGCAAAATCCAATAATCCAACTAATCATCATAGACCCCACATTCAAATTTTGAAATCCTTTATCTACTGCCAATCTTCCAATTTTAATAGCGGGATAAGAAGAATATTTGACTGGTAACTTTTCATTTACTTTTATTGAGTCTGCAGACAATGAAAAAAATCCAATTACCGCTTCATAATAAAAACATAAGAAAATCGTGCATAGATTATTCCTAATATTATCATATGAGTCAACTAACAAAAATTCATTAAGATCATCATCACCACAATCAAAACTAATATCTTTTAACATTTCAGAATTTGCTTTAATAATTTTTAAACTAGAAAAATCTACATATTTCATAGTATAATATTAAAATAAATATTATATAAATTTATTTAAGAGTATACTAGTCGCATAATAGTTATTTTTAAATATAAAGAATTTTTAGAAACAATTTTATAAAATAACAACAATATTATATTTCCAAACAATGGTGAAATAAAATCTTTATAAATACTAAAAATCTAATATGTACCAATGAAAAAGTTACTCACACCAATA
>CAMNJW010000111.1 GCA_946541845.1 uncultured Methanobrevibacter sp.
AGAATTGAACACATAACAGACATAATACTATAATATTATGAAGTACGCTAAAAAACATAGACGAGTATACACTAAATTTGTAACAAAATTTTTGTAACTAATTCACCACATCTACAAAACCAACATCATACTTGAGAAAATTCAAGTACTCACAAATTGTATAGCTACATGTGGAAAAGCAACCATCATAGTAAAAATTGTTCCATACAATGTTACTTAGGTCATCGCCATAAACACATAGCACATCTAATAGACAGACAAATTTTATTAACAAAATCAATTAAAAAATATTGCAAAATACTATTAAAAATTGAAAATCAAATTATAATTTAATTTTATGAAAAAATTAAAATTAATTATTCTTTAAATTTAATAAAAATATTTTAAAAATAGTTTAAAAAAATAAATTTTAAAAAATTGAAAATTATTGCCTTAAAAAAAATATTTACGAAAAATAAAAAACTAAAATAAAAATAAGAAGATTTAGAGCATTTGTAATTGAAAAAAAATAAGTAGTATATAAATGTAACTACTTTAATCTAATTTTTTGCGAATAACTGAGATGATTCTTGTTAAACTTCTATGCATTTTAATTCCATATTGCTCAACTATCTCAAAGCCCACCTCATCGGCCATAGGTTTTAAATCCACATAATGAGGACTGGCCATACAGAGATATGCATCATCTCGCATGTTATCATAAATTGATTTGAAAAATTCTTTGAAAATGTCATCACCTTCAATATCTCCGGTTGATGTGGAGATTCCATAAGGCGGATCAGTAACTACACTGGCTACTTTTTCATACATTTTAAGTTCACGAACATCCAAATTGAATGTCCTGTAATCCTTAATTCCATAATAATCCAAATTAATTGATGTGCCGTTTTTCATTTTCCAATAGATATCTGATCCAACAACCTTACAACCGATTAATCCTGCCTCTATTAAAATTCCGCCAGTGCCGCAAAATGGGTCAAGCAACAAGTCCCCTTCATTAACCCTGGATAAATTAACCATACATCTGGCAAGCTTAGGATTCATGGAACCTGGATAAAAGAAAGGCCTTTTATGAGGTTTACTTTCTTCAAAATGTTTTTTGTTTAATTTGATTCTTTCAATGGCAATATAAAAATCATTCATGTATGCTACAATTCGAACTAATGATTTGGGTTTGGTGAGATTGACTTTAAGGTTATTGCAATTTTCAAGAATTAAAGACCCCGCACGTCTTTCTGTTGCAACGGTGTCAATTTCTGAATGGAACCTTTTGACACGAACAGCAAATGTTTCATTGATATATTCACACCAATTAATATCCAATACATCCCTGTCAAAATCTTCAACATTGGACTTTTTAATTATCTCATGAACTTCATGGGTGTAACCCAATCTCTTTGTTAGAATTTTATAATATTCATCCAAATTTTCTTCAGAAATATTTTTTAGAATAAGCAAACCTTCAGTGATTACCTCAATGTCAGCATCGATGTTTTCACATTCCATTACTGCTTTTAATTCTGCAAGAGGCAATTCTGGATGTTCCTGTGATTGTATGCATAATAATTCCATTAAATTCCACCTAATTAAAAATTAAAAGATATAAATTATTTTTTAAATTTGTCAAAATGTCTTCTGATAACCCTTTCACTTGATTCATCTACATTATTTTGAGAATCTTTCGGGTTTTCTTCAACCCTTTCATCATAATAGTTTTGTGAATCAAAATCTCCATAGTAATCATCATCACTATAAGAATAATTGTCCCTTACTTCATTATAATAACTATCATTGGAATAGCTGTTTTGAATAGGTTCCCCATACCTTGGAGAATTATTTTGAAACTTCTCCTCATAAGGTTCATATTCATATTTAGGTTTTGAGTATTCCCTTTCAACACCAAAATCTTCAGGATAATATTCATATTCTCTCCTTTGAGGAACATCCCTTTCACGTGTTATTGGTGTAATGGGTTCGAATTCATCATAGAATTCATTTCTTCCCAAATAATCTCCGTCATCAATATAGTTTCTTCCGTAATCCTGTTGATAGTTATTACCAACAAATCTTTGTTGCGGTTGGAAAGTTCTTTGTCCTGAAAGGTTATTAAAAATGATTTCTTCAACTTCAGACGGATTTGAAATGTTCTTTAATTCCATCTGATTATTATCATATGCACTGTAGACCGATACTGATCCTATATTGAACAAGCGTGCAAAGATGCTTTGAGAAGTGTTGACATCTTGAATGGTTGCATATGGCATGTAATTCCTTTTAGTTGACAGCACTCCTGATTTTATAATGATTCTTGAATCTGTCAAGGTATATTCCATAGAGTACCAATTGATTAGCTGCCATATAATATACATTATAATAATAAGAATGATTACAAAAAAAGCAATAGCAGTGTATCTGGTTAAAGGAAGTTTAATCTGAGAAATCAAATAAACTTGCATTTTACCAATGAATTGAATCAACATTGGTGAAAGAAATAAAACGATAACTAATAGAACAGCCCCATAAATAGCTTTTTTGCAACCTAAAAGCATATTTGGTTTTGTTTTATAAAGAATTCTTTCATTAGCTTTATTATCATTTTTATTAAATAACATGATTATACTATTAGAATTTACTTTTAAATAAAGTTTTAGAAAAAAAGATTAAAAAATAAGCCTCAGCTCGCCCATCATTCATCACATATCAGAGCTCATAGGGTTCA
>CAMNJW010000112.1 GCA_946541845.1 uncultured Methanobrevibacter sp.
TATTTGATATTGGAGAATGTTAATAAAAAATATGGTGATTTTTTATTAATTTATTTAAATAATAAATTAAAAAATATTAAATTAACAAGGAGATATTTGAATGATTGATTGTACTGAAGGAAAAACGTCAATTCGAGTTACAAAAGATGTTGGTTTTAACAAATTGGCATTAATATCTTATGAAAATAGGAAAAAAGCTAAAATACGAATGAATAATCCCAATGTTATTGCAGGTAACTACAAATTAAAGGAAATTTTTGCAGAAATAGGCATTATTGTTCATCCTGAAAAGATGACAAATTGGTATAGTATTGTCAAATAAATTAAAAAAAGTATAGGAGTTATAACTCCTAGAAATCATTTTCATCAAATTCAATGCCGTCCTTGAATTCGATTTTATCATTTTCGATTCCGACAAGTTCATTGAATTCTTTTCTTTTCAAATCTTCTTTTTTATGTTCTAAAAATCCATAGACTGATTTGTGTCGGGATCCGTTTAAAATCATTTCAATAGCCTCTTTAGCAACCATGATGTTGTCCATTTCACCAATCAATGAAACAGTTTTACCATAAACTGCCATATCCACTTCAGCCATTTCCATGATTATTTCACGTGTTTTTCCATCTTTTCCAATGATTCTACCTTTATGTCTTGCGAGGGCTTTTTTAGATTTACCAATGTATAATGGTAGACTTATGACTTCCAAATAAATGTCATCACTTACTAATTTAAGAGCAACTTCTGGATTGAATCCTCGAGCTACTGCTTTGACAATATGATTTGCATTCCAGACTCCTAATGGGTCTTCCATATCTTCTCTAGGTGTGATATAAACTGTGCCTTCATCACTGTCAATGTCTAGGATGGTTCCAGTTGCTTTTTCAATGGACTTTTTAACGCTTCCATTGCTTCCAATCAATGCCCCTACTCTGTTTTGAGGTATTTTTAAATAATCTGTTTCTGGCATAAATATCACCTTTAATAAATTAGAATTAATATTAAGTATTTAATTTAAAATGTTTAAATGTTTTGATTAAAATCAGTGTGTTTTTATGACAAGTAGGTGTGATGGGATTCGAACCCACGAAGCACTAAGCAATAGGCCCTGAACCTATCTCATTTGACCGCTCTGACACACACCTATGTAAAAAATAACTTAAATATATTTTGTAATTGGGTGTTTAAATACTTTTAAGATTTGGATGAAATCATTTTTTTTTCTTTAATTTTGGCTTTTCATTACCTAGTTGGTGATTTTGATAAGCAATACCTCTTTCAGTAGGGATTGACATATTCCCAAACTTCTTCAAAACTAGTTTTAACACCAAGTTTGGTATATTCACGAACAAGTGTGTTAATGTCTCTTTCAAGAAGCTCTCTTGAAATCGGATTGTCCAAAACCACTGACTGTGAAACATCTATGATTACAGGTTCTTCATCCTTGTTTAAAATGTTGTAATTGGACAGGTCACCGTGAACGAGTTTTGCCTCATTGACGAACAGCTTCAGATTTACTAGCAGCTTGTTGAAGAATTCATCAGGATCTTTTGGCGGTTGGTTTTTGACAGGCTGTGCAGGATTTCCATCCTCATCGCCAATAAATTCAATTAGCAACACATTGTTTGAACTTGTAATAGGCTTTGGAACGTTTACTCCTGCGGTTTCAAGTCTTGTGAGGTTTTTGAATTCCTTTGTAACCCAGGAATAGATGATTTTTCTTTTGTTTTTTGTCTTGACGTTAAATCTTGGGTCGCCCTTGAGGTAGTAATCCATCTTTTTAAAATCAGAAGTGGCAATCCTGTAGATTTTAACTGCCACAAACTTTTCATCATTGGTAATGCCGGTAAGCACATTTGCCTCTTTTCCTGTGCTTATTGCACCATTTAAAATATCGATATATCCCTGATTAGCTAATTTGTATAGTGTTTCTAGTGTAATTTTATCAAAAATTTCATTCCCTGTTTTTCTTTCGGAGCTGTCCTTTTTTCTTTTTTGGGAATGTAACTTTTCATGTTTTGCATCAGCTTTAGCTACTTTAGGATCCATTAAAATCAAAAAAATAAGTAGTTAGACTACATTTTTAAGTAGCCTTTTCTTTCAAGCCAATTGGACTCTGTTTTGGTGTATCTCCAAATTACATCAGCTTTTTCATCAGATTGGAAGTCCCATGGTTTTACAAGGATTACGTCTCCTTCACGAATCCAAATACGTTTTTTCATTTTACCAGGGATTCTGGTCATTCTTATATTTCCGTCAGCACAGCGGACTTTTAATTTTCCGTGTCCCATGATTTGTTCAACTACTCCAGGGATTTCTCCTTTTTTAGGAGTCCTTACTCTTCTATATTCTTGTTGTTGATTGTTATTAGGTTTAGACAAATACTCTCCTCCAAAATAATAATACGTTTCTCCATAAGATTAAATTATTTATATATTTATCAATATATTATATATTAATTTATTGTATATTTATATAAGTGGTGATTATGGGAACTGAATTTTTAAAAATTAAAGAATGTGATGAAGCTATCGACATTATTCAAGATTTATTTGATAACTATCTAAAACCACAAAGTGAAGAAATTCCGGTTACTGAAGCTTATGGGAGAATATTATTTGAAGATGTTTATTCAAGAATGGATTTTCCTCCATTTGATAAGGCTCTAAAAGATGG
>CAMNJW010000113.1 GCA_946541845.1 uncultured Methanobrevibacter sp.
TAAGGTCTATCACATTTAGGACAAACATGATTTTTTTTCATGTTTTCTTCAATGATTTTAACAGATCTTTTTGCTTTTCTTCCGTATCTTGCACCGAACCTTCCTGTAATACCCACTTTTTTAGTTCTTGCCATTTATATTCTCTCCGTTAATAATAAAATTTAAAAAGATGTAAATTGATTTAATTTACATTGATTATCTAATATAATCATAAAATTATCTAATATGATAATATTGAATTAACTAATATTTAAATGTTTGCTAAAAATTAGTTTTTTAAAGAAAAAACACACGAGTTATTTTAAAATATAATAATTTTGATGAGAAAAAAACCATTACCTATAAATCTTTATGCCATATTATCTTCTCATCAAAAAATATGAAAAAATACCCAACTAGTCAAGAGTTGGATAGTTAGGACTTTCATTAGTAATTAACAAGTCATGAGGGTGGGATTCCTTAATACCACTGCTTGTAATTCTAACGAAATTTGCCTTTTCTTTCATTGCTTCAATATTTTCAGCACCACAGTATCCCATGGAGGATTTTAATCCACCTACTAATTGGAATAATATTTCAGCGATAGTTCCTCTATATGGCACAGCGCCTTCAATTCCTTCAGGAACATATTTAGTGTGGTTCATTTTACTTTTTTGACCTTGGAAGTATCTGTCTGCTCCACCATCAAACTCACTGGTCATTGCACCCATGGATCCCATTCCACGGTATTTTTTGTATTGCTTACCGTTCATTACAACGATTTCACCAGGAGCTTCCAATGATGCAGCAAGTAAGTTACCGAGCATTACTGCATCTGCACCTGCACCGATAGCTTTTGCAACGTCACCGGAGTATCTGATACCACCGTCAGCAATGACTGGAATGCCTGAGTCTGCAGCTGCATCAGCAACATCTGAAATAGCAGTCAATTGTGGAACACCTACACCAGCTACAATACGGGTTGTACACATTGAGCCCGGACCGATACCTACTTTAAGTGCATCCACTCCCATGGATATCAAGTCTTCTGCAGCCTGAGCAGTTGCAATGTTACCGACGCATAATTCAGCATCAATGTTATCTTTGATTGTTTCGGTGAATTTAACCACATTCATGTTATGAGCGTGAGCACAGTCAATTGAAATAACATCAGCACCCGCTTGATCGAGTGCCATTGCCCTGTCCAAATCGAATGGTCCGCATGCAGCAGCAACCAAAAAGCTACCGTTTTTGTCACGGGCAGCATTCGGATACTGATCTTGATTTAATATATCTTTAATTGTGATTATTCCAACCAATTTACCGTCACGAACAACAGGAAGCCTTTCGACTTTATTTTCATAAGCGACATTCAATGCCTCTTCAGCAGAAACTCCCTCTTCGACAGTGACCACATCAGAAGTCATGATTTCTTTAATTGCTGTGGTTGGTTCTGATTTTAAAACAGGTCTTATATCCCTTTTTGAGATGATACCCATGATTTTATCACCGTCAACAACTGGCAAACCACTGATTAACTCATTGCGCATTAAGATTTGAGCTTCAGCGACAGTTGAATCCGGAGAAATTGTTATAACATCACGAATTGTTAAATCTTCAGCATTTTTTACTTTTATAACTTCTTCAACCTGTCTTTCCTGTGAGATGTTTCTGTGGATAACTCCGATACCACCTTGCTGTGCCATAGCAATTGCAAGGTCTGCTTCAGTTACGGTATCCATTGCCGCACTTAATACAGGAATGTTCAATTTAATTCCTTTACCTAATTCCACAGTAGTATCAATGTCCTTAGGTTCCACATAACTTGCATTTGGAGTTAAAAGAAAATCATCAAAAGTATAAGACATTCTTGCTTCTTGAACTTTTTTTGAATATGACATAATTACACCTGATTAAAATGAATCTAATAATTCTTTAAGTTCAGCTACAGCAGTGTGGTGTATTTTACCAGTGTTTCTGTCACCGCCAACACAAGCAGCTCCTCTGATACCAACTACATCACAACCAATGTCATTCAATGGTTTTAATTGGTCTTTTTTGACAGAACCTGCGAGTGCAGTCAATAAACCATAACTGTGAGCTTCATCAACGAACTCTTTTAATTGATCTAAATCTAAATAATCGAATAATGTGTGACCATCTTTCACTGCAGTATCGAGCATTGCCAAATCGCATCCTGCATCTTTAGCAACTTTTGGAATTTCCATAGGCCCAACTGCACCTACACGATGAGCATCTGCATAACCTGCAGCTACAATAATTGTATCTTCACTAATATCTTTAACAGTTTTTACAACATTTTCCATGACTTCAACAGCTTCATCATGGTCTTTTGTTCCGTATAATCCAACTTTAATGTAATCTGCTCCGGAAACGTGAGCACCCATTGCTGCAAGAGAAACTGTACCTGGTTTGTAAGGCACATCACCTAAAGTAGCACTGACAAGCTTGTCTTCAGGAGTCAATTCTCTAATTTCCTTAATAACCCATGGGAAATTAGCACCTAAAGAACCTTCCTTAGGGTTTTTCACATCAACAATATCTGCTCCACCTTCAATAGATTCAAGAGCTTCTTCACGATTTATAGGACTTATTAATAGAAGCATGTATTTCCTCCAATAAAATATAATTTTATAATATAATAATATTACTTCTTTATTATTTATAATA
>CAMNJW010000114.1 GCA_946541845.1 uncultured Methanobrevibacter sp.
AGGTTGAATGATTCCCCAACCTTTTTCCTTTCCATTGAAACCGGAATCAACACTAGGGGCGCATTGTTCTTTTGTCTTGGCTTTGACTTGTCTTTCCATTCCAAAAATCCTATTGCCAAATAAAGAATGTTATAACCTTGCTCCTGAAGCATTGTCTTAGCCTGGTTATTGATGTAATATAATCTCTTTTGGAGCTCTTTTGGAGTCAAGTCGGTTGCCAGTTTCTTGTCCCCTTCGGAAAACTTGGAAAAGTCAAACGGAATATGATCCCAAACTGAAGACTTGTCCTGCTTGTTGTCCTTCTTATTGGCTACAAAATACATCTTATGCTCTTGTAAGACCAATGTCTGGAAAAGATTTACAGGAGACTGATTTACAATTGTAATGGTTTTGGCTCTTGTTTTAAAGTTAAGAAGTTGATTTCTTAAGGTTAAATCTAAAAGCTCCTTACGTAAATTCTTAAATTCCTTTTCGATTATATTCTCAGATTTATTTAACATGATGACCCTTTATAGTGTAAAAAAAATTTAGAAATGCATATATTATTATAATAATATTAATTAATAAAGTTTTCTAAATTAAGTAAATTTAATCAAAAACTATTAAAAATTAAAAATGGATAATAAAAAAAAGTTGTAATTGCAAATTTATATGATAATTTATTCATTGCAATTATAGGGACCAAAATTTGCTATTTTTTCACTGGCAATCATTGAAGCGAAATTTCCTGCTTTTTCGGATGATTTATGCAATAATTTTTGTGTGATATATGCCGCCATATATGTGTCGCCGCAGCCGGTGGTATCCACAACATCATCACATGGCACGGGCTCGATTTTTATCTCCATGTCTGAAACTATTCTGGAACCTCTGCTTCCATTGGTTATGACCATCTCACCTACATCAAAGTCCTCGCCAATGATGGATGCCTCCCGTTCATCTAAAAATATTGAAGAAACCCCATCTAAAATATCATTCAAATCATCAAAGCCATCCAATCTGATGGTATGGTTTTCATTTACTGGCCTGTCGGGAACTCTCAAAAAACCCTGCAGAGATAAAAACATGGGAACATCGAAGGTCTTTAGGAATTCAACCGTTTCGGCTGGAAAATCATATCTGTTAAGGGGATTTAAAACAAATCCGTCGATGCTTTCGGGAAGGATTTCCTTCAGGTCATCAGGAAAAATTGGAATTTCGGCAAAATTGCTGACCTGCCTGCGGATATCCCTATTATTTGCGTCCGGATATTCATTGATGAAAAAATGAGAGTCATCCTTTTTAATCTGAATGACCTTATCACTATCCGGAAAGTCGCCGATTAAAACCTCATCATCACAGTTCACAATGACCATGTAATCTTCATAGAACTTTTCAAAGACAAAGCTTTGAAAGTATGATGCTCCGCCTACCTTCTGTGAGCTCTGCTCTCCTACAATCACCAGATCTTTTGTGACCGGACCTATTACAACCAGTGTCATGAAAAAAAGATATGTGTTTTATTTCATTTAAAATTTTAGTCCAACTCTATTGTTGTGTCGACAACATGGTATTGGTTTGAGATTTCATAAATCTCCCTTTTGATTTCGCCGACATCCTTTCCAAAGTCCACATTGACCTTCAATGTCATTACTGAATCAATTCCGTCAAGGGACCAGATATGAAAATCATCTATTGCATTTACGCCATCGATACTGAGGATTTTACCCTTGAATTCCTCAACATCAAAGTAATCGGGAGTCTTTTGAAGCAATACCTCAATCGCCTTGTAGAGGTTTCTTCCCAAATTGAATATCAGCCATAATGCAATTCCTATTGATACAAACGGATCCAAATAAGGTGCTCCTTTCCAAAATATCAATACTGCACTCAATACAAGAATTGCAACCCATTCAAATACATCACCTAACTGATGGAACAAAATGGCCTTTTCGTTGAAGGTCTCACCGCCATGAAGCCTATAGACTGAGATTGACTTGAATATTATTCCCACAATTGCAATCAAAAGCATACCTCCGGCATCAACGCCCTCAGGAGCGAATAATCTTGGGATTGCTTCAGACAATATCACAAATGCCATTATGATGACAAAAACGGAAGTTATTACAGCCCCTAAAATTGAAAATCTCTGATATCCATAAGAGTAATTGTCGTTTGAATCCCTTTGAGAGACATGCTCCAAAATCCATGCGATAGCAATTGAAATAGTGTCAGCCATGTCATGAATGCAGTCAGCAAGGATTGCCATACTGTTTGTTGCAAGGCCTCCGACAATGACTATTATGTTGAACGCCAGATTCATGAAAAAAACAAATGCCAAATTTTCACCAGCTTTCTTGTGGTGGTGATGTGTATCTATCCTCATAGATTAAATATTTGAAACTACAACAATAAAAAAGTTATTTAAAAATATAATTAGAAACCCTAAAGTACAATTAAGTTATATTTATATAATTAAAAAAAGTAAATTATAGTAGTGATAAAAAATGGCGATAATAGGAACAACTATATTTTCACATATTCTTCCTGTAATTTGTGGATTTTTTGGATTGGTATTTATAATATCCGGATCTTTAGAGAACAACAACAATAAACTAGGATTAGGAATAGCA
>CAMNJW010000115.1 GCA_946541845.1 uncultured Methanobrevibacter sp.
TTCATGTTCATAATTAATATTATGATTTTATTTCATATATAAATTGAGATAGAAAAGTATTTTAACACCTATACTCAAATATCAAGTGAAAGCTTAAAAGAGGTGAAAATATGAAAAACTTTATTTTAGTCGTTTTAGGTATTATTGCGGTACTGCTAGTTGTTGGTGGTGTTGTAGGACACACTTTTTTAAATGATGTTGCGGATGCCGAAGACACATCTGTAAATGATGTAATCGATAAAGTGAGTAATGTTGCATCTTCTGAAAGTTCTGATGAGTCTAGCGATGATACATCAGCGGATGATGACGGCGATAGCGATGTTGTAAGCGAAGAAGTCAAATTCAATGCGCAAAATGGTGAAGGATACTACCGTGAGGTAACATACAAAGACGGAGGATTCCGTCAATATGATACTGAATCAGGAGATCTAATAGGTTCATCATACGATTCAGACCAAGATCAGCTTCCAAGCATGGAATGATTCGAATGATTTTTCAGGAAGTATTAGAATATTTCAACATTGAGGAATCATTTCCGGATTATCTTTTAGAGCAAACCTTCAATCAGGTGTTTCTTGATGGAGAGCTGTCTAAAATTGATAATCATTATAAGATAGTAGTTACAACCCGACAGGATGTCACACATCAGATGTTCATCAAGCCACAGGATGATTATCCTGTGGTTATCATGTCCATTCTTCCCAACGGCAATTTAAACGGGATGAAGTTTGGACAGACAAAAGATGATGTGAAATACATTAACAAGTTATAGACTACTATTTTTTTCTATTTTTTTAACTATTTTTATATAATATTAACTTCTAAAATTATATTATAATAATTTAAAAATTTTGTTGATATCATGGACAAAAAAGAGTTAATTAACAGTGGTAAAGTAAAAAGCGTATTCACCACAGATGAAGATGATAAAGTCATAATTGAGTTTAGAGATGACATGACTGCTGGTGATGGTGAACGTAAAGAAGTAATGAACAATAAAGGTGCATACAATGCTGTCATTTCTTCTAAGATATTCAAGGTTTTAGAGGAAAACGGTGTTGAAACCCAATACATTGACTTGCCTGAACCAAACGTCATGATTGCAAAAAAACTTGAAATGATTCCTATTGAAGTCATCGTAAGAAACATTGCAACAGGAAGTCTGGTGCGCAGATATCCTATTGAGGACGGCACAAAATTGGAACCTCCTATAGTTCAGATGGACTTTAAAGATGATGAATACCATGACCCTATGCTTAACGATTCAATTATCAAGGCATTAGGCATTGCTACCCAAGAAGAAATTGACATTCTAACTGAAAAAGCATTGAAAATCAATGAAATCTTGACAAAATTCTTTGCAGATGCAGGAATCATCCTGGTTGATTATAAAGTGGAGTTCGGTAAGGATAAAGATGGAAAAATCCTTTTAGGTGATGAAATTTCCCCTGACGGATGCAGACTTTGGGACAGCGAAACCCTAGATATGTTAGATAAGGAATTGTTTAGAGAAGGAAAAGATGATGAAGTGATGGATGCTTATATAGAAGTTTATAATAGAATTATTCCAGATGATGAAAAGGTGATTTAAGTGTTATTTGATATTGAAGTTAAAATCTCTTTGAAAAGCGGTATGTTAAACCCAGAAGCAACTACAATCGAAAGGTCCCTTGACTTACTTGGTTACGAAGTCAAAAATGTAAAAACAGTCGAAACCATCAAATTCCAAATGGAAGGCGAAGACAGGGAAGTAATCAGGGAAAATGTAGTTGACATGTGCGAAAGATTACTCTGTAATCCTGTAATTCACGATTACAAAATCAACGTTATTCCACAAAACATGGCTTGCGGTAAATAGGTGAGAAAATGAAAATTGGAGTAATTAGATTTCCGGGAACAAACTGTGACAGAGATGTTGCACAAGCTTGTGAGCTAGCAGGACTTGAACCGGAATATGTCTGGTGGAGTGAGGAAAAGCTCACAGACTATGATGGTATTGTCATTCCTGGAGGATTTTCCTACGGAGATTACTTAAGGGCAGGTGCAATGGCTTCCATTACACCAGTAATTGATGGAATTAAAGAATTGGTAAAAGAGGAAAAACCGGTTTTAGGAATCTGTAACGGTGCACAGATTTTAGGAGAAATCGGATTGATTCCTGGAATTTTCATTACAAATGAAAACCCTAAATTCAACTGTGAATGGGTTGACTTGAAAGTTGCAACCAACAGAACCCCATTTACAAAAGCATTCAAGAACAATCAAACAATTGCTCTTCCTATTGCTCATGCTGAAGGAAGATTTTACACAGAAGACATTGATTTACTGAAAGACCAAGACCAAATCGTATTGCAATTTGAAGGAAAAAACCCTAACGGGTCCATGGAAGCTATTACAAGCGTATGTGATGAGTCAGGTCTTGTTGTTGCTATGATGCCTCACCCTGAAAGGGCATGTGAGGAAATATTTGGCTCAGATGATGGTTTAAACTTTTTCAAAGGATTTTTATAAGTGATTTAGATGGTAGTTTATTTAATTGGTGCAGGGCCTGGTGATGCTGATTTAATAACTCTTAAAGCGGTTAAGGCTTTAAACAAAGCTGATGTTG
>CAMNJW010000116.1 GCA_946541845.1 uncultured Methanobrevibacter sp.
AATCAACATAAAATTTAATTTCTTTTCTGTTAAATAATTTATTTTCTTTTTCTTCGATAAATTCGATTTCCATGATAAAACCTCATTTAATTTTATTCTTTAATAAATCCGTCAATAAGCATTTGAGCTTTATTTTTTAAGTCACAAACCTTCAAAAGCACTAAACCCTCATTTGGTTGACCATATAAAATGGTAGTTTCAGGGTCTGCCATTAAGATGCAAGGAAGAACTGCAAGATCTTCTTCCCCGGCTACTTCAATTACATAGCATTCGCCACTGCTAGATAATTCAAGAGCTTGGCCTATGGTTTCCCATAGATCATCAGTAATGTAGCCTGCAGGATTGTCCGCTTTCAAGATATGGTCTGCACGTATAATTTCATGAGTATGATTTTTTCTTTGAATTAAATTATCAATTATACCTATATTTGGATATAATTCATATTTGGTAAGATTGGCAAAAGTTGCATCGCCGACAGAAATTAAAAACTCAGAAGACTTAATCTCTTCAATAGCATCTTCAAAGTTAGGATATAACTTGCCTAAAGGCTTTTTTAGTTCAGCTATTATATCTTTGTTTAATTCTGCATCCAAACGTAACACAATAAAACCTTCTATCTTACTCTTAAACAATATTCGCCAGGAACTGTAATATTCAATTCTTTAGCAACTTCAGATTCTTCAGGATTAGTAATAATCAAAAGACCGCTCCAATTATCGGATGTTGGACTGTGACAATTAGGACAGTGATCTTTATCTGTAATCATTTTACAAACAGTACATGCTTTCATTCTTAACCCTTCTTATTCTTTTGTTTAGCTTCTTCAATCCATTCGAATCTACCAAGGTTGGTTTGTCTCATAGTGAGTGGAATTTTGGAATTCCTATGATTTTCCCTACTGTTAATAGATTCGTCCTTAATTGAAACACTAACCGCTCTAGCTCTAACTAAGTCACCAACATCTAAAGTCTTATTAGATTCTTTTGCAATCAATGCTCCTCTTTTACCATCGTAATTAATATAATCATCAGTTACTTGAGAAACATGTATCAAACCGTCCATAGGTCCAATTCTTACAAAAGCACCGTAATCAGCAATATCAATTACTTCACCATCGAAAATCTCATGTTGTTCTGGTTTAAAGAAAATAGCTTCAAAGACAACATTATGGTAGGAAGCACCGTCACCCATAATGAGCTTGCCTTCACTAATTTCATCAATTTCATTAACACAAATGAGTAAACCAAGTTTCTTGTCTAGACGACCTTCATAAGTTTTGTTTAAAGTTTGAATAGCAACTTCTTCAAGAGGATCTTCAAATCTGTAAGGTGGTATTCTTACAGTGTCCTCAATTTTTGTTTTATAATACAAGATAATCCCTCATTTATAATTAATAAGTTTAATTAATATTATATTTTACCTTCAACAGCAATATATTTTTTCTGTCTCAAATACACTACTGTAATTCCGTTATTTTTCGCGCGATTTTTTAATTCAATGTCATTTGTAGCTAAAACTTCTGAAACTCTAAGTAACGCATCATCCACAGTTTCATTTTCAAGTAATGAAATATCCTTTATTTCAACTTTTGAAGAATTAGCTAATTTCAAGGCCAAGTTTGCATTTAGCCTTACTTTTCCTTTAGTATTTCTTTTCAAACCCTTCAATTCATTGATAACAAAGCTTGGAGTTGTTAATTTATAAGAAGGTAATAAATTTTCAAGTTCAGTGATTATATCAACATTGAACTGAAAAGGAACCATAAAAAAATTGGTATCTATTACAACTTCTTTAGAGTTCATTATTTTCCCTCTATTTAATAATACCGTAACCAATCAATCTCCAACGAGCTCCAACTCTACGGCTTAAAGCTACCCTATCACCGGGACTTGCACATACCGGCAATTTAAGACTAACGTTAACATCATTTTTCTTGGTAGATGTGACAACACCTATTGTAGTTGTGGTACCGCAATTAATCATCAAAGGCTCTTTGATTTTAATTGGAGCAACTTCACGTTCTTCCTTAGTACCTACGACACGGTCAAGCAAATTAGCTTCCATTGAAAAACTATCCAATACATCAGGCAATGTACCTTCTTCACCGGCAACAGTACCGGATAAAGAATCTGATTTAGTTAAAGATGGATCTAATTTGGTTGCAATACCTACGAGACCTCCAGGACCGATTTCCTCAACTTGCTCACCGTTAGCTTCGAGACCGATAATTTCAGAGGTTAATGTTAATCTTTTACCGTCATTGGTAGGGCCTGGCCTGATTTCAATGGTGTCACCAAGTTTAAAAGTACCTTGAATCAAAGTACCACCAATAACTCCTCCTTTGATTTTATCAGCACCGGAACCAGGTTTATTGATATCGAATGACCTTGCAACATGCATAAGTGCAGTGTCATCAATGTTCCTTTCCGGAGGTTGAATTTGTTTAAGCATTGCTTCAATTAGGATATCTACGTTAGCACCTTGTTGAGCAGATACAGGTATTATTAAAGCATCTTCAGCACAAGTACCTTTAACAAATTCCTTTATTTCATTATAACTTTCAATAG
>CAMNJW010000117.1 GCA_946541845.1 uncultured Methanobrevibacter sp.
CTGCACCGTATAATTTTAATTCACGTGCTCTTTCAGTAGCTTTCATGAATGCATCGTATGCAACTTTGTGGACTTCTTCGTTTTCTTCCCCTTTGTCGTGGGTCATAATTAAGTCAATATCGTCTCCGCAACGGGAGATATAGTAATCTTTTATGATGCCAGTTTCTAAAGCTTCGTTTAAAACTTCATCACAAATATCCATTAATTCTGGGTGTGCTACACAGTGTCCAGACACACTTCCAATATCAGCTTTAATTACACTAACAGTTGTTTTCATTTTAAATACCTCGATTAGTAAATTGATTATTTACTAGACATTTATTATTTTTGAGTTGTATACTATTTAATTATTATGTTTAACAAGGTAATTTAAAATAAAATAAAAAAAAGTGAAAACTCATTCAAGTTTTCTGATATTTTCAAAAGCCTTTTCGATTTCAACATCCTGATTCATAGCATTGCATGCCTCTTTAACACGTTCCAAATCGGCACGAGTTTCAGGATATTTTGGAACTGCACTGCATCCTCCGTCATCAATTTCAGATATTGGAAATGTTCCAATCTCTTTTGCAATTGCAGTAATCTCTTCCTTATCGAGGCCTATCAATGGGGACAATATAGGCATGTCAACACCATATCGTGTTGCCAAGATGTTGGACAATGTCTGTGAGGCCACTTGACCCACACTGCTTCCGTCAACGATTGCATCCGCACCAATTTTGCGTGCAAGCTTTTCTGCAATCCTGTACATTCCGGATTTACATAATACACATGTCATCTTCTCAGGTGCCTTATCCTTTGCAACCTGTAAATATTCACCATAATCTAAGACACGCTTTTGAATAGGAACGCCTTTGGCATACTTGTTTAACTGGTCAACCAGCAGATTGAAGTTTTCCAATGCCTTTGGAGTGGTGAACGGATCATTGTTGCAGTTTAGAGCAACCACTTCACATCCCCTTTTCATCATCATATATGCTGCAACAGGAGAGTCTATGCCACTTGAAAGCAAAACAACAACTTTTCCCTGAGTTCCCAATGGCAATCCGCCAGGGCCTTTAATCTTTTCATGATAAATGTATGTGTCATCTTCCCTAACCTCAACATATATTGTCAAATCGGGATTTGTCAGATCAACTGGCGCCAAAACGATTTTTCTGACAACTCCACCACAATGGGCAGCCATTTCCTGTGAAGTGAAATCATGCTTTCCAACTCTGCGGCATTTAATGGCAAATTTTGTATTCTCATCAAGAATGTTTTCTGCCATCAGCTCTTCAACATAACCACTTAATGTCTTATCGATTTCTTCATAGGTACTGTGAGTTGAAGTTGCTGGAGAGTATGATACGACACCGAATACTCTATTTAGCTTTTCTGTTCCTTCATCGAAATCCTTTGGATGAATATAAATTCTTCCCTGATTTCTTTCCACATCGCATTCAAAAGTAGCTTTAATATTTTTAACTAGCTTTCTTTCAAAACGTGACCTTATTTTAGGACTTTTAAGTCCAATTTCGCCATATCTGGCAATTATTAAATCATAATTCATTTAAACAACTCTCTAAATTTTAGTACACGCTGAAAAAAATAGCAATCCCTTCTATACTAGTTTTTTAAAATATAACAGCAAGTATAATTTTTAATGAAAAACAGTTATAAATATTATGTTTTTTTAGAATTTGCATTTTCAAGTTAAAATTGCTCCCATATCGTTAAATTGAGTTTATTTCCAAGAAAAATTATATATAATCAGCCCATCATACTCATAACCACAGACATGTTTGATATACTGATTTTAGCTAGCTAAAAAATCAAGATTGGTGATGAAACATGAAACGTGACATCCACGACATCTATGATGTGATTTTGAAAATAATCGCAATGAGCTATGGAACCACATTCCTTAATTACATAAATGTTGGAAAAAAGATTAATGAAGTGTTAAATTCTGAAATCACAACAATGAAAGGCAACAAGATATATCTTGATTTCCTGTGTTCGGTTGATGACGATACACTGTGCCACATAGAATTCCAATTTCCAATGGCAAAAGCCAATGATTTGGATAGATTTTTCAACTATAATATAACCGCACAAGTGAGACATCAAAAATTGACGGAAACAACAGTCATTAATTTTACATCAAACGTTGATGAAGGAAACATTGTAAAAATTGGTGAGACTAAATGCTTTAAACCAAGATATTTCCATTTGGGAGATATTGATTTTGAAGATTTCCTTGAAAAAATTAATATAAAAGTTAATTCAAACACAAAATTAACCAGTTTTGAAGAAATCACATTGATGCTGATATGCCTCATTCCAAAATGTGAAAACAAAGGTGAAACACTTAAGAGAATATGTGAAATCCTAAAAAAGAAAGAATTATTTGATGAAAGCAAATTAGAGTTCGTTGAAGCAGTGATAAAACTTGAAATTGAAAATCTGCTGACATTCAACGAACAGAAAAACATCGAAGGAGAAATAAAAATGACACCACAAGCAGAAAAAATAATCCTACAAGCCATCC
>CAMNJW010000118.1 GCA_946541845.1 uncultured Methanobrevibacter sp.
TTTTTAATAACTTTTAGTAAATTTAATAGAAAACTTTATATACTAACAAAAAGTAACTAATACATACTTATAACAATTCATCATGAAAGGAGTGTGAAAAATATGGTAGATTCTGAAACCATTGACACTGAATTTTCTGAAAAAGAAGAAAAAATCGAAGATAAAATAAATGAAGAAAAATCCAAATTTGATGAAAAAAAAGAAGAAACTAAAGAAAAGTTCGAAGACAAAAAAGAAAAAAGCAAAAATATTGCTGACAATGTCATTAACGACTTATACAAAAGCATTGATGAGTTCAAAGAAAGCATTAAAAACATGCAAAAAAATGCTGATCAAAGATACTCTGATTACAAAAAATCTACAGTTCAAACCTTAGACATTGACCTTGTAGAAACCAAAGACACTTATTTCATCAAAGCAGCAGTTCCTGGTGTTGAAAAAGAGGACGTATCTATCGAAGCAGGCGACAATGACCTTACTATCGAAACCACTTTCAAACCTTACATCGAAGAGTTTGATGAAGAAGACGAAGCTGAAGTTATTGTTTCTGCAATTAAATCAGGCAGATGTGTTAAAACTGTTAGATTTGAAAACAGCCTTGACCTTGAAAACATCACTGCAAAATTCTCAAACGGAATCGTTTTAATAACCATTCCAAAACTTATCATACCAAAACATAAAATTAATGTAGAATAAATTTTCTACATTTTTATCTCTTTTTTTAAAAAAAAAATTAATATCTGACTTTTCCTATGTGTCTTGTTGCACCAGGATCTTCACCGTTGAAGTGAGCCAGGTAATATACAAACCATTCCAAAGGAATCACTAAAATGAATGGGGACAATAGCTTATCCACATTAGCATAGTCTTCCAGCTCATAGATTATTGATTTCAATTCTAGATTTTTGGAAAATTCAATGGCCTTGTCTGTGATTTCATCAGATTCGAAGTCTGACCTTAAAATTATAATTGGAACATCCTTTTCTGCCCTTTCTATTAAACCGTGTCTGAACTCAGCGGAATACTCAGGACATGCATGCTTGATTGCACCTTCCATAAGCATTGTCATTGCCAATTTATATGCAAGACCGAAGTTTGGACCACTTCCCAAACAGTAGAAAATATCTTCATCCTTGAATTCCTGTGCCAATTGCTTGTTTTCATCTTCAGTTGAAATTAACAATTTTTCCAACATCTTAGGCATATCAACAAGTTCTGCCAACAGTTCAGTCTTATATTCATAGTCACTTGCTGCGAATAATATCTGATAAAGGCAAGCCAATTGGGTGATGTATGTTTTGGTACCCAAAATGGCAGTTTCAGTTCCGCCTCTGGTTGCAATAGGAGTTTTAGCTTCTTTAATCATGGAACTTTCAGGCTCATTTGAAATTGAAACAGTGTGTATGCCATATTCATTAGCTTTTCTAAGCGCAGCCAAAGTGTCTGCAGTTTCGCCTGACTGGGATGTGAAAATTGCAATAGAGTTTTCACCTTCAACAAGTTTCTTGTTGTAGCAGAACTCATAACCTGCGTAAACTTCAATGTTTAAATTTGTGCTGGACATGCGGATTGCATCACGTACACTGTAGCAAGTTGAAATAGAACTACCGCAACCAACTAAATAAACTTTATCAGCATCTGATACTGCCTTTGAAGCCTCATCCATAGCTGGAAATTCAGACTCAAAAGTGTTTCTTAAAGCATCTGGTTGTTCCATCATTTCATCATACATCTTATAATTCATGATTAAACTCCTTAAAATTAAATAATACTAATTATATATTGTTAATTAATATATAAAAATGTTTATTAAATAACTAACAATACTGATTACTATGGAAATTAATCTGTCACAAATTGGAATGGAACAGGGAAGGCAATACGAAACCATCATTACCACAGTTGATGAAAAAGGCAATCCAAATGCTGCGCCAATAGGCGTGATATGTGCAGCTGACAATATCATTATCCTTCGCATTTTTAAGGGAAGCCATACTTTAGACAACATCATCTCCCAAAGGGAGTTCATTGTCAATATCACACATGATCCTGAAGTTTTCCAGATTTCAACAATCAGAAACCTGCCTGAAGACTATTTCAATGAGGACAATACCCTGAAATGTGCTGAAGCTTATTTTAAATGTGAGGTCATCAGCCTGACTGAAGCGGTAAAGCAAAGTGACCCAATCAAAAAGAAGGATGAGGCAATAGTCATCAAATCCAAAGTTGTCGATTTGGTGATAAATGAGAACACTCAAGCAGTCAACAGAGGATTCGGCTACGTCATTGAATCCTTATCCAATCTCACACGCTTTGATATGGTCAGCACCGAACAAAAAGAGTTATACTTGAACCGTTTCAGGGAAGCTAATCGCGTAGTGACTAAAGTGGGTCGAAAAGAAGATATAAAAGCTATGCGAGAAATAAAAAAAGAATTGAAAAGCAAAGGTTATGACCTTTAGCTTCTGATTACATCAATAAATTCGAATGCATCACCATCGAACAATCCCAAATC